>JAYTUE010000227.1:0-48366 GCA_043744715.1 Verrucomicrobiota bacterium | reverse complement strand
GCCAGTGGAAAAAGCGCTACGAACCGGCGCGCACCGCCTACCAGCGCCTGCGGGACACGGGCGTGCTCGGGCGCCAAGCGCGGCGGGACTTGCGCGAGCGCTACGAGAGTCTGGACCCGTTTGCCTTGCAGGCGGAGTTGGAGCGGCGGTTGAAACCGATCCTCGCCGGGGCGGCGGAATGACCCGGTGCCCGCAGGGCGCTCCCCCCGCCAGCCGGGGGATTGACAGAACCGCTACCCTCAAAAACGAACACAGAAACCTGAGTCAATCACCCCTGCCTACTCAGCATCCTTGGGTGTCATTTATCCATGAGGCAACGGGATGGGTTGCCGGCTTATCCGAGCCCGCCCTTCGCCTCAACTCCTTCCGCCATCTCGGTGTCGTGTGGGCGGGGAACTTCAGGAAATCGCCCTGCGGACTACCATTGACAGTTGGGGTGCGCGAACCAGTCGCGACCGCAGAATCGATAGAGAAACGCGCGCACGGGGTAAACAAAGGCCAGGCAATCGGAGCTTACGCGGTGGCTTTGGCCGAAACCGATCCGGCCACTGCCGTCCGCTGGGGCGAGATGCTTCCGTCCGGGGATTTGAGGAACAACCGGACCACGAAGGTGCTGGAGCGATGGCTTGACCTGAACGAGAAGGCGGCTCGCGCCTAGATCGAAAAAACGTCTTTGTCGGACGGTCAAAAGAAGGACCTGTGCTGCGCCCTCCAAAACCTTGACGTATCCCGGCCGGGAAAGAAAAGGGCGGCTGGATTTCTCCAGCCGCCCTTTTGAATTGAATTAGATCGCGCTCAAACGATCTGGATCTTGTCACCGTCTTTCAGGGTGACGATCGCCTTCTTCCAATTGGGGGTGCGGCCCCGGGCGGGAGTGGACTTCCGGCGGAGTTTGCCCCTCACATGAAGGGTGTTGACGCGGACAACCTTGACCTTGAAGAGCTCTTCCACGGCCTGCTTGATCTGTGGCTTATCGGCCTTCGGATCGCACATTAGCGTGTATTTGTTGAACTTCTCGGACTGGCGGGTGCCCTTCTCCGTGATGCGGACGGTCTTTATGATGTCGAAGGAATTCATGGCTGGTTACTCCTTGGTGAGGCGCTCCTCAACCTTGGCGAATGCGGCCTTCGAAAAAACGATCTTGTCGTTCTTCAGGACGTCGTAGGTGTTGAGCAGTTCCGCCGTGGTCAGGTCGACGTAAGGGATGTTGCGGGATGCGGCGAGCAGAATCTTGTCATGGACCTCACAGACAAGCGTGACGGTTCCATCCAAGTTAAGGTCCTTGAGAATCGCCACGACTTGTTTGGTCTTGGGAGCGGTCAGGGAGAGGTTTTCGACGATGAGCACCTCGCCGGACTTGATGCGCTCGCTCAACGCCTTGCGCAGTGCGAGTTTCTTGGTCTTGACGTTGACCTTCTTGGAGAAGTCGCGGGGCTTGGGACCGAAGACGACACCGCCGCCGCGCCACAGGGGCGAAGCGAAGGAGCCGGCGCGCGCACGGCCGGTTCCCTTCTGGCGCCACGGCTTTTTTCCGCTGCCATTGACGTCGCCCATGGTCTTGGTGCAGGCAGTGCCGGTCCGCTGGGCGGCCCGCTGTGCAGTCACCGTATCGTGAACCGCCTGGGTTCCGATACCGTTGGCAATGACCTCGAACTTGATTTCATGTTCGCCGGTCGTCTTGCCCTTGAGATCAATGATGGAGAGCTTCATGACTTGCTATTTCTTGGCTGCGGGCTTGGCTGCGGGCTTGGCTCCACCCTTCGCGGCCTTGGCCGGTCCAGCAGGTGCGATGAGACCCGCGCGGCGTTTGGCGCGTTCCGAACCCTTCGGAAGTTTCTTGGCCTCGCGGATGATGACGTAGTCGTTTTCGGCACCAGGAATGGCACCTTTGATGAGAAGGATGTTGTCCTCTTCGAGAACCTGGATGACCTCGAGATTCTGGGTGGTGCGCTGCACCTGCCCCATGTGGCCGGGCATCTTCATGCCGCGCATGACGGTGCCGGGGAACAGGCGCTGACCGATCGCACCGCCGCGCCGATGCCAGCCCTTGGCACCGTGGGTGGAGTCACCGCCGCGGAAACCGTGGCGCTTCACCACGCCTTCGAAGCCGCGACCCTTGGTGATGCCGATCGCATCGATGAAGTCGCCCTTGGCGAAGAGAGTGACACCGACGACATCACCCGGCTTGACGCTGACCGAGAAGTCACGGACTTCACGGATGCGTTTCACGGGCTTGCCGTTGAACTTGGCGAGGTGTCCCGTGAGGGGTTTGTTGATCCGCTGGGGTTTCTGCTCGTCAAAACCAAGCTGGACGGCGTTGTAACCGTCCGTCTCGACAGACTTGCATTGAAGAACGTAGTTGGGGCCCGCCTTGACAACCGTCACAGGGACAGCGATGCCCTTGTCGTTGTAAACGCGGGTATGACCAAGTTTTTTTCCGATGAGTGCGATCATGGCTTTAGATCTTGATGGTGATGTCAACACCCGCCGGGAGATTCAATTTTTTGAGTTCATCGACCGTCTTGGCGGTAGGGTCGATGATGTCGAGCAAACGTTTGTGGGTGCGTTGCTCGAAAGTTTCCTGGGATTTCTTATCCGCGTGCGGCGAGCGCAGGACGGTGAAGCGCTCGATGCGCGTAGGAAGGGGTATGGGGCCAGCGACTCGGGCACCTGTTCGCTTCACGGTCTCGACGATCTCGTGGGCGGACTGGTCTATTACCCGATGATCAAAGGCCTTCAAACGGATACGGATTCGTTGTCCAGGCATAAGTCAAAGAACAAGGGTTATGGTTTAGCTACGGGCAGCAGGACGGGCCTTCGCGGTGTCAAGAATCTGGTTCAGGACACTGGTGGGCACCTGCTCGAAGTTTAGGGGCTCCATCGAGTAGGACGCACGTCCTTTCGAGAGAGATCGGATGGCGGTGGCATAGCCGAACATTTCAGCCAGCGGCACATTCGCGTTGAGGACTGTCAGGCCCATCTTGGCCTCGACACCCTGGATCACACCGCGGCGACGATTCACATCGCCGAGAAGGTCTCCCTGATATTCATCGGGCGTGGTTAGTTCCACCTTCATGATCGGCTCCAAGAGGATTGGCCCGGCTTTCTTGAAGGCGTCCTTCAGGGCGAAAATGCCGGCCATCTTGAACGCGAGTTCGTTGGAGTCGACTTCATGGAAAGAACCGTCGACGACGTTGACCTTGATGTCGATGACCTGATAACCCGCGTAGACACCGCTCTTGATTGCTTCCTCGATTCCGTGGATGACCGCAGGGACGTATTCCTTCGGGATCGCGCCACCGACAACCTTGTTGTTGACCTCGACACCCTTGCCTTTTTCGTTGGGCTCGACAGTGACGCAAGCGTGGCCGTATTGACCGCGGCCACCGGACTGGCGGATGAACTTGCCTTCGCCTTCCGCGGCAAGGGTGATAGTCTCGCGATACGCAATCTGAGGAGCGCCCGTGTTGGCCTCGACCTTGAATTCGCGCTTAAGGCGGTCGACGATGATTTCGAGGTGAAGTTCACCCATGCCGGCAATGATCAACTGCCCGGTCTCCTCGTTGGTGAAGCACCGGAAAGTCGGATCTTCTTCCGCCAGACGCTGCAAACCCTCGGACATCTTGTCGCGGTCGCCCTTGGTCTTGGGCTCAACCGCCATGCTGATCACGGGCTCGGGGAAGGTCGGCGGCTCGAGAGTGACGTCGAAATTCTCGTCGCATACCGTATCACCCGTGGTGATGTTCCGCAGACCGACAAGCGCCGCAATGTCACCGGCGAAAGCGCAATCAATGTCTTTCCGCTCGCTGCCTTGGATGACCATGAGGCGACTGACGCGCTCGCGCCTGCGCGTGCGGGGATTGTAAATTGTGTCGCCTTTTTTGAGCTGACCGGAATAGACGCGGAAGAAAACAAGCTTGCCGGCGTAAGTATCGGTCCAGAGCTTGAACGCCAACGAGCAAAATTTTTCATTGTCGTTGGTCGGAACCTTGACCACATCCCCGGTCAAAGGATCGATTCCTTCGGCCGGAGGGATGTCCAACGGACTGGGAAGGTAGTCCACCACGGAGTCGATCAGGCACTGGACTCCTTTCTTTTTGAAAGCGGACCCACAAAGGACCGGAACAAACTCGAGCTTGCAGGTGAGACGACGAATGGCCGCCTTGAGAACGAGGGGCTCGATCGGTTTTTCCTCTAGAACCAACTCAGCGATGGAGTCGTCCTTGTTGGAGACGGCTTCGATCAGTTCCACCAACGCGGCAGCGGCCCTGACCTTCAATGCTTCGGGGATGTCCTTGATCTCGTATTTAAGGCCCTCGTTTTCAATATCACCGGCACCCCAGACAACGGCCTTCTGGTTTACGATGTCGATGACACCTTCTAGATTTTCTTCGGCTCCGATCGGCAAATACACGGGAAATGCGTAGGCGTTCAACTTCTTGCGCATGTCATTGAGCGCATTGTCGAAGTTGGCCCCGGTGCGATCCATCTTGTTGATGAACGCGATTCTCGGAACTTTGTATTTAGTCGCCTGTCGCCAGACAGTCTCGGATTGCGGCTGAACGCCGGCAACCCCGCAGAAGACGGCGACGGCACCATCAAGAACACGCATCGAGCGTTCCACTTCGGCCGTGAAGTCGACGTGGCCGGGGGTATCGATGATGTTCACCCTCATCGGCACAGCCGCGAAGGACTTCTGCAGACCTTCTTCTTTCTTCTGGGTCCAAAAGCACGTCACGGCCGCCGATGTGATCGTAATGCCTCGCTCCCTTTCCTGCTCCATCCAGTCGGTGACCGTGTTGCCGTCATCAACGTCACCGATCTTATGGATCAGACCGGTATAGAACAGGATCCGCTCCGTAGTCGTGGTCTTGCCGGCGTCAATGTGCGCGGCGATGCCAATGTTACGGGTCCGCTCCAACGTGAACTGCCGGTTGGGCGAATTGAGCTGTGTGTTGTCTGCCATCTTCTTGAGACTAAAAACGCCCCGCGGCGCCTAAGCGACCGGGGCGTGTTCTGTTTAGATTTTATTACCAGCGGAAGTGAGCGAACGCCTTGTTGGCTTGAGCCATCTTGTGCACTTCATCGCGCTTCCGGATAGCATTCCCCTGCCCCTGATAGGCCTCGAGAATTTCCGCCGCGAGAGCCTCGCGCATCGGAATGCCTTTGCGGGCATCGGCAAAATCAACGAGCCACCTCATGGCCAGCGAAGCCTGCCGATCCCCGGGGACTTCCATGGGAACCTGATACGTTGCTCCACCAACCCGGCGCGGCTTCACTTCGAGGCGGGGCTTGGCGTTGTCAACAGCCCGTTGCAGAATCTCCAAGGGAGTGATGTTGGGGGTCTTTTCAGCAAGCCCATCGAAAGCCTGATACACGATGCGCTCCGCGACGGAACGCTGGCCCCACTGCATCACGGTATTGATGAGCCGCGTGACCAAGGTGCTGTTGAACCGGTTGTCCGGAAGAACTGACCGCTTATCCGCTTGACGACGACGTGACATAGAAATGGATGCTGATTACTTCTTGGCGACCACTGCCTTCGGACGCTTCACCCCATACTTGGAACGGCTCACGCGGCGCTTCTCAACCCCGGCCGCATCCAACGCACCACGGACAATGTGGTATCGGACACCGGGAAGATCCTTCACACGGCCTCCCCGCACGAGCACGATCGAATGCTCTTGGAGGTTATGTCCCTCGTCCGGAATGTAGGCGATTATTTCAAATCCGTTGGTGAGACGGATTTTCGCAACTTTCCGCATCGCCGAGTTTGGCTTCTTGGGCGTGCGGGTCATCACCTGAAGGCAAACGCCACGACGGAAGGGGGACGATTCCAAAGCGGGAGATTTGGACTTAGTGCGGACTTTTGAGCGTCCTTTGCGAACAAGCTGATTGATGGTCGGCATTTACAAATGCTTTCTGGTTATCCGCGTCGCGGCTTGGCGAAATGGGACGCGGAAGATAACAAACGAAGTCTTCGAGGCAATAAGATATTTAGAATTTTCGAGAAACCAGTGTTTCAAGTTCGCTCAACCGGCCAAAGGAGACATTTCTTCGACCGCAGCGGCGGGTTCTTCCGGAATGGGTTCGACCAAGGGAACAAGCGCAATATTCCTGTGGCCCTGGTAGCCTGTCCCCGCAGGGATGATATGACCCATGATGACGTTTTCCTTGAAACCACGGAGGATGTCCGTCTTGCCTATGGTTGCAGCGTCTGTGAGCACACGGGTTGTGTCCTGGAAGGAAGCCGCGCTCAGGAACGACTCAGTTTCAAGAGACGCCTTGGTGATGCCCAGGAGGACAGGCATAGCCTCGGCAGGTTTTCCACCCATCTTGTCCACCCGGTTGTTCTCGTCCTCGAAAACAACCTTGTCGATCTGTTCACCCCAGAGGAACTGGGTGTCGCCAGGCTCGGTGATGCGGACCTTGCGCAACATCTGCCGGACAATGATCTCAATGTGCTTGTCGTTGATGGTCACGCCCTGCAGTCGGTAGACCTCCTGCACTTCGTTGACCATGTGTTCCTGAAGCTCCTGAGGACCGAGAATCTCGAGGATCTCATGAGGGTCCATGGGGCCTTCGGTGAGCTGCTGGCCTTTCTTGACGAAGTCGCCCTTGAACACCACGACGTGTTTGCCGATCGGGATGAGATGCTCTTCCTCGGCGGCCGTCACGGGATCCTTGATCACGATGCAGCGTTTGCCGCGAACGCTGGGGCCGAAATCGACGACGCCGTCGATTTTCGAGATCTCCGCCGCGTCCTTTGGCCGACGGGCTTCAAACAATTCGGCGACCCGCGGGAGACCGCCGGTGATATCCTTGGTCTTCGAGCTCTTCCGGGGAGTTTTGGCCAGCAATGTTCCGGCCACGATCTTGTCACCTTCGTTGATGGCGATGTGGGCGCCAGAAGGGATCGCATACTGGGCGGTCGGATCACCTGATTCGTCGAGGACAATGACCTGTGGATGCAGGTCTTCCTTATGGTCGATGATGACCATGGATTCCTGGCCGGTGGTCTCGTCGAGTTCCTGCTTCATCGTAACACCTTCGATGATGTCATGGAACCGAACACGGCCGGCCTTTTCGGAGAGGATCGGGACGTTATAGGGATCCCACTGGGCCAAGATTTCACCCTTCTTGATCTCGCCGCCATTTCCGATGGAAAGGACTGAGCCGATCACGATGCTGTGGCTTTCGAGTTCGCGGCCGTCTTCGGTCAATACCGCGATGGACCCGTTCTTGTTCAGAACAATGTTGCTGCCGTCCTGAAGCTCGACATAGCGGATGTCGTCGCCGTAGCGGACCACGCCGTCGTGCTTGACCTTGATGATCGGGTTCTTCGAAACACCCGCCGCAACGCCGCCCGTGTGGAACGTGCGCATCGTGAGCTGGGTTCCCGGCTCACCGATCGACTGTGCGGCGACGATGCCGGTGGCTTCACCGAGCTTCACCAACAGGCCCGTCGCAAGGTTGCGGCCGTAGCAGAGGGCGCAAATGCCCTGCTTGGTTTCGCAGGTCAATACGGACCGGATCTTGACCTTCTCGACGCCTGAGTTGTCGATGATCTTCGCCTTGACCTCGTCGAGCTCCTCCCCGGCTTTGACTAGATATTTCTTCGGGTTCGACGGGTCGTGAATCCCTTCGGAACTCACGCGGCCCACGATGCGGTCGGCCAGCTTCACGGCGGCTTCCTCGCCTTCGTAGATGGCCTGGACCCAGATGCCGTTGGTGGTGCCGCAATCGACTGCCTGGACGATTACGTCCTGCGCGACATCGACCAGCTTGCGGGTCATGTAGCCTGAGTCGGCAGTCTTGAGAGCCGTGTCGGCGAGTCCCTTGCGGGCACCGTGCGTGGAGATGAAGTATTCGAGAACCGTCAGGCCCTCGCGGAAATTCGAGAGAATGGGCTTCTCAATGATAGATCCGTCGGGCTTGGCCATGAGGCCTCGGAGACCGGCCAGCTGGCGGACCTGCTGCTTGTTGCCGCGGGCTCCGGAATCAACCATCAACGAGATGGGGTTGTATTCCTTCTTGCCTTGGTTCGCCTCGAAGGTCTTCAGCATCACGCCCGAGATCTTGTCGGTGCAGACGGTCCAGATATCGATGACCTTGTTGTAGCGCTCCAGGTTGGTGATGACGCCCTTCTTGTATTGTTTCTCGATGTCCGAGATCTGCTTCAGGGCGTGCTCGATTTCCTGATCCTTCTCCTTGGGAATGATCATGTCGTCGATGCCGATCGAGCATCCGGAATGGGTGGCCTCGCGGAAGCCCATCTCCTTCAACCGATCCAGTGTTTCCACCGTCTTTTCCTGGCCGCAGGTCTTGTAGCAGTTGCTGATCAGGTTGCCGAGTTCGCCCTTGCCGACAACACGATTGGGGAAGCCCAGCTCCGTGGGCCAGATCTCGGAGAAGACGACGCGACCCACCGTGGTCTCGATCATCTTGGCTTCCTTGTTTCCGTAAATGGTCTTGTGACCGAAATCGGGATTCTTGAGGAGCACACGGTCGTGAAGCTTCAGGGCGCCGTCATGGTGCGCAAAGATCGCCTCCGACTTGGTGCCAAACAGCATCAGACGGTCGGTTTCCTTCTTCTGTTTCCGGGGCTCCGCAGTCAGGTAGTAGCAACCGAGGGTGATGTCCTGGGTCGGCGTCATGACCGGCTTGCCGCTGGACGGCGAGAAGATGTTGTTGGTCGCCAGCATGAGCAGGCGCGCCTCCAACTGGGCTTCCACCGACAGGGGCACATGGACAGCCATCTGGTCGCCGTCGAAATCGGCGTTGTAGGCCGTGCAGACAAGCGGATGAATACGGATGGCTTCGCCTTCGATCAACGTCGGCTCGAACGCCTGGATCGAAAGACGGTGAAGGGTCGGAGCGCGGTTCAAGAGAACGGCGTGGCCCTTGGTGACTTCCTCAAGGATGTCCCAAACCTCGGGGGTCTGGCGTTCGATCATCTTCTTGGCCGAACGGACGGTGTGGACATAGCCACGCTCCTTCAGCTTACGGATGATGAACGGCTCGAACAGGACCAGCGCCATCTTCTTGGGAAGGCCGCACTGGTGGAGTTTGAGTTCGGGGCCAATGACGATGACGGAGCGGCCGGAATAGTCGACGCGCTTGCCGAGCAAGTTCTGGCGGAAACGGCCCGACTTGCCCTTGAGCATGTCGGAGAGCGATTTCAGCGAACGATTGCCGGCGCCGGTGACGGCGCGGCCATGGCGGCCGTTGTCGAACAAGGCATCCACCGCTTCCTGAAGCATGCGCTTCTCATTCCGGATGATGACCTCAGGGGTCTTCAGCTGGAGCAGGTTCTTCAACCGGTTGTTCCGGTTGATGACACGACGATAAAGATCGTTGAGATCGGAGGTCGCAAAGCGGCCGCCTTCCAGAGGAACCAAAGGCCGGAGATCGGGCGGAATCACCGGCAGAACCGTGAGGACCATCCACTCGGGGCGGACCTTGGTCGAAAGGAATGAGCTGAGAAGCCGGATGCGCTTTGCATACTTCTTCTTGTTCTGCTTGCTCTTGGTCTCTCCCATCGCCTGCTGGAGCTTCTCCACTTCGCGGGCGAGGTCGACATGGGCGAGGGCGTCGCGGACGGCTTCGGCACCCATCTTGGCGATGAAGGCGTCGGCGCCGTAGGTCTCTTTGGCCTCCCGGAACTCGGTCTCGGTCAGGAGCTGGTTGACCAGCAGCGGCGTCGTGCCGGGATCGATGACCATGTAGTCCTCGTAGTAGATCACTCGTTCGAGATCTCGAGCGCTGACGTCGACGACGAGGCCGAGGCGGCTCGGCATGCACTTGAAGAACCAGATGTGCGACACCGGAACGGAGAGCTCGATGTGGCCCATGCGTTCTCGCCGGACGCGGGCAAGGGTCACCTCGACACCGCAACGGTCACAGACAACGCCGCGATGCTTGATGCGCTTATATTTTCCGCAGGAGCATTCCCAGTCCTTGACGGGACCGAAGATGCGCTCGCAGAAAAGACCACCTTTTTCCGGCTTGAACGTGCGGTAGTTGATGGTTTCGGGGTTTTTGACCTCCCCTTTCGACCAAGCCCGGATGGATTCCGGGGAGGCGATCGAGATGGAGACGTGGTCCACCTGATTCACCTTGTCGAGCCCGAGCAATTCCCGCGTCGCTTCCTTCGTGCTGATCATAGGGTCTAGACTGCTAATTATCCGATCACAAATTCCGGTCCAGGTCAGCCGAGGGCAATGGTGCCCGGCTGTTCAGGCTGGCCGACGGGGTTGTTGTAGCCAACCCGGACGTCGAGACCCAGCGACTGCATTTCCTTAACCAACACGTTGAACGATTCCGGCACGCCGGCTTCGAGGGTGTTGTCGCCCTTAACAATCGATTCGTAGATGCGCGTCCTGCCCTGCACATCGTCCGATTTGACGGTGAGCAGCTCCTGCAGCGTGTAGGCCGCACCGTAGGCTTCCATCGCCCACACTTCCATTTCGCCGAAGCGCTGGCCGCCATACTGCGCTTTACCGCCCAGCGGCTGCTGGGTGACGAGCGAATAGGGACCGACGGCGCGGGCATGGATCTTGTCGGCGACCAAGTGGCCGAGTTTCAGCATGTAGATGTAGCCGACGACGACCTCCTGATCAAAACATTCACCGGTCCGGCCATCGAACAAGGTGGCCTTGCCGTTCTCGCCGATCAGGGTGATCTCGCCCGCCTTTTTCTGCATCTCGATCACTTCCTTGAGGTATCCGCGGATGTCCTTCTCGGGGATGCCGTCGAACACCGGGGTAGCGATTTTGATGCCCAGAAGTTTGCAGGCCCATCCCAAGTGGGTTTCCAGCAACTGCCCGACGTTCATGCGCGAAGGCACACCCAGCGGATTGAGCACGATCTGGACAGGAGTTCCGTCCGCAAGGAACGGCATGTCCTCTTCGGGAACGATCTTGGCGACGACACCCTTGTTGCCGTGACGTCCGGCCATCTTGTCGCCGACCGACAGCTTTCGCTTCGAGGCGATGTAGACCTTGACCTGCTTCACGATGCCGGAATCGGTTTCTTCACCGGACTCGGCCCGCTCGATCTCCTCGTCATACTGCATCTGGAGGTCATCGAACTTCTTCTTAAACTGGCCTATGATCTCGTTGATCTTGTTACGGATCGGCGAGGGGTCGATTTCGATGCGGTCATAGACGCCGGCCAGCTTGCGCAGGAGTGTCTTGGTGATCTTGCGGTTCGCCGGGATGATGATCTCACCGGTTTCGCTGTTAACGACGTCGAGCGGGATCTTTTCGCCGAGGAGGATGTTCGAGAGCGCTTCCGTGAGCTGCTCGCGCAGTTCGTCGGCTTTGCGCTTGTGCTCATCCTGGACTTCCTTCGCTTGTCGCTTTACTTCCCCACCGGCGGAAGAAGCGCTCGATGAAGTCGGACGAACATCACGGTCGGAATCCTTCTTGGAGGAAACCTTGACGTCCATGACGATGCCGTAGGTGCCGGATGGAACCTTCAGGGAAGTGTCCTTAACGTCTGCCGCCTTCTCACCGAAGATGGCGCGAAGCAGACGTTCTTCCGGGGCCAGTTCGGTCTCGGACTTGGGAGTGATCTTGCCGACGAGGATGTCGCCCGGCTTGACCTCCGCACCGATCCGGATGACGCCGTCAGGTCCCAGATTCCGGAGCGCTTCATCACCCAAGTTGGGGATGTCGCGGGTGATTTCCTCAGGCCCAAGCTTGGTGTCGCGGGCGCTGACCTCGAACTCATCGATATGGATCGAAGTGAAAATGTCATCCTTCGAGATCTTCTCCGAGATTAGGATGGCGTCCTCGAAGTTGTAGCCGTTCCACGGCATGAACGCGCAAAGGATGTTTCGGCCGAGCGCCAGTTCGCCGCCCTGGGTGCAGGGTCCATCTGCAATGATCTGGCCTTTCTTGACGGAGTCGCCGCGCGAGACCAACGACTTCTGGTTGATGCACGTGGCCGCATTCGATCGCATGAACTTCCGGAGCTGGTAGATGAACACGCCGTCTTCGGGCGCGTGCTTCAACCGCTTCTTTGACTCCGGAATCTTTCCATCCGAAGTGATGATGATCTGGTTGCCGGACACAGAGGCGACTTTGCCCGCCTCTTCCGCGACCAGCACGGCGCGTGAATCACGGGCAACTCGGTCTTCGAGACCCGTGGCAACGAAGGGAGCTTCGGTAACCAACAGGGGAACCGCCTGCCGCTGCATGTTCGATCCCATCAACGCACGGTTCGCATCGTCGTGCTCCAAGAACGGAATCAACGACGCCGCAACAGAGACGAGCTGCTTCGGGGACACGTCCATGTAGTCGACAGCCGCAGGCTCGACGTCGATGAAGTCGCCCTTGCGACGGCAGGTGACGCGGTCGCTCTTGAAATGGCCCTTGTCGTCGATCACGGCGTTGGCCTGCGCGACGGTGAACTGCTCTTCTCGATCCGCCGTCAGATAATCCAACTGGGCCGTCACCTTGCCGTTTTCCACCTTCCGATACGGCGTCTCGATGAAACCGAAGTCGTTGACACGGGCAAAAGTCGCCAAGGATGCGATCAGACCAATGTTGGGGCCTTCGGGCGTTTCAATTGGGCAAATGCGGCCGTAGTGCGACGGATGAACGTCACGCACCTCGAAGCCGGCACGGTCACGTGAGAGACCGCCTGGCCCGAGCGCGGAAAGACGGCGCTTATGGGTCAGTTCGGCCAAGGGATTGATCTGGTCCATGAACTGGCTCAACTGCGAGCGTCCGAAGAAATCACGAATGACGGCCGACAATGCCTTCGGGTTGATCAGCTTCTGGGGGGTCATCTGCTCCATGCTCTGATCGAACAAAGTCATGCGCTCTTTCACCAATCGCTCCGTGCGCGCCAAACCGACACGGCACTGGTTAGCGAGCAGCTCGCCCACGGTCCGGATGCGGCGGCTGCCAAGGTGATCGATGTCGTCCAAAGAGCCCCCGCCCTTCTTAAGGATGAGGAGATACTTGGTCGCCTCGACGAGGTCGTTGGCGGTGAGGATACGCGATTCGTTGCTCTTCAGACCCAGCTTCTGACAAATCTTGTAGCGACCGACACGTCCCAAATCATAACGTTTCGGATCAAAGAACAGGCGTTTGATGAGGGCCTTGGCATTGGCCGCGGTCGGAGGATCGCCAGGGCGCAGACGACGGTAGATGTCCTTGAGCGCCTCGTCGGCGTTCTTGGTCGGATCCTTCTTCATGCACTTGATGACGATCCCGTCATCAGTGCTGGTATCGACCACCCTGATCTTGGTGACACCGAGGTCACCGATCTGCTTAACGACGGCCTTGGAGAGGGGTTCGAATGCACGAGCCACCACGATGCCCTTGTCAGGATCCACCGCGTCCTCGACCAAAACCTTGTTCTGGATGTCTTCCAGCTTCTCAGCCTCTTTTACGGTGAGTGATTCAACGTTGTAGAACAGCTGGAGAACTTCGCCATCCAAGCCAATCTTTGTCAGATCCGTTTTGGAACCGCTTTCGACATTCAACGCCATCAACGCACGAAATAGGGTCGTGGTAAGGAATTTCCTACGGCGTTTCTTGCGGTCGAGATAAACGTAAAGCAGGTCGCTTGTATCGAACTGGGCCTCATACCAGGAACCGCGGTCCGGTATGATGCGGAAAGAGAAAAGTTTTTTGCCATTCGGATGAATCGTCTCCTCGAAAGCCAGGCCCGGGGAACGATGGAGCTGGCTGACGATCACTCGTTCCGCCCCGTTGATCACAAACGTTCCCTGAGGAGTCATGAGCGGCAGTTCGCCCATGAACACTTTTTCTTCCTTACCGCCCTTGGTTTCCTCCTTGAGCATGAACGTGACATGCAGGGGAGCCCCATAGGTGATTCCTTCCCGGAGGCAATCCAGCCAGTCAATCTTTGGATCACCAATCTCGTAGCTGACGAAATCTAGAACGCATTTACCGTCGTAGCTCTCAATGGGGAAGACTTCGGTGAAGACCGCTTGCAAACCGGCGTTCTTCCGCCGCGAGGGAGCCACTTCCCGCTGAAGAAAATCCCTATAGGAAATGGTCTGAAGTTCGATCAAGTTGGGAGGCGCGATGACCTCTTTGATCTTCCCGAAATTGAGTCGCTCAGACGTTTTGGATGGCATTGCTATGGCTTTAGTTGTTGGTCAGACGCCCCCGTCGTGACCGCATCATCCTACAAATGACACAAGGCAGGAGACCCGCATGAGCAGGTAACTCCGCCTGTTACAATATCCTGATGTGTCAAGTCGGGCTTGAATGATCTTCGATTTCCAGCTGATTGTCTCTAATTGAACGGGCCTCGGAGGCGGCAGATCGGCTGCCACCTCCGAGGTTTGCAGAATCTGATTACTTGATCTCGACCTTGGCGCCTGCCTCTTCGAGCTTCTTCTTCGCAGCGTCCGTGTCGGCTTTGTTGGCACCTTCAAGGATCGGCTTCGGAGCCCCTTCCACAAGAGCTTTAGCTTCCGCCAGTCCGAGTCCGGCCTTGAGCTCACGGACCGCCTTGATGACGGAAATCTTCTTGTCGGCAGGAGCCGAGACGAGGATCACGTCGAAGGTGTCTTTGGCTGCAACGGCAGGAGCGGCGGCGGCCCCGGCAGGAGCGGCGGCGGCGGCGGGAGCGGCGGCTGTGACGCCCCACTTTTCTTCGAGCTTCTTAACGAGATCGGCGGCTTCCATGACGGTGAGGGAGCTGAGCTGATCGACGATTATAGAGATATCGGCCATGTTTTCTTTCAGTCTCGTCGCGAACCGCGGCTGCGGTCATTTCAGATTCCAGCCCGGAACCCGACGATTTACTTTGTTGTTTCTGTTGGTCTCCGTTCTGGATCGTAATTGATCCAAATCGAAATTGGTTATTGCTACTCGGACTTCTCGGACTTCTCGGACTTCTCGGACTTCTCGGACTTGGCTTTGATGACTCGGGCGAGCTGGCTTCCAGGAGTGTTGATGATCGCTGCGAGCTTCTGGGCGGGCGCATTGATAATGCCGAGTATTTTGGCCCGCAATTCCTCGAGGGACGGAAGGTCAGCCAAGGCGGAAAAGTCCGCGGACTCGAGACGCTGGTTGTTAAGGAAGCCAAACTTGACCTTTGGCTTGTCGAACTCCGAACCGAAAGTTTTGAGAACCTTGGCGGCAGAGGTGACGTCCTTCTGGCCGGTGACGATCGCAAGCTGGCCGGCGAGTTGACCTGAAAGATCGGCGACCCCGGCCTCTTTGGCCGCTACCCGGAAAATCGAGTTCTTGACGACATGAACTTCCGCAGACGCCTTGTGCAGGCGGCGGCGGAGCTCGGTCATGGGAGCCACTTTCAACCCCGTATAGTCGACAACGATGAAGAAAGGCGACGAATTGAGGAGGGCAAGGTATTCCTTCCCGATATTGGTTTTTTCAGCGCGCATGGTTTGTGTTCGTTGAAGGTTAAGCCGCTGAGAATTCGCGCAAGTCGATTGAAACCGGGGGACTCATGGTCAGTGAAATCGAGCAATGCTGGAGAAAAGTGCCCCGTGCGCTGGCCGGTTTGGCTTTTACGATGGCCTCGATCACAGCACGGGCATTTTCGCAGATCTGCTCGCCAGTAAATGTTCCTTTGCCCGCGACGACGTGAATGTTTGCCGCCTTGTCGATCTTGAACTCCACGCGACCGGCCTTGACCTCCCTAACCGCTTTCGCCGTGTCGTCTGTCACAGTTCCAGTCTTGGGATTAGGCATTAGTCCACGTGGTCCGAGAACCTTGCCCAATTTGCGAACTTCTACCATGGCCTCCGTTGTGGAGATGGCGACGTCGAAATCGGACCATCCTTCCGTGACTTTCTTGATCATGTCGTCAAACCCGACAAATTCCGCTCCCGCCTTGGTGGCGGCATCAGCACCAGGTCCTGGTTTGGCGAAGACAAGGACGCGAACCGTCTTGCCGCTGCCATGGGGCAAAGGAACGGTGCCGCGAACCATCTGGTCAGACTGCTTCGGGTCCACGCCCAGTTTGCAGGAGACTTCCACAGTTTCATTGAATTTCGCCTTGGGGAACTTCAAGAGAACCTCGACAGCCTGTTTGAGAGGATAGGACTTACTACCGTCAACCATCTCAAGGGCCTTACGATAACGTTTGCTTTGTTTCTTTGGCATTTTGCAGTGCGGTGGTATCGAGCGCTAGCTCTCCCGCGATTTGAATTAACCGACGACTTCGATTCCCATGCTGCGGGCCGTTCCGGCTACCATTCGCGCCGCCGCTTCCTCGTTCAGAGCGTTCAAGTCTTTCATCTTCAGCTTCACGATTTCCAAGACTTGCTTCTTGGTCACCTTACCCACCTTGTCCTTGTTGGGAACTTTGGATCCAGAAGCGATGCCCGCAGCTTTTTTGAGCAGCGCCGACGCAGGCGGTGACTTCAGGATGAAAGTGAAAGACTTGTCTTGGAACACCGTGATGATAACCGGAATCACCATTCCAGCGGCATCCTTTGTGGCGGCGTTGAACTCTTTGCAGAAACCCATGATGTTAACTCCATGCTGGCCCAATGCCGGGCCTACGGGAGGTGCGGGATTTGCCTGTCCACCAGGAATTTGAAGCTTGATCTGACCAGTAATTTTTTTCGCCATAGGAAATTGAAATTTGCTGCCTTAGAAAAGCGAGTCTAAATCACTTTTTCTCAACCTGCCAATACTCAAGCTCGACCGGAGTGTTTCGTCCGAAAATGTTCACCGTGACCTTCAGCTTGCCCTTTTCAGGTTCCATCTCTTCGATGACACCTTCAAAATTCAAAAATGGACCGTCGTTGACCTTGACCGTTTCGCCCACTTGGAAGTTGACCCGGGGCCGTTCACTGTCCTCGGAATCGGAAATCTGGACCTTGATCAGCTCGATTTCCTCGTTGGATGAAGCTGAAGGAGGATTGCCACTGGCGAATCCGATCACCCCTGGAGTTTCCTTGATAAAATACCACGGACGCTCGAGAACACGTTTACTCTCGTCGTAAAGAGCGAGGTCGATGAAAACGTAGCCGGGATATAGCTTCCGGTTGGTCACCGACTTCTTTCCGTTTCGGACCTCGGCCACTTTCTCCATCGGCACGAGGATTTCACGTATATATTCCCCCATCTCCTCTGCCGGAATGCGCTTTTCAATGCTGTCCTTAACCTTCATTTCCTGGCCTGAGAGCGTATGAACAATGAACCACTGGTGCTTCATAATCAGTCTCAGATCGAGGAGAGAAAACGGACAAACAATGCGAGGATAAAATCAGCGATTCCGGTAAAAACACCGAGAAGGCCAATGGTCACAAAAACGACCACAGTATGACCAGAGAGCTCCTGACGGCTTGGCCACGTGCACTTACGCAACTCCTCGCGCGTGTCGCCGACAAAATGAGCAAACCGAGTCAATTGACCCTGCTTCCACAGTATGCCGAAGACCGCAGCAAATGCGACCACCGCGACGATTGTTCCAATGTTATTCATGGCACGTATTGGCGGAGGGGGAGGGATTCGAACCCCCGGTGGGCTGTTAACCCACAGCGGTTTTCAAGACCGCCGCGATAGACCACTCTGCCACCCCTCCGGCGACAATTTGGTGGCAGGGCAGGAGGGAATCGAACCCCCAACCAACGGTTTTGGAGACCGCTACTCTACCAATTGAGCTACTGCCCTACTCCGCCAAATGGATCGATCCACAGCGGGGTCAAAAAAGGAGTTGGGAGAACATCCCAACTCCTCGTTAAAATCAAGACTTGTTTAAGCAACAATGTCCGTTACCCGGCCAGCGCCAATTGTGCGGCCGCCTTCGCGGATTGCGAAGCGGAGACCTTTTTCCATCGCGATGGGCGCAATTAGCTCGATATCTACGCTGATATTATCGCCTGGCATGATCATTTCCGTTCCAGCAGGCAACGTGACGGTGCCGGTCACATCTGATGTGCGGAAATAGAACTGCGGGCGGTAGTTGGTGAAGAAAGGAGTGTGGCGGCCACCTTCGTCCTTAGTGAGCACGTAGACCTCAGCCTTGAACTTCGTGTGCGGCTTGATTGAGCCGGGCTTGGCAAGAACCATACCGCGCTCGACTTCTTCCTTGGTGGTTCCGCGGAGCAGCACTCCAACATTGTCACCAGGTTGAGCGCTGTCCAGAAGCTTACGGAACATCTCAATGTCCGTCGCAGTGGTTTTCCGGGTATCACGAAGGCCAACAATCTCAATTTCTTCCATTTTCTTGAGAATTCCGCGCTCAACTCGTCCAGTCACCACGGTTCCGCGGCCTTCAATGGTGAAAACATCCTCCACGCACATAAGGAATGGCTTTTCGGTCTCTCGCAGTGGCTCGGGAATGAAAGTATCGAGGGCAGCAAGAAGGTCTTGGATCGCCTGCTCGCCATCCGCCTGACCAGCCAAGGCAGCCGTTGCAGATCCACGGATGATCGGAGTCTTGTCACCCGGAAAACCATATTTGTTTAGAAGATCCCGGATCTCCATCTCAACCAGCTCCAAAAGATCCTTGTCATCAACAAGGTCGACCTTGTTGAGGAACACAATCATGGCAGGAACACCGACTTGGCGAGCGAGCAGGATGTGTTCACGCGTCTGGGGCATAGGGCCATCAGCAGCAGACACTACCAATATCGCCCCATCCATCTGAGCAGCGCCCGTGATCATGTTTTTAACATAATCAGCATGGCCGGGGCAGTCGACATGAGCGTAGTGCCGATTAGCACTCTCATATTCAACATGGGAGACGGCAATCGTAACAGTCTTGGTATCATCACGAACGGTTCCACCTTTCGTGATGTCCGCGTATGAAATAGGCGTTGCCAACCCACGACGAGCTTGGGTCGCTACTATTGCTGCCGTGGTGGTGGATTTGCCGTGGTCGACATGACCGATGGTGCCCACGTTGACATGAGGCTTCTTACGCTGGAACGCTTCCTTAGCCATTTGCTATCTCCTGATGTGTTGCTGTTTGGTTAAACAAAATGTTTTTTCGATGGAGCCCATGACCGGGTTTGAACCGGTGACCTCGTCCTTACCAAGGACGTGCTCTGCCAACTGAGCTACATGGGCGCATCGACCGTCTTAAGCCGGATCGATTCAAACGACAAAAGACCTTCGGTCCAACCCGCTACCGGAATGGGACCGATGATCAAATTGACTTAACGACCCGAACGCTCACAGAGATGTAGGTTTCCGGTCTTGGCATGTCAACGGTATTGTTCCTTGGCGGAAGTTTGTTTGTCTAATCAACCCGCCGCCCCTGCCAAAACTCGCCCCGTTGTCTGGAAATGCAGTTTTGCGAACCGATTTAACGCTTCGCGGCCAAATTTTGAAACTAGCGCTGAACCCACCATTTCCACCTCTTTTGATGCGCCTTTTTTGAGAATCAGCCCGGCTTCACGGCCCAGCGCTTGCAATCGGCTGACAAATTCAGCCCTCGCCAAAATTGACGCGGCAGCCACGGCGAGCTCCGACTCCGCTTTGTGTCGTTGAACCAGGTCCAAAAGCCGCCCCCTTACCATCAAAGCCTTCTCGACCGTGCTTTTGCTTGAGGCAAACTGATCGCTGATCGCCTTTACCGGCGGAGGCTGAAGCCCGGATTCGCAAGCGAGCAGATTTTCGATCACGCGCGCATGGCCCCATGCCAATATGACGTTCACACTGCCTAGTTTCGCGTGCATCCGATTGTAGGCTTCGTTTCCCACGGCCACGACATTGTAGACACAATCTGGAGTGCTTCGGATGATCGTGGCCAGTTCTGCGATGCGTCGATCACTTCCAATCCGCTTAGAATCTTGGATGCCCACATTTTTCCATGCCTCGATCACCTTCTGGTTCACATAGACGCCCGCGATGCAAAGCGGCCCAAAAAAATCACCTTTGCCGCTTTCGTCCACGCCGATCCTCGGAGTGTAGAATTCCGGATCCTTGATCGCTTCATATCCAAGGGACGCTTCGCCTAGAATCTCCGGCTCCAAAACAAACTCTACAAACTCCCGTGTGCCTTTCCCCTGCACGACGGCTTTGCCGCTCCTGTAAAACACCACCCGAACGTCCTGCCCCTCAGCCCCGTAGTCGGCGTGGGGAACATCGTAGAAACGGAAGTTCCGGGTGTTGACCGCCTCCCGCAGGATCGCCGCCTGTTTCTCGTTCAGGGCAACGGTATAACTTGTCAATGACTTCGACACTCTTGGCGCACGCTAGTGACCGCGACTAACTTCGGCAACTCGATGCCGCGTTGTTCCACCAAACCCAACCCTCAACATCTCGATTCCGCCGCGACCGACGCCGGAGCCCTCGTGAAGTGGTTTCGCGAAAACGCCCGGGACCTGCCGTGGCGCAGAACTGTCGCCCCCTACGCAATCTGGATTTCTGAAGTCATGCTCCAGCAAACCCAGGTTAAAACCGTCATTCCTTTTTGGGAACGCTGGATGCGCGAACTTCCGACCGTCGACGCACTCGCCAGCCTCCCCGAAGCGCGCCTTCTCAAGCTCTGGGAGGGTCTAGGTTACTACTCGCGCGTTCGGAATCTCCAGAAATCCGCCCGTGAAATCGTCGCAAACTTCCAGGGCCATTTCCCATCGGATCCGAAACTCATTCGGGAACTCCCCGGTATTGGTCGCTACACCGCAGGTGCAATCGCCAGCATCGCGTTCGGCCAACCCCAGCCGCTGCTCGACGGCAACGTCGTCCGCGTCCTCACCAGACTGCATGGCATCCACGACAACGCCCGCGAGAAACGGACCACCGACCATCTTTGGCAACTGGCGACCGAACTCGTTACCGCCGCGGCCATGCTCCAGCCCGAGCGCCACCAAGGAGCCCGTCTCAGCGCAGGACCATGCTCGGACCTCAATCAAAGCCTGATGGAACTCGGCGCGACGGTCTGCTTGCCGACGAATCCGGCCTGCCTTCTGTGCCCTATACGACAGCATTGCGTCGCCGCAGCCCACGGTCTGACTGACAGGATTCCCAACCTCGGCAAACGTGTCCCCGCGACAAAACGCCGGTTCGTCGCGTTTGTCGCACGGGACCATGACAGGATTCTCGTCCGGCAACGTCCGCAGGGTGTGGCCAACGCGGGCCTCTGGGAATTCCCCAATGCCGAAGTCGGCCCCGACGAACCGATCACCTCCCCGATGATCGGATTCACTTTTGAATCCGCCGACAAACCGTTGATCACCATCAGGCATTCGATCACACGCTACCGCATCACTCTCGATGTGTTCCATGCGACGCTCGAAGACGTCGTTTCCTCCCAGCAGGCGGGGGAATGGATCGCGAAGGCCGATCTGCATTCGCTCGCATTCTCCAGCGCCCACGGGAAGATCCGGAGCAAGATCACCTGACCGCGTTCACGCCGAGTAGTGTGGAGGCTTGGCGTTGTTTCCCTTGATGCGCTCCAGTTCGATCGTCTCCACCGTCTGAGAAAGACTTTCGTTCTTCGCGATCAACCGCCGCAGCGCCTTGTCCTGCTCGACGATCACCTGGTTGAGCTGATCCACCATGTGCTCCAGCGACGCGGCGTGGGATTCGATCCGCCGGAACCGGTCTTCAAGTGCGTCGTCTGTCATGGGTTCAGTCTGGCGCAGGGGAGCGACGGCCGCGAAGCTCGGAATATGTTCCGCCGTCAAATTGTCCTCCTCGCCGGGTTTCTCACCTGCGCGTTGGCCAGCTCGGCACAGACCGTTCTTTCCTTCGCCCATTCCCACAACGACTACGAGCGCAAGCGCCCCCTCGCGGAAGCGCTGGAGAACGGCTTCTGCGGCGTCGAAGCCGACGTGTGGTTTATCGATGGCGAACTGCGCGTCGCCCATGATCGGGACAAGGCGCTGGCAGGACGGACCCTGGAAAAGTTGTATCTTACGCCGCTCCATGAACGATGGAAGACCAACGGCGGATTCATCCAGAAGGGGGCCTCGCACTTCATGCTGCTCATCGACGTGAAATCCGCCGCCGTTCCCACAACCGAAGCCGTCCTCAGATCCCTCATGCCCTATGGCGAAATGCTTTCCAAATTCAGCACAAACCAGCTCAATCCGGGCGCGGTCAACGTCATCCTTTCCGGCAATCGCGACGCCGCGACCGTGCTCCGACAAACGCCCTTCTCCCTCGCCTCGCTGGATGGCCGCCTGCCTGACCTGACCAACGGCCTTCCCGCCACCATCATCCCGCTCGTCAGCGAGAGCTGGCAGAAGGAGTTCAAGTGGCGCGGCCAAGGCCCCCTGCCCTCCGACGAAGCCGCCAAGCTGGCCGACTTCATCAAGCTGGCCCATCAGCAGAACCGCCGCCTCCGCTTCTGGGCCTCGCCCGATGCACCCGAAGCCTGGCGAACCTTCCACGATGCGGGACTGGACTGGATCAACACCGATCATCCGGCCGAGGTTCAGCGGGAGTTCTCGAAGCAGTAGACTGCGGTCGGTCCAAGTTCGGCTCCAATTCCCTGAGATCAAGACTACTTTCCAGACCACCCCCGCCGCCTCAAAAACCTCCGAAACCAAGCGCAAACCCTGAACTAAGACTAGTTCCCGAATAGCAGCCTCGTGATCCTAGTGTTCAGGAGCGTTATGGTTTGGTGTCTCCTGTCATCCTCTGAATCTGCAAGTCCGTCTTCTGTGTCAGGTCGCGTGCCGACAGTGAAATCTGCCGCTCCGTAATCCTGAACGTAACCTCAACCTGAGGCGTGCCACGCGGCGCAGACGGGATGCCGACAATCTGAAACCGACCAAGTGCGTGATTGCTCACGGCCATCTGATTTGTGCCTCGAAAAAGCGTGACCATAATCTGGGATTGCCCATCGGCAGCGGTGCTAAACACTTCAGAAAGCGAGCAAGGAACTGTCGTGCCCACCTTGATGAGCGGTGTGAACACGCCGCCCAAAGTCTCAATGCCCAACGCTTCCGTTGTGGTGCGGCCCACTCCGACAATGGGTGTGCTGTCCTCGACGACCAGAGGCGCACGACTCTGCGGCTGACATCCGAATGCCAGGACCGAGAGCGTGATGATTGAGAGGAGCGTGCGCATGACGCCTACCAACCTGGTCACGGCTTCACCACCGGCTGGCCGGCGGCGGACCAGGCGTTGAACCCGCCCTGGAGGTTGAAGGCGTTGGTGAATCCGAGTCCGTCCATCGCGGTGCAGGCACGGGTGCTGCGGCCGCCGGCGGCGCAGTTCACCAGGTAGGTCTTCGACTTGTCGAGCTTGGCCACGTCCTCTTTGAAGGTCTTGCTCTGGATGTTGAGGTTCACGGCTCCCTTGAGATGACCCTCCTTGAACTCTTCCGGCGTCCGCACGTCGAGGACCACGACCTCCTTCCTTTCCGCGAGAAGCTTGGCGGCGTCCGCAACCCTGATGTTCTTCACGGCCGGCTTGGCTTCGGCCTTGGCATCAGCCTTGGCTTCGGCAGCGTGGACGGAACCCGCAACTGACAAGGAAACGAGGACGGCGGCGATGAGATGGAGGACAGGACGAAGTTTCATGCGTCCGATGTAACAGGTTTCCCAAACCGATCAACGAGCGAAGCGATCGAAGACAGGGCACGATTCCTTCCGGCGTTTCCCGGACGAACGGCGGGAGCGGCGACGACATGGCGTTCTTGGGGCGGTCCCTCGACATGGCCCCATGCGAATGGCAGCGTGATCCCGTGTCGGCAAGCAAACTCAACCGTCTGAAGGAACTCCTCGCGGGCTACGGCTCCTGCATCGTGGCCTACTCCGGCGGCGTGGATTCGGTGTTCCTGGCACGGGTGGCCCACGACGTCCTCGGCGACCGGGCGCTCGCGGTCATCGCGGATTCTCCCAGCCTGCCGAGGCGTGAATTGGCCGAGGCGCTTGAGCTCGCGGAGAAGTTCCAGATCCCGGTGCGCGTGGTGAAGACAGCGGAATTCGACAACCCGAGCTACCTCGCGAATCCCAACAACCGTTGCTACTTCTGCAAGCACGAGCTCTTCACCGAACTCGCGCCGTTGGCACGCGCGGAAAGGTTCTCGGTCATCGCCTACGGTGAAAACGCCAGCGACGTGGGAGACCATCGTCCGGGTGCGAAGGCGGCGGCGGAGTTCCAAGTGCGGGCGCCGTTGAAGGAAGCGGGCCTGACGAAGCAGGAGATCCGCGCGCTATCGGCCGAGCTAGGTTTGCCCACAGCGGACAAGCCGCAGATGGCCTGCCTGAGTTCGCGCATTCCCTACGGTGAACGCGTCACGCCGGAGAAGCTGCGGATGATCGAGGAAGCGGAGTTCACGCTGAAGAATCTGGGTTTCTACGACGTGCGTGTGCGCCATCACGAACTGAAGACGGCCGCGTTCCAGCTTGGCCACCAGCTTTCCGCCGAGGGCGCGAAGCAGGAAGGAATCGCCCATCTGGCACGGATCGAATTGGGTGCGGCCGAGTTGCCGAAGCTGATGGAGTCGGGGGCCTATGTGACCGTGGCCGAGTCCCTGAAGAAGCTGGGATACCTGCACGTCACGCTGGATCTCGCCGGCTACCGGCGCGGGAGCGTGAACGAAGCGCTGAAGCTGACGACGGTCACTGCGGAGGACTAATCGCACCGAAGCGGAACCACAGCGTCATTGGTCCTTCATAAGCTCCGCGAGCTGCACTTTGACGTGCTTCTCGTAGCACTCGGGACAGAACCCGTGGCTGAAGCGCGTGTTCGAGTTCTCGATGACGTATTGGTCGACCTGCTGCCAGTAGTTGCCGTCCTTGCGGACCTTCTTGCAGTAGCTGCAGATGGGGAGCAGGCGCTGCAGGGTCTTGACCTTCTTCAACGCATCTTCCAGTTCGGTGACCCGATTGCGGAGATTCTCCTGGAGACTGAGGACGCGCGTTCCGACTTGGAGGCGGGCCTTCAGCTCATCGCTGTTGAAGGGCTTCTTGATGTAGTCGTCGGCGCCGGCATCAAGGCCGTCGACGAGGTTCTGCGTGCCGTCGCGGCTGGTGAGCAGCACCATGTGGATGAGACTGGAATTCGGCGATTGGCGGACTTTCCGGCAGACCTCCAGGCCATCGAGCCCGGGCATCATCCAGTCGAGGATGGCGATGACCGGAGAATCGGCCGACTCAAGGGCCTTCCAGGCTTCCTCGCCGTCCTTGCAGACGAGCGTGGCGTAGCCAAAACGCTCCAGCGTCATCTGGAGCACCCGGCGCTCCAGAGCATTGTCGTCCGCCATCAGTATCTTCATGGTTCCTTAAACAACCGCATCAATTCAGGGCTCAGGAGCTCAAGCTCCTTGTCACGGACAGCCTTTGTCGCCGGCCGCGTCGGCGACTCTCCGGATTCATCCGTCATGTGGACGGGGTTCGCGCCGGAGACGACGGACAGCCACTTTCCTGAAATCGGAGCGCCCTCAATTGGACCCAAGACCGGAGCGGTCGAAACCTTCTCTGCCCGCCGCGGTGGAAGCTCTCCGGCGATCAGGGCCGCCTTCATCTCCGCATCGGAAGACGACGCGGACGGCGTGGATTCAATGCTGTTCTGCTTAAGGCCTCGGGCACTCATTCGGCATCCTGCGAAAAATCCCTGCGCTGAGTGCCGTCCATTGCTCTCAGCCGACGCCGCTTCTGGAGGCATCGAGGGAAACCGTTTCACAGCAGTCATCGGTTCCGCAAAGCCCGGCCCTGAGGAATATCTCATCGGGGCCTCCGTTTCCTCCTGTCCAAGATCAGATTTCCACCCAGAGACCCTCGCGATCTTGGACAATTTTTATGGCCCGCAACGAGTCCCCATCGCATGGACCTCGGACGCAGAGACCGGTCTGCGGCTCGAAGAGAGCGCCGTGGTGGATGCAGAGGAAGTGCCCGCGCGAACCGTTGAGGAACATCCCCGTGCCCTCGTCGAGCGACAGCCCCGCGTGCGGACACTCGTTGACGTAGGCAAAGAACTGGCCGTCGATCCGTGTGATGAAGGCCGCGACTTCCTTGCCGCCCTTGGGAAAGGTGAAGGCGAACGTGCCTCGTTCGGGAACGACTCCGGGAGCGCCGATGAAGTGACGTTGACCGGTCACGCTTTCTTTGGGGTCAGGCTTTCTTGCGCGGATTCCGGCGCAGCCCGTTCTGGAACCACAGCCGCCAGACCATGCCCAGCGCTTCCCAGACGATCTTGCGGGACATCTTGGAGCTCCCCTGGAACCGGTCGGTGAAGATGATCGGCACTTCGGCGACGCGCATGCCCTGCCGCCAGATCTTGTGCGTCATCTCGATCTGGAAACTGTAGCCGTTGGAGCGGACGCCATCGAGGTCCACGGCCTGGAGCGCGGCCCGGCGGAAGCACTTGTAGCCGCCGGTGGGATCGGTGAACGGCATCCCGGTGATGATCTTCACGTATTGCGCGGCACCAAGGCTGAGGACGAGCCGGTTGAGCGGCCAGTTGATGACGCGGATGCCGTTCCAGTAACGCGAACCGATGACCAGGTCCGCGTTCTTCGCCACTTCCAGAAACGCCGGCACATCGGCCGGGTTATGGGAGAAGTCGCCGTCCATCTCGAAGACGAATTCGTAGTGGCGTTCCAGAGCCCACTGGAAGCCGGCGATGTAGGCGCGGCCGAGGCCGTTCTTCTCCTGACGGTGAAGCACGTTCACCGTCGGGTTCACCGCCGCGATCTCGTCGGCGAGCCGGCCGGTGCCGTCGGGCGAATTGTCGTCGACGACGAGGACGTCCGCCTCCGCCGGCTGCGCGTTGATGCGTTTGATGAGCTGCGGGAGATTGTCGCGCTCGTTGTAGGTCGGAACGATGATCAGGACCGGATTCATGCGGCGGGAGCTTCGGGCTTTTCAGACGGCTGCGGTGCGGGACGGGAGAGGTGATACCAGAAGAAGCCAAGGTTGAAGGTCGTCCAGACCAGGAACGAAAGCGCCCAGACGACCAGTGTTCCGGTCTCATTCCTGAAGGCGCGCAACGCCTCCATGCAGCCGACGAACGAGCAGATGAGCCAGACGGCCGCGAACGTTCCCGCCAACCACACGGCCAGCCACTGGCCGCGCTTCCCGTCGAACTCGGCGCGAGACGGGAGCCTCGCCACCCGCAGCCAACGCTCGCTCAGGCTGCTTTCCTCCATCACTTCGGCCGAGAGCAGCTGGTTGATGCGCGCTTCGGTCCGGGCCGTCAGTTTTTCGTAGAAGCGCGCCCGGTGGAGCCCGAAGAGGAGAAGCGTTGCCAATGCCTGGAAAATGAACGGCATGATGATCCCGGCTCCACCACCCGCGAGCGTCATCAGCCCCAGCCGCCACGTCGCATAGACGGCGACGGTCAAGACCGCCAGCCGGATGCCGACAGCCTTGGCCCGAAGGAGGCATTGCTCCCGCGTCAGGGCCTCGTAGCGAAGGCGTTCTAGGTCTTGCACGCGCGGACGCTACGCAGCCGTGCTCCGCGCGCAAACCAGAATGACAAAAGGAGAATGACGAAGCTCGAAGGCCAAAGGCCGAACTCAAAGGGAGCAGCACCGGCTGCTCTTTCGGAATTTGGCCTTCGTGCTTCGTCATTTCCCCCGTTGCTTCCCCCGCCCTGCGACGCCTAGGCTGTCAACCATGACGACGACAGCGGTTGACGTGGGAAATCATCAGATGATAGCCGAGCTGGGACAGCGCGTGCTCAACGGCGGGCGGCTCGAAAAGCCTGACGCCCTGTTCCTGTTCGGGCTGGAATCCACCTCAGACATCATGGACCTGATCGCCTGGGCCAACCGCGTCCGCGAGCATTTCAAAGGGAACAAGATCCATCTCTGCTCCATCGTGAACGCCAAAGCTGGCAACTGTTCCGAGAACTGCTCGTTCTGCGCGCAGTCCAGCTTTCACCAGACCGGCTCTCCCAAATATGGCTTCATCGATCCCGAGCCGGTGCTCGAGGCTGCTGAGGAAGCGCATGTGAACGGCGTGACCGCTGTCGGCCTCGTCGCCGCCTGGAAGGGTATCAAGGAAGGTCCGCTGCTCGACGAAGTCTGCGACCGCATCCGCGATCTGAAAGCCAGCGGCAAGACCCGGCCTGATGCCTCGCTTGGCATCATCAAGAGCCAGAACGTGGCCGACCGCCTCAAGGAAGCCGGCCTCGAATGCTACGGCCACAACCTGGAGAGCTCCCGCCGCTTTTTCCCCAACACTTGCAGCACCCACACCTTCGACGATCGGTTGGAAACCATCGGCTACTTGAAGAAAGCCGGCATCAAGATCTGCTCCGGCGGCATCATCGGCATGGGCGAGACCCGCGAAGACCGCTGCGACCTGGCGCTGTCTTTGCGCGAGATCGGCGCGAACGTCTGCCCGATCAACATCCTCAACCCGATCAAGGGCACCCCTTTCGAAAACGTGGCCCCGCTCCAGCCCATGGAAATCCTTAAGACGATCGCCTGCTTCCGCCTGCTCCTGCCGAGGAGGGAGATCATGATCGCGGGCGGCCGCACGATGAACCTGCGCGACCTGCAGAGCATGATCTTCACCGCCGGAGCCAGCGCGTTGATGGTCGGCAACTACCTGACGACCTTGAACCAGTCGGTGGAAAAGGATCTCCAGATGCTCAAGGATCTCGGCCTCGATCCCGCTTGGGAACACAGCTTCGACGATCAGGAACCGGCCGCCGCGCAGCCCATCGCCTTCAAGCCCCGCACGGTCGAGTTGGCCGGCGTTTGAAGCTTGGCTTGAGTGGTGTCGGCCTGCTTCCTCCCTCCCAACTCCTTGTTTTAGCCTGAAGCCGGAATTCTGGCCGGATGCCTGCTCTCTGTCAGGCATGAGAAACTGGCTTTCGCTTTTGGTCTTCGTCGCCTTGGCAGCCACCGGAGTGGCGTTTTCCATGTCGAAGCGCGCACCGACGGTTGATCCAAAGATGACGGCTTTCCGCGAGCAGGCCGACGGTTTGATCATCGGGCTCCAGCAATACAAGGAGTTCATCGGATCGTTCCCCAGAGGCTCGAATCTCGAGGTGGCGCGCTCCCTCAACGGGCAGGGCGACAAACGCATCCTCATCGTCGTGGGCCGTAAGGGTGACCTGAATTCCAAGGGCGAGTTCGTCGATCCGTGGGGCACGCCCATCCAGTTCTATTTCTCGGTCGACGGCGTGATGGTCCGGTCCGCCGGACCCAACCAGGTCTTCGAGGACTGCAAGGTCGCCGGCTCCGACGACCTCTTCCGCACCAACTGACCATGGGCGACGAAGGCCCCTGCCGGAAGCGCTGCGATGGACGGACCTGCCGCTCCGTTTCCGACGAAGTCCTCAAGCGCAAATCAGGCCCGGCCGATCCCGAAGATGACAATGCGGGGTTGAACAACCTCGCCGCCCTTGTCCTCCCCGAGGGGACGCAGGCGAAGCCCGTTTCAGGGACGAAACGGGTCGGCGAAGACGGACCACGGCAACTGGACGGGCTGCGGTCCCCGGGCATTGACCTGCCGTGTATCTAGAATTTTACGGGCTCAAAGAGCCGCCCTTTACGATTACGCCGAACCCGCGGTTCCTGTTCTACAGCGACAAGCACCGCGAGGCGTTCAACCACCTGCTCTACGGCATCCGTGAGCGCAAGGGCTTCGTTCAGCTCACAGGCGAAGTCGGTGCAGGCAAGACCACCCTCTGCCGAGCGCTCCTGAACGAACTGGGGCCGAACTACTCCACCGCGCTCATCCTCAATCCGATGCTCGATTCCAACGGCTTGATGAAGGCCATCGCCATGGAGTTCGGCATCGACGTGAAGGGTTTGGACCGGTTGGAGACTCTGGCCAAGCTCAACGAATTCCTCCTCAACCAGGTCGAGCACGGCCGCGAATCCGTCCTCATCATCGACGAGGCGCAGGACCTGACGAACGAACTGCTCGAAGAGGTTCGCCTGCTTTCCAATCTCGAAACGGACGAACGCAAGCTTGTCCAGATCGTCCTCATGGGTCAGCCGGAACTCCGTGAACGCCTCGACGACTATTCGCTCCGCCAGCTCCGCCAGCGCATCACCGTCCGTTTCCATCTGCGCGCGCTGACGATGACCGAAGTCGCCAGCTACCTTTCCCACCGTCTCGCCATCGCCGGAGCCAAGGGCCAGCCCCAGTTCAGCGCACCGGCCGTCTGGCGCATCCATCAATACAGCGGCGGCATTCCGCGCCTCGTGAACGCCCTCGGCGACAAATGCCTGCTCGCGGGCTTCGTCGAACAGGCGGGCAAGATCGACTTCCGCATGGTCGGCCGCGCCATCCGCGAACTCGAAGGAGAGATCCACGCATGAGCCTCATCAACGACGCGCTGAAACGCGCCAGCACCAATCCCAAACCCGCAGCCTCCGCCGTCTCGGCCGCCGAACCTCCCATGGTCGCCGTGGCAGCGAGCGCATTGGCCGCGAAGCCACGCCAAGGGACGCCCGTCGCCATGATCGTCGGAATGGTCGCCCTCACGGCGGTCGCCGCATGGTTTTTCCTGAAATGGCGCGAAGCTTCCACCGGCCAACCGGCCATCGAAGCCTCATCTGCCGCCAAACCCGCTCCAACGCCAGACGCGAAAGTCCAAGCGACCCCTGCCGCCGTCATGGCCTCCACTCCGCCGGCAACCGCGCCCCAGACGACGCCTGCGCCCAAGGCTCAGGCACCAGCGGTTCTTCCCACGGCAACGCCAGTTGCTTCTCAGACTCCATCAGCGCTTCCGGCTTCCACCCCGACGCCACCCCAACCCGAGTCGATGCCCGAGCTGAAACTCCAGGCCATCGTTTTCCGGATGAAGAATCCGAGCGCGTTGATCAACGGCCGCCACGTTGAAGTGGGCGACAATGTCTCCGGAGCCCGCGTCGCCGAGATCCAGCGCACCACCGTCGTCGTCGAGTGGCAGGGCAAGAGACAGTCGTTGCAGATCAAATAGCGGGCGGCACCCTTCCAGTTGAACGATCCGGCTGCGGCCTTCGATTCGTCACGTCGGCGGTGTTGACCTGAAGAGCGGTTTCGCCACCTTCTGCGGCGTCAACGCCATGAGCCTGCTTCCCTCATTCATCCGCCAGTCACCGCTGCTGATCCGCACGGTGCCTTTCGTCATCTTCGTTGTTCTCACCGCCCTCCAAAGTTCCTTCGGCGAGGCGGGCAGGTATTGGATCTATCTGGCGAAGACGCTGGTCGGAGCCTGGCTCGTCTGGGAGATGCGCGGGCTGGTGACGGAGATGAAGTGGAAGTTCTCCTGGGAAGCCATCGTCGTCGGTGTCGGCGTCTGCGTGATGTGGGTTGGGCTCAATCCCTACTACCCGATGCAGGACGCGCTCTTCCACAAGATCGGCCTTGGCAGTGAACCCAAGCCCTCGCCCGCCTGGAATCCATTCACCCAGTTCGGCGACGGAACCGCCCTCGCCTGGCTCTTCGTCGTCGTGCGGACACTCGGCTCGGCCATCGTCGTGCCGCCGCTGGAGGAAGTGTTCTACCGTTCGGCCATCTACCGCTACGTGGTAAATCCCGACTTCGAGAAGGTGGACCACCGCAAGTTCCACTGGCCCGCGTTCGTCATCACCGCCCTCATCTTCGGCTTCACCCATCATCAATGGCTTGCCGGCATCCTCTGCGCCTTCGCCTACCATGGTATCGTCCTCTGGAAGGGCCGCATCAGCGACGCCATCGCCGCCCACGCCATCACCAACTTCCTCCTCGCCATCTGGGTCGTGTGGAAGGGCGCGTGGCAGTTCTGGTGATCCATTCGGCCTGTTCCCCCTTCGATGTTCAGTGTTGGTTGTTCGAAGTTGGGTGTTCCGGAACATCGAAGACCCAAAACGGACTGGCCGGGCGAGAAGGGTTGCCACCCGACGCTCCGCTTACGAAAAGCAAAACGGGCGGACTTGCGTCCGCCCGTCTACTGAAAATCGGGTCCTCTTCGCGGCTTACTGGAGCTTCGCGAGCACTTCCTTCACGGCGGCGAAATTCGGGAGATCCTTCGGCGTCGCGGTCTGCTCGGCGTATTGGATGACACCGGCCTTGTCGACGACGAACGCCGCGCGGGCCGAGCTGTCGCCCACTCCGGCGAGCATCGGGAAACGGACCTGGTAGGCGTCGGTCACGGTCTTGTTCAGGTCGCCGACGAGCTTGACGGTGATCTTCTCCTTCGTGGCCCAGGCTTCCTGCGCAAACGGGCTGTCCACGCTGATGCCGATGACGTCGGCGTTGAGGGCAGAGTAGGCGCTCAGGCCGTTGGAGATGTCGCACATCTCGGCGGTGCAGACGCCGGTGAAGGCGAGCGGGAAGAAGAGGATGACGGTGTTCTTCTTGCCGAAGTTCTCGCTCAGCTTGACGTCCACGAGGCCGGAGGCGGTCTTGGACTTGAGGGTGAAATCAGGGGCTTTGGTTCCGACGGTCAGTGGCATAAAGGATCAGGTTGATTAGGTGAACTGCGTTTAACGCCGGGATAGATAGGGGCCGGCTCGCGGCGCGTCAAATGAAGCGTGGTGTCGGATACCGGATGCCAGACACCGGATTCCCGATGCCAGGTTCCCGTGCCCGGCCTTTTTGATCAGACATCAGGCATCAGGCATCCGGTTTCGGCCCCGCTCCTGTCACAGCGCCGCCAGCACCTCGGCGACGTGTTCCTCGGGTTTCACCTTCGGCCAGATCTTTTTGATCTTCCCGTCGGGGCCGATGAGGAAGGTCACGCGATAGGTGCCGAGGTAGTGGCGGCCCATGAAGAACTTCTCGCCCCACACGCCGTAGGCTTCGACGATCTTCTTGTCCTCGTCGGACACGAGGGTGAACGGCAGCTTGAACTTCTCCACGAACTTGTCGTGCGCCTTCACCGGATCGACGGACACGCCGAGGACGACGGCGCCCTTCTTCTTCAACGCGGCGAAGTGGTCGCGGAACGAACACGCTTCCTTGGTGCAGCCCGGCGTGTCGTCCTTGGGATAGAAGAAGAGGACGATGTGCTGCCCCTTGAAGTCGGCGAGGGAAATCTTCCCACCACCGTTGGTGGGCGCGGTGAAGGCGGGGGCTTTGTCGCCTTCCTTGAGAGTCAGAACGGGTTCTTTGGCCATAGGACGTTCGCGAAGCTAGCGGACGAAAGCCGCTGCGCAACTTGGTTGGCCCCGTCGCCGGGCGACAACTCCTCGAAGCGAGACCGCGCGCGCCACGGCCTCTTCGGAGAGGTAGGGCAGTGCTTCCAGCCTGCCCAGGAAACTCACGAGCTGATAACCAAACCGGGGGCTAACCTAGCCATCGGTCGATGCGGGAACGGTCGTCAGGACGGGCCAGGCTGGAAGCCGGGCCTACCTTGGAGCGCATTTTTCCAGTTCACTCCCGGCCCTTCCCCGTGACCCAGCTCTTCACGCCGAGGCCGAGGACGACTCCGGCGACCAGGACTATCCACCAGTGCAGCGAATTCTTGTCGTCGAGACAGTGATCAAACAAGCTTTGGCGGAGACAGGACGCTGCCCTACGCTGATGGCGCTTCATGCCGGACATCGTCCTCAGCACGCTCAACGCGAAGTTCATCCATGCCGCCTTCGGCCTGCGCTGCCTGCTGGCCAACTTGGGCGAGCTGCGCCCGCGCGCCGTGTTGCTGGAGTTCGACATCAACCAACGCCCGCTCGACATCGCAGAAGTCCTGCTCGCGCAGAATCCCCGCATCCTCGGACTCGGCGTCTACATCTGGAACGTCGTCGAAACCACCGAGGTAGTCGCCGCGCTCAAGCGCATCCGGCCCGACCTCATCGTCATCCTCGGCGGTCCCGAGGTGAGCTACGAAGTGGACCAGCAGGAGATCGTCCGCTTGGCCGACCATGTGATCACCGGCGAGGCCGATCTGAAGTTCGCCGAAGTGTGCCGCACGTTGCTGGCGCCCTCCGATCCGGAATCCGGCATCAGGAATCCGGCAGCGCGCCTTCCCCGAATCATCCCCGCCGAGCTCCCGACCTTCGACCAGCTCGTCCTGCCCTACGATCTCTACACCGACGACGATCTGAAGCACCGCGTCGTCTATGTGGAGGCTTCGCGCGGTTGTCCCTTCACTTGTGAGTTCTGCCTGTCGTCGCTCGACATCCCGGTGCGCGCCGCCGCGTTGGAACCGTTTCTGGAAGCCATGCAGCGCCTGCTCGATCGCGGCCTCCGCCAGTTCAAGTTCGTCGACCGCACGTTCAACCTGAACCTCGCCGTCAGCCGCCGCATCCTGGAGTTCTTCCTCGAACGCATGACGCCGGGGCTCTTCGTCCACTTCGAGATGATCCCCGACCGGTTGCCCGAACAGCTCCGCGAGATCATCGCCAAGTTCCCGCCCGGCGCGCTCCAGTTCGAGGTCGGCATCCAAACCTTCCATCCCGAGGTCGCGAAGAACATCAGCCGCCGGAACGACTTCGTGAAAATGGCCGACAACTTCGCCTACCTGCGCGGCCACACCGGCGTCCACATCCACGCCGACCTGATCGCGGGTTTACCGGGCGAAACGCTGGAGAGCTTCGCCGCCGGGTTCGACCGCCTGATCGCGCTGCGGCCCCAGGAGATCCAGGTGGGCATCCTCAAGCGGCTGCGCGGCACACCCATCATCCGGCACGACGCAGCCTTCGCGATGCGCTACGGCGCCGTGCCGCCCTACGAGATCCTCTGCAACCGCGACCTGGACTTCCCCACGATGCAAGCGCTGCGGCGCTTCGCGAAGTTCTGGGACCTCATCGGCAACAGCGGAAACTTCGTGGAAACCACGCCGCTGCTGTGGACCGACGTAGGCCGGGCGTCCTCGCCCGGACAGAGCACGGCGAACATCGAACCCCCAACATCGAACACCGAACATCCAAACGAAGACTCGCCCTTGCCGGGCGGGGACGCCCGGCCTACGTCGCCGTTCTGGGCTCTCTGGGATCTCTCCGACTACCTCCACCGCACCATCGGCCGGCAACACGGCATCGCCCTGCCACAACTGGCCGAGTTCCTTTTCAAGTTCCTCACCGAAGAACGCGGGCTCGACCGCGAGCTCGTCGGCCGAACCCTCTGGCGCGATTGGCAACGCGCCGGACGTTCCGAGCGTCCCCCGTTCCTCTCGCCCTACGTCCCGGATGAGGAAGCTCGTTCCGTCCGCAAAACGGCTCTGGGTCCAAAACGTCAGGCGCGCTTCGGCGTGAACGTGTGATCTTCTGGCAATGAGACTGCGGTATTGAATGAAGTAGCGAGCGGTAGGGCGAAGGCTCCTGCCGAGCCACCCTATGGTCTTCTGAAAACCGGCAGGCTAAAGCGGAAACTCTTCAGGCTTCCCAAGTGAACACTTCTTGGATGCAGCGCACTTCGAGGCGGCTCGGCAGGAGCCTTCGCCCTACCACCTTGAACCTTAGGTCATGGTTCGGAGACCGTTCCCAGACTGGCTTGAAGCCGCACTTTCAGTGCTTCCGGTCAGGCCGCTGAGCTGCAATCCGCCTACCGCACCCGCTCCAGCACTTCCCGGATCAAACTCTCCGGCACCTTGCAGCCCCAGCGCACTTTGCCGATCTGCTCGGCGAGGACGAAGTTGATCTCTCCGGCGCTCACCTTCTTGTCCAGCTTCATGGCCTCGAACATCCGCCGCGTCTGGACCGCGTTCAGCCGGATGGTCACAGGCAATCTGGCCGCGACGAAGAGCCTGCGGATGCGTTCCACCGCGTCGCCGGAAAGCTGGAGCAGCTCCTTCGACAGATGCGCGGCCGCCACCTGGCCGATGGAGATGGCTTCGCCGTGGAGATACTTGCCGTAGCCGGCTGTGTTCTCGATGGCGTGGCCGATGGTGTGGCCGAAGTTCAAGATCGCCCGCAGGCCCGTCTCCGTCTCGTCCTGCCCGACGACGTCCGCCTTGATCTCGCAACAGCGCGCGACGACTTCGGCGAGGGTTTTGGCGTCGAGCTTCAGCAGCTTGGGCAACTGCGCTTCCAACCGGCGGAAGAGCGGTTCGTCATGGATGATGCCGTATTTGATGACCTCGGCCAGGCCGGCACGGAACTCGCGCTCGGGCAACGTGCGGAGCGTGTCGAGATCGCAGAGCACGAGGCGCGGCTGGTGAAACGCGCCGACGAGGTTCTTACCCGCCTTCAGGTTCACGCCCACCTTGCCGCCGACGGAACTGTCCACCTGCGCCAACAACGTCGTAGGCACCTGCACAAAGGGAATGCCGCGCAGATAGCTCGCCGCCACGAAGCCCGCCAGATCCCCCACCACGCCGCCGCCCAACGCGACGACGAAGGACTTCCGCTCCAGCCGATGCCCAGCGAACTGGTCGTAGAGCGCGCCGACGACCTTGAGGCTCTTCGACGTCTCGCCCGGCTTGACCGTGCAGACGATGGGCTCGAAGCCTGCCGCCTTGAGCGAGGCCACGGCCGCCTTGGCGTAACGCGGCCCGGCGTTGGTATCCGTGACGACGGCGCAGCGCGCACCCAGGCCGAGCTTGCGGCATTCCGCCCCGAGCTTCTTCAGCAAACCGCCACCGACGAAGATGTCATAACTCCGTCCACCAAGCGGGACATTCACTGTGCGCATGGACGGAAGCTAAAGCCCGCTGCCAGCCCGCTGCAACCCAGCGGACAAAGCGGGTTCGTCCGCCGGGCTGCAGCTTCGGAACGCTGCCAGGAGTGATAGGCTGCACAAAGTTGCTGGCCAAATGACCTAAACCCTTTATTCGAGAGGGAAGGAAACAACAATGGATTGCCGTCCTGTGTGATAGGTTGCACGCTAAGTCCATCCGAACAACGTGTCAGATGGCGTCACCGCGCTCTCGGCAATTCGCAATCAACAACTACGATGAACCAGACACTCACGCTTACGATTCTCACCGCGTTCATTGTTGCAGGCTGTGCCACCGGTGGCCCGAAGCCCGAAAAGGGAAAGGATGGCACCATCGCTTACTTGGTGGAGGTCGAGTCCAGCGAGCCAGGCGCCCGCATCGAGGCCAACAACGATTACGTGGGTAAGACGCCGATGACTCTGAAGATTTTTGGCGACAAGGACGGCACGTTTCACAATTTCGGCAGCTATCACTACACCGTCACCGGTTATCCCGTCAGGCCGGGGCAGCAGTCGCAAACCAAGGATTTTCGGACGGGCGGTTGGTTTACATCAGAGGATCGGATTCCAAAGAAAATTTTCTTTGATTTTGGTTCGGTTCCAGAGGCACCAAAAGCAGAGCCAAAATGAACACGCCGGCTCCCGAGTAACAGGAACCCTAAATCGTTGAAGACCAACGAAACGAATCCTCCTGTTATTCCTGCGCCGGCAAAGGGTCCCCTCCCTGTTCTACTGCTAACCATGCGCTGCTGCGAACCCGGCGGGGGCGTCGCGGTTGCAATCATTGCGTCCCGTGCGCCGGGTCGCTGAGCTTGGGCCTAGGTGCGGCATGACTCCATCCGATTATCCATAAATTCAATCGATAGAAACAAAACGTTATGAAAATCGCAAAAGAAGCTATTCCCGAAAAGATCAATGTTCCAGGCGCTATTGCCCGGCAGGAATTAGAATTTGGCGACGCCTCCGGTTACGGGAAAATTGCCGGGGAGTATTTCTCGCTAAAAGCGGGAACAGATATCGCCCCGCTCCTGAAAGGTCTCGAGGGCGACCTCTGCCAGTCGCCTCATTGGGGTTACTTGATTGAAGGAGAGGTGACGGTCACCTATTCGGATCGAACAGAAGAGACCGTAACCGCCGGAGATTTGTTTTACTGGCCTCCCGCCCACACCGTGAGAGTGGGAGCGGATGCGGAAATCATTCTTTTCAGCCCACAAGTGGAGCACTGTAAAGTGGTGAATCATCTCCACAGACAACTCGTCGGCTAAATCGTGAGCGTAGTAACAACCACCAACTTCACCTACCCATGCGATGGAGTGAACAGCGGGCAGCCTTGCGAGCCACGCGGCCACCTGAATAACAGACGATGTAAGCAGTTAGGCTGGAACGAGTTTAATGTTTAGCAGCCCGTCAAACAAGCCCCCGCCCAGCCGCGTGAGGGCACGCGGCCTACAAAAAAGCTCGGGAATCACCTTGGTCTTGTAGGCCAGGTCCCCTGACCGGGTGTTCTTTGACGGGCTGTTAAAGGGGACTTTGGGACCAGCCTTGCCTCCCCTGCTCCGCATTCGCCACGCTGCGCGCGCTTGAAGATCCTCGTCATCTCGCTCTCCGGAGTCGGCGACACGCTCATCGCCACGCCGTTCCTGCATGAATTGCGGGCCAACCTGCCCGACGCGCAGATCGACTGTTTCGTGCTCTGGAAGGCGTCGGCGGATCTGCTGGAGGGCAACCCGAACGTGGACCGGGTCATCCAGAAGAACCTGGTTAAGGAAGGTTCCTTCAAGGCCCTGCGCTTCGTCATCGGTCTGCGGAAGAACGGCTACGACGCCTCGATCAACGTCCATACCCAGGGCCGAATCCACTACCGCCTCGTCGCGCGGCTGATCGACGCGACCCAGCGTTACAGCCACGCCTATGAGAACCACGGCGTGGCCGACCGGCTTCTCGTCCAGCACCAGATCCCGCAGGACTATTCGGTCCACAGCATCGAGAACAACAACCGCCTGCTCCCGTTGATGGGACTCAAACCGCAGTTCAAGGCGCATGGCTACGAGATTCATCTGAGCGAACCTGAGAAGGTCTGGGCCGGGAACTACCTTTCAGAACATCGGCTGAAAGGCTCGCAGATTCTCGGCGTCCACGTCGGTTCGGGCGGGACCAAGAACCTCGCGCTCAAACGCTGGCCTTTGGAGAGCTACATCGCCCTCTTCCGCTTGCTTGTGGCCCGGCGTCCCAACCTGAAGCTCCTCCTTTTCGGCGGACCGGAGGAACAGCAGGCGCACCGGTCCATCCGCGAGGCCATAGGTTCCGGGAACATCCTCTTCCCCGAAACGCCGAACCTCCGCCAGGCCGGCGCGTTGATCGCGAAGTGTTCGGCCTTCCTCAGCGTGGACACGGCCCTGATGCACCTCGCCGCCGCCGTGAAGGTGCGGAAGCAGATCGTGATCGAAGCGCCCACGTTGAACCCGACGAACATTCCACCGCGCCCAGACACGATCATTGTCCGCAATCCCGCCGTCGCCGGGCGCAACCTCGACTTCTACCGCTACGACGGCGGGCCGATCCGTGGAACCGACCTGGAAATCCGCAAGTTGATGGAATCGGTCACCGTCGATTCGGTGGAAAAGGCGGTCCTGTCCGCCTTGTCGGCGTGAGAACGCCGCCGGCGTGTCGCAATGTCTTCACGCAACATTCCTTGGCTTTGCCGGTAGACATGTTTACTTGGCGCGCGTGAGTTCACCGCAGGACATCGTGGAGCTTCCGGGACTGAGGGTCACCGTGGACAAACTGGTCTATCAGGCCGGCCAGGGCGTGCCCGACCGGCCGCACTGCTTCATCTACTTCATCACCATCCACAATGATTCCGACGTGACCGTGACGATCAAGGCCCGCAAGTGGGTCGTGACGGACGCGAACGGCGAGGTGACCGCCGTGGAAGGCGACGGCGTGGTCGGCCAGTGTCCCGAACTGCCGCCGGGCGAGAGCTTCTCCTACAATTCCTTCCACCTGCTCGACGCCACCTACGCCGTGGCCAAGGGAAGCTACCTCGGTGTGGATGAAAACGGCCGCCGCGTCCTCACCCGCATCCCGCCGTTCGACCTCCGCGTCCCGGAAGTCGCCTGAGAGGCTTCGTCCCGACCCGCCGCGACGTCCGCTGGACCGTCCCTTGAAACCGCGCCACCTCATCGTCCTCCTGCTGCTGAACATCTGCTGGTCGGCCACGCCCTCGGCGTTCACCTACCTGAAGGACACGCTCAGCCCCGGAGGTGTGGTGACGCTGCGCTTCGGCCTCGCCGGCCTGATGCTGCTGGCCTTCTGGCCGCTGTTCCCGGGCAAGGCGCCGCGCGGAAAGGATCTCGTGCTGACGGGCCTGATGGGATTGATCGTCTTCTGCCTCGGGCATCGTCTCCAAGTCTACGGCGCGCAGCAGGGATCGGCCGGGAATTCCGCGCTGCTCATGGCGATGGAGCCCCTCGTGACCGCCGTGGGGGCCGCGATCTTCCTCCGTGAAAAGATCCACCCCCGCAGCGGCGTGGGCTTCGCGCTGGGGATGCTGGGAGTGCTGCTGCTGAACAAAGTCTTCAGTCCTGGCTTCAAGCTGACCGGCCTGTTCCCGAGCCTGTTCTTCGTCAGCTCGTTCCTCTGCGAGACGGCTTTCTCCATCATGGGCAAGGGCCTGATCGCGCGGTCCCATTTCACCAAGGTCACGACGCTCGCGCTGCTCATCGGCACGGCCGGCAATGTCCTGATCGACGGCGGCGAAACCGTCCGCTCGGCGGCGAACCTCACCTTCGCGGGCTGGATGGCCATCCTCTTCATGGCCTCGATCTGCACGGCCGTGGGCTACACCTACTGGTTCATCGTGATCCGCGAAACCGACGTCAACCTGGTCGGCCTGACGATCTTCATGCAGCCGGTCACGGGTTTCCTCATCGCGCTCTTGTGGATCGGCGACAAGCCCGGCTCGAACCATCTCTGGGGCAGCCTCGTCATCGTCTGCGGCTTGGTCATCGCCCTCTGGCACACGCGCGAGAACGGGAAGAGCGAGCCGTCCAAACCGGGCTGAATGAAACGGTCTTTCTTCGGCGCTTCCCGCGGCTATCGTCTGCCCAACTCACCGTGAATCCGCCGCGCACAGGAACCCTCTTCGCCGCAATGCTTGCGGCCGTGACCGCAGGACAATCCATTTCTGCGGCCGAATCAGCTCCCACCTTCAACCGCGACATCGCGCCCATCGTCTTCCAGAACTGCGCTCCCTGCCATCGTCCCGGCCAGGCGGCGCCCTTCAGCCTGCTCTCGTTCGACGACGCCAGACGCAAGGCGAAGATGATCGCCGAAGTGACCCAACGCCGGACCATGCCGCCCTGGCTCGCGGAGAAGGGCGACATCGAGTTCCACGGACAACGCGGACTCTCGGACGCCCAGATCGCCCTCATCCGGGATTGGGCCGCTGCCGGAACGCCGGAAGGCGAGGCCAGGGACCTTCCACCGCAGCCCAAGTTTTCCGGGGAATGGTTCCTCGGCAAACCGGACCTCGTCATCGAGATGACGGGGGCCTATCCGCTCATGGCCGACGGAGCGGACGTCTACCGACACTTCGTCATCCCGTTTCCGGGCGACCAAGTCCGCCATGTCCGCGCCGTGGAACTGCTGCCGGACAACCCGCGCGTCGTCCACCACGCGGTCATGCTGGTCGACCGCACGTCCTCCGCGCGGCAGCTCGATGCGCGCGACCCGGAGCCCGGCTTCAGCGGCTTCATGGCCGCAGGCCAGGCGCAGCTGCCGGACGGCCATTTCCTCGGCTGGACGCCCGGAAAGATTCCCCATCCGCTGCCGGCCGAACTCGGCTGGCGCTTGCACCCCGGCTCGGATCTCGTGCTGCAACTGCACCTGAAGAAGACCGGCAAACCCGAGACGATCCGCGCGAAGGCGGGCCTCTACTTCAGCGACAAACCGGCCGCCCGGCAGACCTATGCGGTCGTTCTCCGCGACAAGGACATCCGGCTGCCCGGCGGTTCGACCAACGTCGTTGCGCGCTCGGAATACACCGTGCCGGTCGACGCCGATCTCCTGTCGCTCTATCCGCACGCGCACTTCCTCGCCCGTGACATGGAGATCGAGTTGAAGCGCCCCGACGGCTCGCGCCAACGGCTCATGCGGATTCCGGACTGGGACTTCAACTGGCAGGATGAATACCGCCTGAAGGCCCCGCTGCGCGTCGCCGCCGGGAGCACGGTCTCCTTCCGCTACCGCTTCGACAACTCGTCCGGCAATCCGCGCAACCCGAACAAGCCGCCGCGCGAGATCGCCTACGGCCGCAACGCCTCGGACGAGATGGCGGAGCTCCTCATGCAGTTGCTGCCCGTCCGCGACGGAGACCTCGCCAAGCTGCGGTCCGACTACGCCCAGTGGAGCATCCGCGCCGAAGTGAACCGCCACGAGAAGCTGGCGAAGGAACGGCCGAACGACACGTCCGTGCCCAAGCAGCTGGCCCATTGGCAGCAGCAAGCGGGGGATTTCGCCGCAGCCGTGGAAACCCTGCTCCGCGTGAAGGCGATGGAACCCACATCCGGTGAAACCCGCTTCCTCCTCGGCAACGCGCTGGACAATGCCGGTCGTCCTGATGAGGCCGTCGAAGAGTTCACCGCCGCGATCCGCCTTTCGCCGCAGCGACCAGAACCTGTGATCCGCCTTGCGCGATTGCTGGCCGCGCACCCGGACCCAAAGAAACGGCAACGCGCCCGGGCCATGGAACTCGCCGAGCAGGCCATGGAGCTGACGAACGGCCGGAGCTTCGACGCCGTGGATTCCTTCCTTCTCGCGCTCGCCTCGAACGGCCGCTGGGACGAGGCGGTGGACGGAGCCCGCCAGAGCATGGCAACCGCGACGGGTGCCAACCTTCCCGACGTGGCGGCTTTGCTCGGGAAACGGATCAAGCAGTTCGAGGCGCGAAAAATGCGGCTGACGACTGATCCGTGAAGCTCGAACCGGCTTGTCGAACCGGAGGGTTCAACCGGTCAACCAGTTCAGGCCTCGTCGTGGTCGCGACGTTCGAGGCGAGGGCGCTCTTTGCCCGGCAAGGCAGATCCCAGGCCGGCTCCGGAACGATGCGGGACTTCGACAGCACCCATGTCCGAACGCCCGGCCGCGCGTTCCGCCGACGAGGCGGCGACGATGCGGGAGAGCTCCTTGAAATGGCGTTCGAGACACACGGGGCAGATGCCGTGGGAGTAGTGGCCGAAACGGTCCCGCGTCGGATTCAACTCAGCACTCAGCCAGACACCGGCGGAGCTGCGAATGCGAAGGCACCAGGAACACAGGATCTCCAAGCCCATGGGGGCGCTCGTTGGGCTGGAGCCACAGGACGTATTGGATGGAACCTCCGAGTTCATGTCCTTCACCGATTTGATGAGGTGATAAACGCCCACGCTGATCACGGCGAGAAGAAGTTATTCACAGCCGGAGACGGGGTTGCGAGGCCCGATCCGGCGCGACGACCACTCGATGACGGGAGAAGCTCTTCGCTTCTGGAATCCCGGCCTACTTCTTCCGGGTCTCGAACTTCCTCGAATGCCCCGAGGCGGGGATGGAGACCGTGTAGCTGTTTCCATCCGGCGAGACGCTGAGCTTGAGGAAATTGGCCGCGCACTTCTCCTCGGCGTTGGCGATGAACTCGTCCGCCGTGTTCCCCTCGGCCGCTCCCGTGCGGACGTTTTTGTGGACCTGGTAGATCACTTTGACCGACTTGGTGCCGCGCAGCGTGGACATCACCGCCGGCATCGTGCCCTTGCGCGGACCGTTGTTCATCATGGCGACGGTGGGAGCGAGCGACTGGATGAGGAGCGGGTTGTTGCTCACGTCGAGCCCGTGGTGGTTGACCTGGTAGACGTCGACCTGTCCGACGCGGTCGACCGGGCAGACGAGTTCCTTCTCGACGTTCCAGCTCAGGTCGCCGCCGTTGAAGTAGCGGAAGCCGCCGAAACTCAGGAGCGAGACAACGCTGTTGGCGTTGTCGGACATGTCCTTGGGCTTGTCGGCGGCGGCGGCGCAGTCGACGGAGGATTTCGCGCCGGCCATTGGCGGGACGAACTTCTGGTTGTTGCCGAGGCTGCGGAGTTCCAAGGCGGCCGAGCCCGTAGCCTGCTTCAGGGGAAAGACATCGCCCGGCTGGAGCACATGGCGTTGACCCGCCTGCATCTCTCGGTAGGGCTTGATGAGGAGAGGCCAGCGGGTGTCGCCGGGATTGTTGTCGGGGCTCGTCTCCGGCACGCCCTTGTCCCAGACGTGCGCGATGGGCACCAGCCTGGCCAGCTCCGCCGCACCGCCGAAATGGTCGATGTGGAAATGGGTCGTGACGAGATGGTCCAGCTTCTTCAGGCCGGCCACCTCGGTCAGCACCTTGTGGATGCGCCCGGAGTCGCGGCCGCCGGGATTGCCGGAATCGATCAGGACAGATTCGCCGGCGGGCGTGACGATGAGCGTGGAACCGCCGCCCTCGGAATCGATCCAGTAGAAGTCGAGGGCCTTGTCCGCCATGCCGGCAGTGGCGCACAGGGCGAAGGAAACGGACAGGGCGAGGGTGGGGACAAGTCGGCTGGTTTTCATGGGAGTGGCGCAAGGCTAACCGGCTCCCGGTCTTCGTCCATGGCGAAGTCGGTTTTACAGCAGCGTCCCGTGGAGGATCTGGTAGGCGATGGTGAAGTAGATGACCAGTCCCGTGACGTCCACCAGCGTGGCCACCAGCGGTGCCGATGCGACAGCCGGGTCCATCCGGAAAAACCTCAGGAGGAATGGCAGCATCGCCCCGGTGATGCTGCCGAAAAGCACCACGCCCACGAGGCTGAAGGCCACGGTCATCGCGACCAGGGTGTGATACTGGCCGTAGTTGTAGAACCCAAACCAGTGCCAGACCATGATGCGACCGAAGCCGAGCAGTGCGAGCACGAGCCCGAGGATCGCGCCGGCCGCGAGCTCGCGTCGGAGCACACGCCACCAGTCGCGCTGGAACACGTCGCCGACCGCCATCGACCGGATGAGCAGCGACGTCGCCTGCGATCCGGAGTTACCGCCGCTGGAGATGATCAACGGGACGAACATGGCGAGCACGGCGGCCTTCTCGATCTCGCTCTCGAAATGCCCCATGGCCGAAGCGGTCAGCATTTCCCCCATGAACAAAAGAGCCAGCCAGCCCGCGCGTTTCTTGACCATGGACATGAGCCCGATCTGCAGATACGGCGCGTCGAGGGCTTCCATGCCGCCGAGCTTCTGGATGTCCTCAGTGGACTCGCGCTCCGCCACGTCGAACACGTCGTCCACCGTGACCACTCCCAACAGCACGCCGCCGGAGTCCACGACGGGCAGCACGGTCACGTCGTATTTCTTGAACTCACCGACGGCGGTTTCCTGGTCGTCCGTAGCCGTGAGGGAAAGAAGTGTTCCTTCAAAAAGCTCCGCGACGGGCTGCGTCGGATCCGCCACAACGACGCTCTGAAGACGGACCCAGTCGACCAACCGGCCCGCCGCGTCGACGACGTAGAGCTGGTTCAATGTCAGACGCTCGCGCTGCCGCCCAACGCTTCGCAGGTGGTCCAGAACGGACGCGACCGTCCATGAAGCTTCGATCGCGACGTAATCGGGAGTCATCCGCCGGCCGACGGAGTTCTCCGGATAGCCCAGGAGTTGGGCCGCGATCTTGCGCTCCTCGGGCGAAAGCAGGCCGAGAAGTTTCTGGGTGACCTTGGCGGGAAGCTCCTCGAGCAGCGACGTCCGGTCATCGGCAGAAATCTCGTTCAGGATCTTGGCCACGTCGGCGTCGCCGAGCTTCTGCAGCATCTGCTCCTGGCAGGTGATTGGCAGATACTCGAAGACTTCAGCCGCGAATTCCTTCGGCAGGATGCGGAGGAGCACCGCGGTATCGGCGGGCTCCAGATCGGAAAGAATCTCGGCCGCGTCCGCCGCGGGGAACTCCACCAGCACGCCGCGCAGGCCGTTGAAATCACGGTTGCGAAGCAGCTCTTTTAATTCCGGACCAAGAAGGTTTCCGATCATCTGGCACCAAGCAAACAAGACCCGGTGCCCATATCCAAGCGACGTTTTGGGTTCATCCGCCGGTCGGCGCCGCGCCGAGCTTGCCTTCCTTGCGCGCATGGCGGCCGTAGACCAGCTCGAACAGCGGCGACGCCATCAGCGTGGTCACGATGGCCATGACGACGAGCATCGAGAAGAGCGTGGGTTCGATGATGCCCTTCTGCAGGCCGATGTTGATGATGATGAGTTCCATCAAGCCCCGTGCGTTCATCAACGTGCCGATGGCGAGCGCGGTCCGGTTGTCCTCCCCGGTGAGGCGAGCCGCCGCCCAGCAGGCGATACCCTTGCCTCCGATCGACGCGGCCAACACGACCAGCGTCACGAGGAGAAGACTCGGGTTGGTCACGACGTCGAGGCGGGTGTTCAGGCCCGAGAAGGTGAAGAACATGGGCAGCAGGAAGACGACGGCGAACGGTTCCAGCTGTTTCTTGAGCTCGGTGGCGAAGAACCCGCGCGGCATCGCCGTGCCGAGGAGGAAGCCGCCGAAGACCGCGTGGATGCCGATGTAGTCCATGGCCCAGCAGGCCAGGCAGAAGAGCATCATGACGATGCCCAGGATCGTGGGCGTGATCTTGCCGGCGCGCTCCGCCATCCGGCCGAGCGGCGCCAGGAGCCTCTTGCCGAACAGGATCATGAAGAGCGCATAGCCGAGGCCGCCCACGATGGCCTTGATGGCGATGGCGTGGTTGATCGTTCCGTCAGGCAGCTTCTCGAAGCTGGCGATCACCATGGCCAACACACACCACGCCGCCGCGTCGTCGATGGCTCCGGCCGCGAGCGCGAGAGTGCCGAGCGACGTGCCGGTCAGCCCGCGTTCGTAGATGATCCGCGCCAGCATGGGAAAGGCCGTGATGGCGATGGCCGCCCCGAGGAAGAGCGTCGCCTCCGAGACGGTGGCCTTGGCCGAGAAGAGTCCGCCGAGCTTGACGAGCCATGGCGCAAGCAGGACCGCGAGGAGGAAAGGGACGAGCATTCCCGCGATGGACACGGACGCCGCGCTCTTCAACCGGGTCTTGAAATGGTCGGTATGGAAATCCACCCCGACGAGGAACATGTAGAGCCCCACTCCCAGCTGCGCGCCGACATAGAGCATCTTCAGCGTCTCCTTGGGGAAGAGCCACTGCTGCGCCTCCGGAGCCATTAGACCGAAGAGCGACGGCCCAAGCATCACGCCCGCGATCATCTCGCCGACCACCTGCGGCTGCCCGATCTTGCGGGCCGCCAATCCCACCAATCGGCACACGCCGAGGATGATGGCCATCTGGAGGAAGAAATAGACCGACATCTGTGAGGCCGCCATAATACGTATACGTATTAGTGAGATCCGTTATGGGGTGCAACGCATATCATCCCGGCGATGAAAGATTCCTGCCGAGAAAACAGCCGCAGCTTTTTCAGGTTCCTTCTCCCTGTTGAAAGCCTACCCGCCAAGTTCCGTCCAACCTCCGCCAAACTCCGGCCAGCTTTGCGGTTTGCTTCGCCGGACGGCTTGGCCATGTTTTGACCGAGCTACGATTATGGATCTGACACGCACTGCATTCGGCACCTGGAACGGCGGACGGTTCATGCACTTCGGCGAGCCTTTGAGCGACGACCGCTTCCTCGCCGTCACCCGCCGCGCCTACGAGAAGGGCATCCGCACCTTCATGACGGCCGACGTCTACGGCAACGGCGCCGCCGACGAGATGCTCGCCCGCGCCCTCGAAGGATTTCCCCGCGACAGCTACTGCCTCGTCGGCGCGATCGGCCACGACTTCTACGCGACCAAACGCGACGGAGCGAAGGGCTTCCCCCGCTTCACCGATCCGCGCGTCCGCCAGCCGCAGGACTACGGGGACTACCTGCAAATGGCGGCGGAGAAGTCGCTCCAACGCCTCAAAGCCTCCAAATTCGACTGCCTGCTCCTGCACAACCCCGACTCCATCGGCTACAGCAGCGACGTCGTTTGGAAGGGTCTGGAGAAGCTCCGCGATTCCGGCCTGACCGACATGCTCGGCGTGGCCCCCGGCCCGGCCAACGGCTTTACCCTCGACGTCATCCAATGCTTCGAACGCTTCGGGCCCTTGATCGACTGGGCCATGATCATCCTCAACCCGCTCGAACCGTGGCCCGGCAGCCTGTGCCTTCCGGCCGCGGTGCAGAACGACATCAAGATCATCACCCGCGTCGTCGACTACGGCGGGCTCTTCCACGACGACGTGAAGCCCGGCCACAAGTTCGGCGAATGGGACCACCGCACCTACCGGCCCAAAGGCTGGGTGGAAGCGGGCTTCGGCAAGATCGAGCAGTTCCGCTCCATCGCCACGAAGCACAACCTCACGCTGCTCCAGCTCGCCTCCATCTGGAACCTTTCCCAGCCGAATGTCTTCAGCGTCATCCCCACGCTCATCCAGGAGATCGACACGGACAGCAAACCCATCGAACAGAAGATCGATGAACTCGCCTCGCTGCCGGACGTGAAGCTGACGCCCGAGGAAAGCGCGCTCATCGCCGAGGTCGGCGACAACAAGGGCTGCATGGATCTGAAGGGCGGCAATCCCAGCCACAGCGGCGAACCCCTGCCCGACCGCTGGAGCCTCACGCCCGACCTCGAAGCCACCGGCAAACGCTGGGGCATCGATCCGAACCGCGACCTGACCAACACCCACGCCCCCGCAGCCTGAGCCAGTTCGGAGGTATTTCCTGAAACGCAAGTGCCCGGCCAAACAGGCTGGGCGTTTTTTGGTTCCTCGCTGTTTTCAGTGGGTAACCATGCGTCTTGCGGCTCCGAGTTGCTCTGGACTGCTCGACCGCGTTGGGCACTGCTTTGGCCCGCATTGACTGGGCCAAACCGGTTCCCGCGTCAGCGTCCGGGGCGGACCCATTGGCCCCCTCTCCCAGCG
>JAYTUE010000226.1:0-4129 GCA_043744715.1 Verrucomicrobiota bacterium | reverse complement strand
AGATTCTTCCCGAACGACGCGATGGCGACGAGCGCACCGATGCCCAGGACGATGGATGAGCTGAAGACGACGAGGCGACGGCGGCTGTTGCGGCTGTCGCGCCAGGCCATGAGCCAGGTCCATGGACGGAAAAGTTGTTGGACTGTGGCGAGGATCATCGCGTGACGTCCTCCACGACCGCCCCGCCCCGCAACCGGATGGTCCGCTGCGTGCGCGCGGACAATTCCAGATCATGCGTCACGAGCACCAGGGCCGTGCCGGCGGCGCGGTTGAGCTCGAAGAGTAGCTCGACGATCCGGCCGCTGGTTTCGGCGTCGAGGTTGCCCGTCGGCTCGTCGGCGAAGAGGATCTGCGGGCGGTTGATGAACGCGCGGGCCAGGGCCACACGCTGCTGTTCGCCGCCGGAAAGTTGGGTGGGATAATGGCCGAGGCGTTCACCGAGACCGACCCGTTCCAACAGCGCGACGGCGTGGTCCCGTGCGTGGGTGTCGCCACGGAGCTCGGCGGGAACCATGACGTTCTCCAAGGCCGTCAGCGTGGGGATCAGCTGGAAGTTCTGGAAGACGAAGCCGACCAGTTCGCTGCGCAGCCTCGCCAATCCGTCCTCGTCGAGGCCCGCGAACGAGCGTCCCGCCAGCAGCACCTCCCCGGTCGATGGCTGGTCGAGGCCCGCGCAGAGGCCCAGCAGCGTCGTCTTGCCGCTGCCCGACGGGCCGACGATGGAGCAGGTCGCGCCGGGAGCCACGATGAAGCTGATCTCCTTCAGCACCGGCAACGGACCCGCCGCGGTGGCGAACGATTTCGTGACCCGGCGCACTTCGATGATGGCTGACATCGCGGAGGAGTTTGGTGGAGAACCCGGGTGAGTCAAACCGCCGGCCCCGGAGATTCGACTCCGTTGCGCCGCTTCGGGCAGCGGCTACATTCGCCGCCGATGATGCGAATCCTGCACGGCACGCTGCTGTTTCTCGCGCTGGCCCTGAGCCTCCGTTCGGAGGCCCAGCCGACCAACCGCACGGTCCTGGTCCTCGGCGACAGCATCGCGGCGGCCTACGGGGTGGAACCGGAGGAAGGGTTCGTCGGGGTTCTGCAGAAGAAAGTCGCCGAGGCGAAACTCCCCTTCACGGTGGTCAATGGCGGCGTCAGCGGCGACACCACCTCGGGCGGGTTGCGGCGGATCGACTGGCTGTTGCGCCGGAAGATCGACGTGCTCCTGCTGGAACTCGGCGGCAACGACGGGCTGCGCGGGATCAACCCCGGAGCGAGCCGCACCAATCTCCAGGCCATCATCGCCAAGGCGAAGGCGAAGTATCCCGACATCCGCGTCATCGTCGCCGGCATGCAGATGCCCACCAACATGGGCCGCGACTACACCGACGAGTTCGCCGCGATCTTCCCGGCAGTTGCGAAACAGAACGGCGCGGCCCTGATCCCGTTCCTGCTCCAGGGCGTGGGCGGGGACCCGAAGCTCAACCAGCCGGACATGATCCATCCCAATCCTGCCGGACACCGGATCGTCGCCGAGAACTGCTGGAAGACCTTGAAGCCGGTTCTGGACGAACTGGCGAAGTGAGGGTCAGTTGCCGAAGCCATAAGCGGACCATCTGTAAACCGAACTGCACCAAACCCGATGATCACACTACGCAGATCCGAAGAGCGCGGCCACGCCGACCACGGCTGGCTCGACGCGCATCACACGTTCTCCTTCGCGGACTTCCACGACCCGCGCTGGATGGGCTATCGCAGCCTGCGCGTCATCAACGATGACACCGTCGCCGGCGGCGGCGGCTTCGGGACCCATCCGCACCGGGACATGGAGATCGTCACCTACATCCTTTCCGGCGCGCTCCAGCATCGCGACAGCCTTGGCAACACGGCCGTGATGAAGGCGGGCGACGTCCAGCGCATCAGCGCCGGCACGGGCGTGCAGCACAGCGAGTTCAACCATTCGTCCACCGAACCCGTCCACCTCCTGCAGATCTGGATCATGCCCGATCAACGGGGCGTCGCACCCGCCTACACGGAGAAGAGCTTTGCCGCCGTGGAGAACCACGCGCTGATCGCCTCCAAATCGGGGCGCGACGATTCCATCCCGATCCACCAGGACGCCGACATCCACCTGTTCAAGCTGAACACCGGCGAGTCCGCCAAACATGAACTGCCCAGCCTGCGCCATGCGTGGGTCCACGTCGCCGTCGGAGCGGCCACGGTGAATGGACATCCGCTCAAGGCGGGCGACGCGGCCGCGATCAGCGGCGAATCCATCGAGCTGACGGCGGGGGAAGCAACGCAGGTGCTGCTGTTCGACCTGTCGTGAGACGCAATCGTTCCGATAAAGGCAGCCTCAAGACATCGTGAGCGAGGCCTTCGCCCAGGTCGGGATTACTGGGCATTGAACTGGAACCACTCCGCCATCAGCCTTCGACAGATTGGACCACGAACATAAACTGCAGGACGACGGTCTCATGGTCAGGGCGCTGAGGCTGCTGACCCGGGCCGTCTGCACGCACCGCTCGTGGTTCGTCTGGCCGCAGGTCGTCCTCTTCGGGCTCTGCGTCTGGTTCACCGTGGCGAAGCTGGAGTTCCACACCAACCGCAACGACCTCGTCGGGGCGGACAAGAAGTATCACCAGAACTTCCTGCGCTTTAAGAAGGAGTTCCCGGCCCAGGACGACCTCGTCGTGGTCGTGGAAAGCGAGTCCATCGCGCGGAACCGCCAGTTCGTCGAACGACTAGGGGCGAAGCTGGAACTGGAGACGAACCTGTTCATCGACGTCTTCTACAAGGGCGACCTGAAGATGATGGGCCCCAAGGCGCTGCTCTTCGTGCCCGAGGCCGACCTCAAGGAGCTCCATCAGGCGCTGAACGACTACCGGCCGTTCATCCAGCAGTTCTCCCAGGCGTCGAACCTCGCGTCGCTCTTCGGCCTGGTGAACACGCAGTTCCGGACGGCGAAGCAGGAGACCAACGCGGCGAACGACTCACTCATCAAGGCCCTGCCCGCCCTGCGCCGGTTGATCGAGGATGGCACCGACATATTGAAGCGCCCAGGAACTCCGCCCTCGCCCGGGGTCAACGCCCTCTTCGGCGCGGGAGAGGAGGCGGAGAAGGCCAGCTACATCACGTTCGCCAACGGGAAGATCTACCTCGTCACCGCCCGCGCCAGGGGCGAGGAGGTCAACGCCGACGCCGTGGCGCGGATCCGAGAATTGATCGCCCGCACGCAGGTGGAGGTGCCCGGGCTGAACGTCGGCCTGACCGGTGAGCCGGTGCTCGAAGTGGATGAGATGGACCAGTCCCAGCGGGATTCAATGATCGCCTCCATCGTCTCGCTGGTCGGCTGTGCGTTGATCTTCATCTATGGCTACAAGTCGACCGGTCGTCCCTTGAAGGCCGTCTTCGCGCTCATCATCGGCCTCGGCTACACGATGGGTTTCACCACACTGACGGTCGGGCACCTCAACATCCTCACCATCACGTTCGTCCCCATCCTGATCGGCCTCGCCATCGATTTCGGCGTCCACCTCATCACCCGCTACGAGGAGGAACTGCGGAACGGGCGCTCCGAACTCGAATCGATGGAGCTGGCCATGGTGAACACCGGCCAGGGCATCTTCACCGGAGCACTCACGACGGCGACCGCGTTCCTCGCCATGGGCCTGACCGACTTCCGGGGCATCCAGGAGATGGGCATCATCTGCGGCGGCGGCCTGCTGGTCTGCCTTATCCCGATGATGACCCTCCTGCCCGTCCTGCTCCTCCGCGGAAAACAGAACGTCCTCGACCATGCCAGCCACCCGGTCGACCGCCGTGACAAATTGGAGCGGCTCTGGCTGGACCGGCCATGGACCGTGACCGGCCTCACGCTGGCCTTGAGCGGAATCGCAGTGCTGGGCGGCCTCAGGGTGAAGTTCGACTACAACCTCCTGAACATGCAGTCGGCGGGCCTGCCTGCGGTCGAATTCGAGGAAAAGCTGATCCGGTCGTCCGACAAGTCCGTGCTCTTCGGCGCGGTGGTGGCGAATTCGCTGGCGGAGGCAAAGCAGCTGGAAGCCCGTCTTACCGCGTTGCCCGGCGTTTCGAGCATCGATTCGATGGCCAAGTTCATCGGCGATGACCAGACGTCCAA
>JAYTUE010000225.1:0-4149 GCA_043744715.1 Verrucomicrobiota bacterium | reverse complement strand
GCCGCCGCCGCGGCGATGCTCGCACCCGAAATCCGTTTCCAATGTGCATCCCGGATAGGCCCTCCAGAAAACCAGGGTTTCTGGAAGTGCCCTCAAGGGAAGTTTCAACGGCTCAGACATCGTCCGTTCCTTTGAAGGTATTCCGAACAACGCCGCAAATCTGGAGCGGCTGTTTGAGATACATGCTGGCATTGGTTTTGAAGGGAATTTGCCGCGCTTGGTGGAGGCGACGAACAACATCTCGCCCTCCGGGGAAAAATTCGCGGTTGGCCCAGCCGAACAAGCAGCCATCCTTCGCGCGCCTGAACGAGCAGCCAGCTTCGTGAAATCCGCCGATGCGAGGATATTGAAGGACGAGTTGGACAAGAAGGTTGAGAAGTTCAAAAACGAGATCCTTTTGGCATCGCTCATCGAGAATGTGAACGTCCGAGGCCGCATCATCGAATATTTGATCGCGGGGGAGGACGAAAGGCTTCGGGGCGAACTTATTCACGCCTTACAGAATCGAGGAAACGGACTCCCGGCGTTCAAGACGGATAATGCGCTTGGTGATTATCAGCGAATCTTCGACGCGTATCATACAGAGACGGACGTGAAGACAAAAATCATGATTCTGAACTCGAATCCGAAGGCCTACAATCTCGACAAGATGCTGGAGTTCTTGGCGCATGAAAAATCCGTATTCATGTTCTACTTCGTGGGCGTGGATGCGACGAAGATCGTCAACACCGTCTTGGTTTCGATGTTCGAAGCCAACCTCCTTGATTGCACCATTGTCCTGCGCCATTGGGCCGGAAGGAATTCACGAGGCGTCACCCAGTTTGAAGGCAAGACGATCAATTCGTTGATAGCTTCGCCGACGTTCGCGATCAATCAGGACGCTGCGAATGCCTTTCTCCGCAAAGTCATAGCGCTATAAAGTTTTGACGTGTTGCGGCACGCCGGTGGGCAATCGCGAGGTGGCGATGAAGCGGCTCAACGACTGGCTGCGAGGCGGCCACCGCAGCCGGAGGCGACGGGCTTTTTCAAGCTCCGCAAGAAGAAGGAGGAGACGCCGGGCATCATCTGCGTGGGCTGCGAGCAGCGGGTGCGCGACATGCAGGAGGAGTCCGCCATCGAGCGGAGCAACCTGAGCAAGGAACGCGCGCTGGTGGGCGAGGTCATCTCCACCGTGGCGCTCGCGGACCAGATCAGCCGGGAGTTCAATGTGAGCGATCAGGGCATCGACCTGGAGATTGAGTTCAATGACGACGCGCATGAGGCCACGGGCGCGAAGTTTACCCTGCAACTCAAGTCGGGCGATTCCTCCACGCGCCAGCGCCGGGGTGACGGCACGGAAATCTTCACGCTCAAGAAGCTGCGCCACGCTGGAAACTGGATGGCGCAGGCTTTCCCCGTGCTGCTGGTGATCCGCAATTCCGAAGGCGAAGTCCGCTGGATGGAAGTGCGCGACTGGCTGAAGGGAGCGAGTGACAACGGGAAGAAGGCGGTGAAGCAGATCGTCTTCGAGGGCGAGCGGTTCGACGTGATGAGTGTGCGGCGGTGGCGGGAGACGGTGCTGGGCGCGGCGCTTGGTTGACTCCGAGTCAATGCCGGTCGGTCGCCGACCGGGTTGCCGGAGCGTTCATTTCGACTTCTTCCCAAACTTCTTCGCGGCGGGCGCCTTCAATGTCTTGAACTCCTTCGTCAGGTTGGTGAGCGAGGCTTCGATGCCCATGCGTTCGAGGCTGGTCGCGCCGACGAAGCCGACGGCATCGGTGTGCTTCAAGACGCGGTCCGCGTCGCCGGGGGTGTTGATCGGGCCGCCGTGGCAGAGGAAGAAGATGTCCTTCCGCACGCGGTGGGCCGCATCGATGATCTCCTGCGTGCGCTGGATGGTGAAGTCCCAGCTCTTGACCGCGCTCTTCACGCCGATGCTGCCGCCGACCGTCGTGCCAACATGGGCTATGATCGCATCCGCTCCGGCCTTGGCCATCTCCGCGGCTTCCTCGGGCGAACCGACGTAGACGATGGAAAACAGGTCCATGCGGCGGGCAAGGGCGACCATCTCGTATTCCTTCTTCACGCTCATGCCGGTCTCTTCGAGCACGCCGCGGAAGTGGCCGTCGATGATGGTGTGGGTGGGGAAGTTGTTCACGCCGCTGAAGCCCATCTCCTTCACTTTGCCGAGCCAGTGCCACATGCGTCGGCGCGGATCGGTCGCGTGGACGCCGCAGATGACCGGGCATTCCTCGACGACAGGGAGCACCTCGTATTCGCCTATCTCCATGGCGATGGCGTTGGCGTCGCCGTAGGCCATCATGCCGGCGGTCGAGCCGTGGCCCATCATGCGGAAGCGGCCCGAGTTGTAGATGATGATGAGGTCGGCCCCGCCCTTCTCGATGAACTTGGCGCTGATGCCCGAGCCCGCGCCGCCCGCGATGATGGCGTCGCCCTTCTTGATGGTGCTCATCAGGCGGTCGCGGACTTCTTGGCGGGTGTAGGGGTTGCCTTTGCCGGTCCAGGGATTGGGCATGGTGAGAAAAGTATTTCGACGTTGTCGGATGACGGTGCTCCCGGGCATCGGCGCTTCAGGAACGCAAGGAAGGTAGCGATCTCGTCCGGCCGCTTCCATCCCAGTCCTGCACGACCGCCTATCCGGGAAGCACCTGGCTTGTGCGGGCCGCACGGCTGGAGCATAACGCCGCCATGCACTCCCAGATGAACCGCCGGCAATTCCTGGCCGCCTCGGCCGGTGTGGCCGCCACGCTCGGCGGCTGCGCCACGTCCCCGTCCACCTCCGCCGCCGGCTTCATCGACACGCACACGCACTTCTACGACCCGACCCGGCCGCAAGGCGTGCCGTGGCCGCCCAAGGGCGATGCCGTGCTCTATCGCCCGATCCTTCCCGACGAATTCGCTCGGCTGACGCGCCCACTCGGAGTGGCGGGAACCGTCGTCGTGGAAGCCAGCACGCTGGAGGAAGACACCCAATGGCTCCTGGATCTCGCCGCCAAGAGCCCGCCGATCCTCGGCGTCGTCGGGCATCTGAAGCCGGCCCGACCCGGCTTCGCGGAGCGGCTCGCGCGCTTCGCCAGGAATCCGCTCTTCCGCGGCATCCGCGCCGGCACATGGGAAGGCCCGCTCAAGCCCGAGGATGCGACGACCCTGGCCAACCTGCGTATCCTGTCCGACCACGACCTCAGCCTCGACGTGAACGTGGGAACAGCCGGCCTCCCTTCCATCGCGGCCATCGCGAAGGCGCTGCCGGATCTGCGGATCATCATCGACCACTGCGCCAACGTCCGCATCGACGGCCATGCTCCTCCGGCCGAATGGCTCGCGGGTCTTTCCGCCTGCGCGAAGCACCGGAACGTCTGCATGAAAGGCAGCGGCCTCGTCGAAGGCACGGGCCGCTCGAAGGGTGACGCCCCCGCCGATGTCGCCTTCTACAAACCCACGCTCGACGCCATCTGGGAACGCTTCGGCGACGACCGCGTGGTCTTCGGCAGCAACTGGCCGGTCAGCCTCCGTTTCGCCAGCTACGAGACGGTCCTGGGCATCGTCCGCGCCTACACCGAAAGCCGGGGAGCGTCTACCGCCACAACCTACTTCAGCGGCAATGCGAAACGCGTTTACCAAGCGCGGACCTGAGCACGGCTGCGTCGGCCGGTTCGTGTAAACGTAAGGCCGCGCGTCCCGGAAGCCCGCGTTGACTTCCTTCTCCCATCCCAACAGTTTGCGCGCGTCCGAATCATGAACCGCCACCACGGCAATCCCGTCATCGTATGCAGCCTCCCCAAGGTTGCCTGGATGACCATTGCCATGAAATGGGCCGCCAAGCGTGCAGCCTCCGCCGGTAGTTGATCTCGAACTTAAAACGATTTCACCAACCCCGCCGGAAACACCGGCGGGGTTCTTTTTTCCCACCGGCGCCACGGCACTCCACAACGACATGAGAAGCGCCAGCAACGACACAGCGACCCCGAGCCGGACCGTGACCCGGGGAGAGGAAGTCTTCCACTTCGGCTCGGTCTACCTCATCTGGGGCTCGACCTACCTCGCCATCCGCGTGGCCGTGGAGACGATGCCGCCGTTCCTGATGGCCGGGACGCGGTTCCTCTTCGCCGGCGTCTGCCTCTTCCTCTGGCTTAAGCTGCGCGGGGCCGC
>JAYTUE010000224.1:0-4221 GCA_043744715.1 Verrucomicrobiota bacterium | reverse complement strand
CCCCTCTTTTTGAGGTGTCCGTCCACGCGGCGGGCGCTGCGTTTCTGCGCCCCAAAGGGGCACGCCATGCCAGCCCAGGGCAACGCCCTGGGTAGGGTCAACGAAAACGAAGTCAGCCCTGAAGGGGCGACCCAACGGTGGGCCGATTCGATTCGCCACAGGCCACCGATAGGCCGCCCCTTCAGGGCTTGGCGTGTTGTCCTGCGGGAACCCAGGGCGTTGCCCTGGGCTGGTATCGGGCGCACCGTTGGTGCTGCTGGTATGGGACGCCCCGTTGGTGTGCGATAACCCAGGGCGTTGCCCTGGGCTGGCATCGGGCGCACCGTTGGCGCTGGGGAGAGTGCGGGGCATCCGGCGTTCATGGTTGGAATCCCATTTTGGCGAGATGACCGGCGACTTTCGTGGCGAGGGCCCCCACCTCATCCGTCAATTCGGGCAGCGGGGTGGCGTAGCGTTCGGCCAGTTGGCGTATGCGGCCGGTGAGGGTCTGCGAGACGCGGTCGAGTTCGCCCTGCACGGCGGCGGCGAGGGTGGCCAGCCATTTGTCGTCCACCACCAGGGTCTGGATGTCGTCCTCGGTGAGCCGGGCGTATTGCTGGAGGACGGCGTCCATCAGGCTTTCCTGCGCGGTCTTGAGGGCGGCGGCAGCGGTGGCTTCTTCGTCGGCAAGCTTCAACCACCCGGCAAGGACCGCACCTTCTTCGGCGACACCATCGCTGCTCCCGAATCTGAGTTCCGCATTCTCCATCCTCCATTGTTTCAGCCGCGCCGCTACTGAAGGCTTGGTGAGCTTGTCCTTGTCGTTCTTGGCGTCTTCCAGCAGGCCGCCTTCGCCGCCGTGTTCCTCGGCCAGTTCTTCCATCTGCTGCTGGAGGGCGGCGATGTCGGTCTCGAGTTTCTCGATGGCGGCCTGCTCCTTGGCGAAGTAGCGGGCGATGACCAGCGCGGAGGGGACCAGCTCGGTCTTGTACTTCTTTTTGCCGACGGTGAAGTCGGGTTTCTCCTTGGTCGCTTTCTTGGACTTGTCCTCGACGACGAGCCGGGGCTTGGCCGCCTCGCGCCAGCCATCGGCGGCGATGAGGTAGCAATCGTCCTGCATGGTCTCCGCCCAATAGTCCATGAGGTGCTGGTAGATGTCGTAGTGGTCGAGCAAGGGCGCTTGCGCGAAGGCGGCGAGCAGGTCCTCGGAGAGCAATCCGATGAGGGCCTTGGGATGGCTGCTGGCGGCGGCGGCGGCGAAGCCTTTGATGTGGGGGACGGAGGCCGCCGTCCACTTTCTGAAGAGCTGGGTGGCGGACTCGTTGAAGGCGGTGAACTCCGGGTGGCCGAAGATGGCCTCCTTCAACGCGGAATACGGAACGCGGAGCGCGGAATAGCCCGTCCGGTCCGGGCCGAAGAGTGCCGCACGCACACCGGGCATGACCTGCCAGTAGCGGTCCAGGGCATCGATGTCGCGCTCGGGGATGCCGCCGCGCAGGTGACCTTCGATGTCCTGGATGTCCTCCGGCTCGGTGCTGTCGATGTAGCGCGGGAGGTTGAGGTTGAAGTCGTTCTTGGGGTCGCTGATCTCGGCGACGGAGACCATGCGGGCGTAGCGCGGGGCCTCGGCCTGGCGGGTGAAGATGTCCACGATCTTGTGGATGTCCTGGGCGCGCAGGCGGTTCTTCGGGCCGTCCTTCATGAAGCCCTTGGAGGCATCGATCATGAAGATGCCCTTGCGGGCGGCGGCGTTCTCCTTGTCGAGCACAAGGATGCAGGCGGGGATGCCCGTGCCGTAGAACAGATTGGCGGGGAGGCCGATGATGGCCCGGAGGTAGCCGCGCCGGACGAGGTTCTTGCGGATGGCGGCTTCGGCATTGCCGCGAAAGAGGACGCCGTGGGGGAGGATGCACGCGCCTTTGCCGCCGGGTTTGATGGAGCGCAGGATGTGCAGCAGATAGGCGTAGTCGCCCTGCTTGCCGGGCGGGATGCCGTAGCCGGTGAAGCGGCCGTAGGAATCGGCGTCGGGCAGGAGGCCGGTGCTCCAGCGTTTGTCGCTGAAGGGAGGATTGGCGACGACGTAGTCGAAGGTCTTCAGGGCGTCGCCATCGAGAAAGAGGGGGTTGGCGAGGGTGTTGCCCTGCTTGACCTCCGCCGTGGCGTAGTCGTGCAGGATCATGTTCATGCGGGCGAGGCCGGCGGTGGAGGAGTCCTTTTCCTGCCCGTACAGGGTGATGCGCACGTCTTTGCCGTGGCTGGCCTCGTCGCCCACCTTCAAGAGCAGCGAGAAAGACCCGCAGGTCGGGTCGTAGGCGGTGGTCGCGTTGGTGGTCTTGGCGTGGCGGATGCCCAGGACCCGGGCGATGACGATGCTGACCTCCGACGGGGTGAGGAACTGGCCCTTGCTCTTGCCGCTCTCCGTGGCGAAGTGACGCATGAGGAACTCGTAGGCGTCGCCGAGGAGGTCGTCGCCGTCAGCGCGGTTCTGGGAGAAATCGAGCGCGGGGTTCTCGAAGATGGCGATGAGGTTGGTGAGGCGGTCCACCATCTCCTTGCCGCTGCCGAGCTTGTTCGCATCGTTGAAATCCGGCATGTCGGACAGGTTGTTGGCCTTGGCCAGCGGTCCGAGGATCTTCTTGTTGACCTGGTCGCCGATGTCGGTCGCGCCCTTGAGCGCGACCATGTCGGCGAAGCTCGCGCCGTCCGGGATGGTGATGGGGGCGTAAGGCTTGCCCGCATACTTGTCGCTGACGTATTTCACGAACAGCAGCACGAGGACGTAGTCCTTGTACTGGCTGGCATCCATGCCGCCGCGCAGCTCGTCGCAGCCGGACCAGAGGGAGGAGTAGAGTTCGGACTTCTTGAGTGCCATGCGTCAGGAAAGAGTCGGCCAAAGCGGGTGGAGGTCGTGAACGAAATCGGCGTCGGTTCTGTTGAAGGCTGGAGGCGAAGGGACTCGATCGGCCGGAGGTCGGTGGAGCAGGGGGAGCGGGCAATCCGGTCATCGTGCTTGTGCCGCCAAGATCTCCCGTTGAAGCCTTTGCGACCGTCTTCTTGGAACCTCAAAGAGTTCGGACAAGTAGCCGGCGGTGCCCACCAGACCTATGCACGCTGCAAAACCCACAAAGGCGAGCATCGGCAAGCGCGATGGGGTATGGATCACTGCTTTCACTTCACGAGGGAAGATCACGAAGGCGGGAAGCACGCAGTTGAGCAGACCTGTGAACATCAGAGGAGCCACGATCCAACGGCAAGCCAAAAGCCCCTTGAAAACGCGAGCCCGGACTGAAGGGCGCCATTTGACGATCGCCAAAGCACCGGCGGCCACCGCCCCGTTTAGCGAACACCCTAGAAGATAATAGAAACCGACGGAACCAACTTCATATTTCGCCCCTCCGGTTGCCGCCATCGATTCAGTCTCCACATAAGCACAGAAGACTGCGCCGGACAGGAACAACGCGTATCGCTGACCCCGATAGCGCTGAAACGTCAGATACCTCCGTAGCCAGGTCGGTCGAAGGGATCTGCCGACCGCGGCGACAGAACCGAAGCGTTCTACCGCCCTCGATTCGGCAGCGGTGTCACTCAAGCCCTGCTCGACGCCTTCGCGCCAGCGTTCCTGGAGGTGGGTCACGAACTCGTGGGTCTTCGGCGCCCACTGTTCGAAATCCAGCTTAGCCTCTTCGCAAACGGCAACTACCAGACGCTCGAACGAAAGCGTGACGCTCGGGGGTACTCGAAGGTCGTCGCTCATGTGGAAGGATCAGCCCTGCGAAGTATCGAACGAGAGAGCTGCCCGCGACAACGATTCCAACAATGACGAAGCCGCCTTGTTCTTCTGTAGCCGCCCCGTGCCCTTCTCGGTGACGTGGTAGGACTTCACCATTCGGGACCCTCTTTCCCGCCATCGGCCTTCCAGATAACCGTCCGATTCGAGACTCTGCAGCAAGCCGTACCAAGTGCCTTCGCCCCCTGCCTTCGGCTTGATCCGGGCCTTCTCAAGGCTGGTCGCCAAGTCGAATCCATCCATGGGTCGCTCAGCGAGTATCTTCAACACAAGCGCCTCCATCTCCTTCGCGGATAGTTCCTTGGGCGCGGCGGTTGTCGCTTGCGGCGGCCCGAACACCTCGGCCGCCCGCTTGAGGAAGCGTTGGCGGTATTCTTCCGGCAACGGCGGGACCTCGACCAACTCCTCGTAGATACGCGGCACGATCTTCAGGGCGAACGCCGTGTCCGCCTTCA
>JAYTUE010000223.1:0-16608 GCA_043744715.1 Verrucomicrobiota bacterium | reverse complement strand
CGAAACTTCCGAGCACAAGAACCTCCGCCCCATCAGCCGGATCATCGGCACGCAGAGCCTGGTCACGCCTAAGGTTCTGCGCATCGCCCGCTGGATTGCGGAGTATTACTGCTGCGCGCCGGAGACGGCCTTGAAGAGCGTCCTGCCGGAGGCCGTGCGACGCGAAAAGGACGGCTGGAAGGAGCAGCTCCACGTCACGCCGCTCACCCCGCCCGAGCCCGCCGCCACGCTAACCAAACGCCAGCAGGAGATCGTGGACCTGCTGCGGCAGCACGGCGAGATGCCGCTTCAGCAGTTCGCCGAACTGGCCGAAACCACCGCCGAGACGATCCGAAGACTGGAAGACAAGGGATACCTCCGCATCGCGCAGAAGACGATGGAGCGCGATCCGTATGCCAACGAACAGATCGTCCCGACGCAGCAGCTCGTCCTCAGCACGGAACAGAAGGTGGCGCTGGATGCGATCACCGAAGCCCTGACCCAATGTGCTGCCGGCTTGAAGCCGGCAGGGGCAGGCAAACCCGAGGACACCAAGAATTCAAAAAGGGACGGCGGAAACACCTTCCTACTGCATGGCGTGACGGGCTCGGGGAAGACGGAGGTCTATCTTCAGGCTATTGCGAGGGCGTTGGAGATGGGCAAGGGCGCGATCGTGCTGGTGCCGGAGATTTCGCTGACGCCCCAGACGGTGGAGCGGTTCAAGGCGCGGTTCAGCTCGGGACCGCACCAGACCCAGGTCGCCGTATTGCACAGCCACCTTTCCGCCGGAGAACGTCACGACGAATGGCACAAGATCCGGAAGGGACGAGCCCGCATCGTCATCGGCGCACGCTCGGCCATCTTTGCGCCCGTTGATCCGCTGGGGATCATCATCGTCGACGAGGAGCACGAGCATTCCTACAAGCAGGAAGAGGCTCCACGCTACAACGCCCGCGACGTGGCGGTGGTTCGTGGATCGGCGGAGGACGCGGTGGTCGTGCTCGGCAGCGCCACGCCGTCGTTGGAGAGCTACCACAACGCGAAGAAGGGCAAGTATCGCCTGCTCGAACTTCCCCACCGCGCGGACAACGCCAAGATGCCGATCGTCCGCATCGTCGACATGCGGCAGACGGCCAAAAAACAGAAGGACCAGACCGTCCTGTCGCCGCAGCTCAAGGAAGCGATCCTGCAACGCTTGGAGAAGAAGGAGCAGGTCATGTTGTTCCTCAACCGCCGGGGCTACGCCACATCCCTCCAGTGTCCGCAGTGCGGCTACATCGCGCAGTGTCCCAACTGCAGCGTCTCCCTCACCTACCACCGCGCCGAGCAAAAGCTCTGCTGCCACATCTGCCGGCACGAAGCCGCCGCGCCGACGGTGTGTCCGGAGAAGAACTGCCGCAATCCGGCCATCCGTTTCGCCGGTCTCGGCACCGAGAAGGTCGAGTCCACGTTGACCCGCCTGTTCCCCCATGCGCGGATCAGCCGGATGGACTCCGACACCTTGAAGCGCAAGGACGACTTCCGCCGCATCCTCGGCGACTTCCGCATAGGCAAGATCGACATCCTCGTCGGCACCCAGATGATCGCAAAGGGCCTGCACTTCCCGAACGTGACGCTCGTCGGAATCATCCACGCGGATCTAGGCCTCCACATCCCGGACTTCCGCGCGGGTGAACGGACGTTCCAACTCCTCACCCAGGTTGCCGGACGAGCCGGCCGAGGCGACGTCGAAGGCGAGGTCTGGGTGCAGGCCTTCACGCCGTTCCATCCATCCATCCAATATGCCCGGAAGCACGACTTCCTCGGCTTCTACGAGCAGGAGATCGAGTTCCGGGAACAGCTGCGTTACCCGCCGTTCTCGCGTGTGGCCCTGCTGACTTTCCGTGGGAGGAACGAGGAGAAGGTCGAATTCACTGCCAACCATTTCCGCAAGGAGCTCGACGGCCTGTTGACCGACTTTCCCGACCTGACCATCTCCGGACCCGCGCCCGCTCCTCTCGCCAAGGCGGAGAAGAACTACCGCTTCCAGATCATGCTGCGCGTCGGCCAGATGAGCCGGTTGAGCAAGCGTCTGAACGAGTTTCTCCAGAAAGCAAAACTGCCCGACGACGTGCTTTTGTCCATCGATGTGGACCCGGTGAACCTGATGTAGCCCGAATGGAAAACGGCCCAAACAGCGGGCTTAGAACTGCGGACTGTGTCGAACTTGAAGCCTTCTCTCGTCCTCGAGCGCCCACGCCGTCATGGGTTGTAAAAAGATCTCCCTCGTGGGCTTGGCCGGACGTTGCGTTGATGTCATCGGGAAGCGGCTGCAGGGCCCGCCGGATCGTCTATGTGTCCGCTCCTCCACCGCAGCCTGTCTATGTGGTGGCGCAGCCGTTTGTGGTCGCGACCAACGCACCGGTCCAAACTGTCATCGTGACGCAGCAGCCCCCGCCCGCACAGGTGGAGGTGGTCCCCGTGTCTCCCGGACCAGCCTATCAATGGGCTCCAGGCTATGGGTCGTGGAACGGAGCGTGGGTCTGGGTCGGAGGCGTTGAAGCCCGGTCAGGACGGAAAGCCGGTTATTCGGGATTCAAGATCCGCGTGCTTTCGATCCGGCTGATCCGCCAGCCAAAGTCCTTGTCCTTCCTGAGGTTGATCTTGAGCGGTTGGACTCCGAAGTCGTGGTCGGTCCCGGCCTGGATCTTGGCCGTCAATACCGCCTCCGCCGCTCCGGCCGCGCTGTCGACCGACTGCACCTTGATGTCCAGGAACTCGACCTTGATGGACGTCGCCGCGCCTCGGGCCGCCATGGCGGCCTGCATGACCTCATCCCGGCCGGAGATCTCCATCGCGCGACCGCCCAGCGGGGTCATCCGCACGGAAATGTCGGGGGTCAAGGAACTCGTCAGCCGGTCAATGCGCCGGACCCGGCCGATGTTTCCTTCGCCTGCGGGAAACGTCGCCGATTCCGCGAGTCCGCCCAGAAGTTTGACGATGCGGGCTTCGTCCGACGGGAAGATCGATCTCCACAGCCAAGATCCCGCGCCAAGGACGACCAACAGCAGGCTGATTTGGATGACACGTTTCACCAGAGCGCCTTGCCCACGACGTGGTCCCTCGGGCCCCGGCCAAAATCGTGGTCGGTCTGGGGCATCCCCCGGTTATCCCCGATCATGTAATATTCGTTCGTCGCCAGAGCGACCGGTTTCGTGTTCCACGTCGCACGATACTTGAGATACGGCTCCTCCAGTTCCTGGTCGTTGATGAGCACGACCCCGTCGCGAATCTGGATGGTTTCCCCCGGCAGGGCGATGATGCGTTTGAAGAGCATGGCGTGCTGCCCGGTGATGGCGTAGCCGACGACATCGCTCCGTTGCGGTTCCCGCAGCCAGTAGGCGGCCCGGTTCACGAAGTTGATGGTCCCGTTGCGATAGGTCGGCTGCATGCTGATGCCGCTGACACGAACGGGCAGCAGGATGAACTTGAACAGCACGACCAGGATGGCGGCCACGATCAACGCCCGGATGACGGTGTTCCTAGGATTTCTGCCGATCGCCAGAACCCTGAGCCAAGACGGCCTGGGCGGCGGTTCCGTCGGGGACGAATCGATGTTCTCCATGCCGGAGTCAGGATGGGGCGGAGTCCACTACGCGCAACCCGCTCACTTGGCGGCGGCCACCGCGGCCTCGCCGGGCGCCAGCTTCCAAACCTTGCCGCCCTTGCCCGCAGGGCCACGCGCACCGTTGGTCAGGACGTAGACTTCACCCTCGGAATCCTGGCTGAAGGCGATCACGTAAGCGCCGGCTTTGCCGGCGGCGGTTCCATTGATGACCGGATACTCGACGCTCCACTTGGAGCCGCTTTCGGGACGGCTGGCGACCATGATGCGTCCGTCGCCCGGGCCGCCGGTGCGGGACCATTCGCCGAAGACATACGCTCCCTGGAGCCCCTTGATCGTTTTGCCGCGGTAGACGTAGCCGCCGGTGATGCTCGTGCCGGCGATCATCGAAGAGTTCGCCGCGCGATGCGGATACTCGAAGATGGGATCGATGAGCGCCTCGCCGCGCGCGCCCTTGGTCGCGGCGTTCTCGGGGACGGTCTTGGGCTTCTTGGCATCGAATCCTTGGAAGCCCTCGCGGAGGTTCCAGCCGTAGTTGCCGCCGTTCTTGATGATGTCGACCTCTTCGAAGAGATCTTGGCCGACGTCCGAGACGAACAGTTCGCGCTTGCCGCCCTGGTCGAAGGAGATGCCCCAGGGATTACGGATGCCGTAGGCGAAAATCTCCGGCTTGCCCTCCTTGCCATTGGCGAAGGGATTGTTGGACGGGATCGAATATGGGTTCCCCTTGTCGACGTTGACGCGGAGGATTTTTCCAAGATGGGTCTGGAGATTCTGGCCATTGCCGGTGTCCGGACGCTTGCCCTGGTCGCTGCCTGCGCCGCCATCACCGACGCCGATGTAGAGGAAACCGTCCGGACCGAAGGCGATGCGTCCGCCGTTGTGGTTGAAGAACGGCTTGTCGATTCGCAGGATCACCCGCTCGGACTTCTCGTCGAGCTTGAGCACGTCGCCCTTGGGAAGCTTGAACTCGCTGACGTTCATCGTGTGGTCCCAGTCCACCGGTGCGCCCGCCTGCTTCGGAGCGCTGTAGACGACGTAGACTTTGCGGGTCGTGGCGAACTTCGGGTGCACGACGACATCCAGAAGACCGCGTTCATCGAAATCCTTCTTCAGCTCAACCATCTTCGGCCGGAAATCGAGGACAGGCTCGGCGGCCGCCTTGCCGTCCTTCCCGATCACGTAGAGGACGCCGACCTGATCGGCTAGAAGCATACGGCCATCGGGCAACTGCGACAGGGCCATCGGCGAAACGAAACCTTCGGCGAAAGGCTTGAGGGCGAGACTGAACTCGGCGGCAAAGGAAACCGAAGCGGTTCCGGCCAGAAGTCCGAGCGTGGTGAAAGCGGCAAGCGTGGTGCGGGAGATGAACTTGGGCTGCATGCGGCGAAATCTAGGCAACAGCCGCGAGAGCACAAGTCCGGGATGAGTCCCAAGCCGCAACGGGGCCATGGGGATGGGATGATCCCGCCGGTGCGTCACCCACCAAGGTAGGCGTCGCGGACCTTGGGATCCGCACGAAGCTTCGCGGCTTCGTCGGCCAGCAGGATGTTACCGGTCTCAAGCACGTAGCCGTAGCCGGCGATCTCGAGGGCGAGATTGGCGTTCTGTTCGACGAGCAGGATGGTCAGGCCGCGCTCGCGGTTGATCTCGACGATCTTCTCGAAGATCGCCTTCACGAGAAGGGGCGCGAGACCGAGCGATGGCTCGTCCAGCATGAGGAACTTCGGCCGGCTCATCAGCGCCCGGCCGATGGCCAGCATCTGCTGTTCGCCACCCGACATGGTCCCGGCCACCTGCTGGTCGCGTTCTTTCAAACGGGGAAAGAGGCTGAAGACGTAGTCGAGATCAGCGGCAATGCCCGCCTTGTCACTCCGGAGGTAGGCGCCCATGGCGAGGTTCTCATGCACGGTGAGATTGGCGAAGACCATCCGGCCTTCGGGACAATGCGCCATGCCGCGCCCAACCAGCTTATGGGCCGGAACGCCGGTGATGGACTGGCCCTCGAAGAGGATTTCGCCGGACTTCGGCTTCAGCATGCCCGAGATGGCCCGGAGCGTCGTCGTCTTGCCCGCGCCGTTGCCGCCGATGAGCGTGACGATCGCGCCCTTCTCGACTCGCAGGGAAATGCCGTGGAGCGCCGAAATTGCGCCGTAACAGACTGTCAGATTTTTGACTTCAAGCACGGTTGAGAAATTAAAGATGGGCCAATTGAAGATGAAAAATTGGGATCATGGTTTTCGGGTGCCTTTCGTGGAAGAGACGATGGCCCCGAGAACGCGACGGATTGCGTCCGACTCGGAAACCTGGGCATCCGGTGGAACCGCCTTCGGAAGGCCGGCAGAATGTAGCACGCGAAGCGGAACGTCCGTCCCACGATCTCCTTCTCGCCTGTGTTCTCAGAATTTTTCATTGGCCCATTTCCAATTTTGAATTCTCAGGCGTGCTCCTTCCCCAGATACGCCGCGATCACAGCAGCGTTTGCCCGGATCTCGGACGGCGTGCCTTCGGCGATCTTGCGGCCGTATTCCAGCACGTGGATGCGCTGGCAGATGCCCATGACGACCTTCATGTCGTGTTCGACGAGCAGGATGGCCAGCTTGAACTTCTCCTGGATGAACTGGATGAGCTTCATCAGCTCGACCTTCTCCGTCGGGTTCATGCCGGCGGCGGGTTCGTCGAGCAGGAGAAGCTTCGGCCGGGTGGCCAGCGCGCGGATGATCTCGAGACGGCGTTGGTCGCCGTAGGAAAGACTCTTGGCCGGTTCGTTCTGGACGCGGACGAGGTTGAAGATCTCGAGCAGCTCCAAGGTGCGTTCGGCGATCTGGGTTTCTTCCCGGCGAAACTTCCCACCACGGGTCAGCGAATGGACGGCGTCGTGCTCCAGATGGAGATGGAAGGCGACGCGGACATTGTCGAAGACGCTCAGGCTGGGGAAGAGGCGGATGTTCTGGAACGTGCGGGCGATCCCCAGCTCGGTGATCTCGAACGGCTTCATCTTGGCCGTCGGTTTGCCCGAGAAGGCGATGACGCCGCGCGTGGGCTGGTAGACGCCGGTGACCATGTTGAACACGGTCGTCTTGCCCGCGCCGTTGGGGCCGATCAACCCGACCAGCTCGCCTTCGCCGACCGTGGCGGAGACCTCGCACACGGCGGTCAATCCGCCGAAGCAGATCGAGACGTTGTCGAGTTGGAGGAGCGGGGGCATGGAGGATTAACCACGAATGGACACAGATGGACACAAGACCGAAGCACAGGAGCGCGGAGCATTGCTCCGCTCGAATACGCCAAGAAGGACGGAAGAAGAACCCAACTCAAATGGCGGTTCCGGCGGAGCGATGCTTCGCGCTCCATTGGCGGGGAACCATTGAACCCATCCGTGTTGATCTGTGTTCATCTGTGGTTTCAGGCCGCCTTTTTCTTCCATAACGGCCAAGTGAACAGGCCTTGGGGGCGCGTGAGCATGAGGGTGATCAGCAGCAGCGCGTAGAGGATGGGACGGATGTCCTTGATCCATTCCAGATAGATGTTGGTTCCCGGAGTGAATGGATTGGCGATCTTCATATTCCCCAGTTCACGCAATCCCTCTGGTAGCAGTGTCAGGACGATGGCGGCGATGATCACGCCGACGTGCCGCCCCATGCCGCCGAGGATGACCATGACGACGATCTCGATGCTCTTGTTGAAGTCGAAGCCCGTCGGGTTGATGTAGCCCTTCACATGCGCGTAAAGGCCGCCCGCCACTCCGGCGAAGAACGATCCGACGGCGAAGGCGGTGATCTTGTAGCGCGTGGTGTTCAACCCCATGGACTCGGCCGCGATCTCGTCGTCGGCTACGGCGAGGAAGCCGCGTCCGTAAGTCGAGTTGAGCAATCCCCAGACGACGTAGACCGTGATGGCCGCGCCGGCGATCGTCCAAAACGTCACGATCTGCGTGTAGGGCGGAATGCCCGAGGGAATGCCGGTCAATCCGCGTGCGCCGCCCACGAAGTCCATGTTTTGCAGGATGACCTTGATGATCTCGCCGAAACCCAGCGTGACGATGGCGAGGTAGTCGCCCTTCAACCGCAGCGACGGCGCGCCCACCGCCAGTCCGGCAAGGGCGGCGAGCAATCCACCCATGACGAGCGAAATGGGAAACAGAATCCAAGGCTGGCCGCCCACGAGGGGAAGGAGCTTGGAAGCCAGCGTGGTCGTCAGCGTGGCCGACGTGTAGGCGCCGACGGCCATGAAGCCGGCGTGGCCGAGGGAGAACTGGCCAGTGAAGCCGTTGATGAGGTTCAGGCTGACGGCGAGAATCAGGTTGATGCCGACGCCCATGGCGACGTCGAGCAGGTAGGGATCCATCCCGCCGGAGAACGCGGCCAATCCGCCGGCAACGGCCAGCGCGAGAAGGAGCCAGATCTGGGAGCGGGGAATCATGGCGTCTCAGACCTTCTCCACCCTCAGTTTTCCGAGCAACCCGGCCGGGCGGAAGATGAGGATGAGGATCAGGATGGCGAAGGCGATGGCGTCGGCGAAGGTCGAGAACCGGCTGCCTTTGACGAAGGTCTCGACCAGTCCAATGACCATCGCGCCGAGGGCCGCTCCCGGCAGATTGCCGATGCCGCCCAGCACCGCCGCGACGAAGGCCTTCAAGCCCGGCAGCGTTCCCATCAACGGATCTACGGTCGGATAATTCATCGCGTAGAGGATGCCGCCCGCGCCGGCCAGCGCGGAACCGAGCGCGAATGTGAACGAGATGACGGCGTCGTTGTTGATTCCTACCAGGGATGCCGCGGTCGGGTTGAACGAAACGGCGCGCATGGCCGTGCCGATCTTGGTCCGGTGCACGATCCAGTAGAGCGCGGCCAATAGGACGATGGTGACGACCAGCACGATGATCTGGTTGCTGGAGACGGTCAGGCCGCCGAACTGGATCTGCGTCGTCGGGAAGAGCTGCGGAAAGGCTTTTGGATTCGCCCCGAAGACCTTTTGGCCGGTGTTCTGCAGCAGCAGCGAAACTCCGATCGCGGTGATCAGCACGGTCAAAGTCGACCGGCCCCGGAGCGGTTTGTAGGCGAGTTTCTCGATCACCACTCCCAAGACCGCGCACACCGCCATCGCCGTCACGAGGACAAGGAGTCCGCTGGCTATCGTGCCGGAGGGAAAACCATATTTCTTCGTGGCGTAGTAGCCCACGAACGATCCGACCATGAACACCTCGCTGTGGGCGAAATTGATGAAGCGGAGGACGCCGTAGACCATCGTGTAACCGAGGGCTATCAGCGCGTAGATGGCCCCAACCGAGAGGCCGTTGATGAGCTGCTGCAGGAATTCCGCCATTAAATCTTGGGCCGGCGAACCGGCGATCTGGCGAGCGTGGACAGCGCGCAGGTGACGGTCAAGACGGGCTGCGGCTGAATCGTCGTCTTCATCTTCCCGATGCCGGGATCAAGGGGCCGACGGAGATCGAAGAGCCGGAACCAACCTCATGGGGCCACCGTCTCCACGAACTGGAACCGCCCGTCGCGCAACTCGATAATCGCGGCGAGCTTCCGCGCGTTGCGGCCGGCATCGAGCGTGATTGCACCCGTCACCCCGGGATGATCCTTCGTCGCGGCGAGAGCGGCCAGTAGGTGCTCCTGCACGAGGGGCGCGACGCAACACCCACTCGCCGGGCAGGGATGCCCGGCCTACGGCTGAGGTAGGGCGAAGGCTCCCGCCGAGCCGCCTCGAAACGCGCGATCAACAAGACCGTTTCCCGTGGGAAGCCGATGACATTCGACGCCTGACCGGGTTGCCGCCGTGGCAAGTCATCCAGCACGGGAGCCACGAGGCGGCTCGGCAGTAGCCTTCGCCCTACCAGCTTCGGTGAATGCGCGTCGCATGGTGGCGACGGATCAGGGCTCGACGGTCTGGAGGAATTTGAACGCGCCGTTCTCGGTCGTGATGATGACTGCCGGTTTGGTCGCGTCGCGCTTGGCGTCGAGCTTGGTCCGGCCGGTCACGCCGACAAAGTCCGTGGCCTTGAGCGCGTCCCTGATCTTCGCCGGCTCGGTCGAACCGGCTTTCTTGATCGCTTCGACAAGCGCGAGGGCCGAGTCGTAGCCGAGGGCGGCCATGGCGTCGGGAACTTCGCCCTTGAACTTCGCCTTGAAGGCTTCGACGAACTTCTTGGCCATCGGAGTCTCCTGGGCGGGCGAGAAATGCGTGGAGTAGAAGGTGTTCTTCAGCGCTTCGCCGCCCGCGATCTGGATGAGTTCCGGGGCCTCCCAGCCGTCGCCGCCGAAGATGGGAACGGAGATGCCGAGGTCGCGGGCCTGCTTCACGATCAGGCCGACTTCGGTGTAGTAGCCGGGAACGCAGATGACGTCGGGGTTGAGCGCCTTGATGGCGGTGAGCTGGGCTTTGAAGTCCTTGTCCTTCGACGCGTATTTCTGTTCCGCGAGTATCGTTCCGCCGGCTGCGACGAAGGCTTCCTTGAAGTAGGTCGATAGACCGACGCTGTAGGCGGCCGAGACGTCGGAAAGCACGACGGCCTTCTTGGCCTTGAGCGTCCTGGTGGCGAACTCGGCGAGCAGCTTGCCCTGGAAGGGATCGATGAAGCAGACGCGGAAGACGTAGTCCCCGGCCTCGGTCACCTTGGGGTTGGTGGACGAGGGCGACACCATGGGTATGCCGGCCGTCTGGCAGATGGGTCCGGCTTCGAGCGAACGTCCGGACGCCACTTCCCCGAGGATGGCGACGACCTTGTCGCGGCTGATGAACTTCTTGACGATGGTGGCCGATTCACCGGCCTTGGACTGGTTGTCCTCCACGATCAGCTCGATCTGCTTGCCGAGGACGCCGCCCGCCTTGTTGATCTCCTCGACGAGCAGCTCCGTGCCCTTGTGGGAAGACTGGCCGAAGGCGGCCTCGCTCCCGGTCAGCGAGGCATATTCACCGATCTTGATCGTCGCACCTCCTCCCGCTTCAGGCGTTCCGCCGCCGCATCCGGTCATGAGCACGCCCGTGGCGGCGATGGCGCCGAGGGTCAGGAAAGATTTTCGGGTGAAGAGTTTCATGGAGTTTGAAGATCGGGTTGGGCGTTCCGGGCTTTTCGCTGGGCGAGAAGCTAGGAAAGCGCCCCGCCGGATTCAACGGGCAATCGGAGGTATTCCGGCTGTCGGGTCTTCTGGCGGTGCCTTGGTGTATCCAGCCGCGCTGCGGCCGCAGCGTGCCATCTGCCTAGACCGGCTGACTTCCAGCACCGGAGGTGCGTTAGATAGTAGCCCACGGCATGAGCCGTGGGTTTGGTCTGCCGATGCTCAAAAGCTCCGGAGGAGCGACAGACGCCTTTCTGCCGCTCCTCCGGAGATCGCCTCACTTGTCCGCCCAACCCCGGGCTCACGCCCCGGGGCCACTCTCTGCCGCTGCTCCGCAGCTATGTTGAAGACAATCCTAAACCCTCGGCCTACTTCAGGAGCACTTCGACGGCCTTCTCCAACTGGAGATCGCGGCCGGCGGCGGCGGATTCGGGGTCGTTGTAGACTTCATGGTCGGCCGGGAGCGTCTGGTTTTCCAGGTAGCGTCCCTGCCGGTCCTTCACGCCGACCTGCGGGATGCCGAAGAAGATCGTCTTGTCCTGCTGCGTCTCCCACCAGACCGCCGTGCCGGTGCCGGCGACGGGCGTGCCGACGAGCTGGCCGAGGTTCATCGTCTTGTAGAGGAGAGGGAACATGTGGGCGTTGGAGTAGTTGCTCTCGCTCTGGAGCACGACGGACTTCTTGGTCCATTTGAACATCGGGTCGTCGCCGATCTTGTTGCTGCGGGGTTCGTAGGTGAAATACGGCGCGATGCCGCGGAAGAGGTCGGCCAGGTTCTCGTGCAACCAGCCGCCGCCGTTGAAGCGGGTGTCGATGATGATGCCTTCCTTGCCGCTGTTCCGGCCGAGCACCTCGGAGAACGTCTCGCGGAAGCTTGCGTCGTTCATGCCCTTCACATGGACGTAGCCCAGCCGGCCTTTGCTGAGGCGGTCGACCTCCTCGCGGCGGCTCTTCACCCAACGGTCGTAGAGCAGCTCGTCCTCGGCGGACTTGGTGATCGGCTTCACGGTCTCTTCCCAGCGCTTGCCGGAGGCGGGATTAAAGAGGGCGAGCAACGTGGGTTTGCCGGCTTTGCGGTTGAGCAGCGGATCGGGATCGGTCGTGGGCGTGAGGTCCACGCCGTCGATCTTCTCGATGACCGTTCCGGCCTTCAGCTCGGCGCCAGCACGGTCGAACGGACCCTTCTCGATGACTTCAACCACCTTCAGGCCGGGCCCGGCGAAAGCCGCGTCGTAGAACAATCCGAGGACGGCCGTCGCGTCGCCGGTGGTGCGCCCGGGGCGGAAACCGGAGCCGGTGTGCGAGGCGTTGAGCTCGCCGAGGATCTCGCTCAGGAATTCGGCGAAGTCCCAGTTGTTGTCGATGTGCGGAAGGAACTTCTCGTATTCGCGGCGGTGGAAGGCCCAGTCCACGTTATGGAGATTGGTCGTATAGAACTTCTTCAAGACCTGCCGCCAGGCGTGCTCGAAGATGTATTCCCGTTCCTTCGCCAAGTTCAGGACCATCTCGCCCGCGTAGCTGACGGACTCCTGTTTACCGGACTCGACGTCGACCTTGGTGATCTTGCCGCCGGCGAGGACGAAGACGTTCTTCCCATCCTTGTCCAAGGTGAGCTGGCCGCCTTCGGCGTTCAGCTTGGCGAGGAGTTTGGTCTCCTTCTCGCGCGGCTTCTGGAGCCAGAGATCGTGTCCGCCCTCGAACTTGGCGAGGTAGAGCAGCTTCTCGCCGTCGGGAGTAAGAACGGCATCGGCCAGCGCGGAGGAATGGGTCGTCAGGCGCACGACGCGGTCCTCGATGTTCTTCAGCTCGATCTTGATCGGCTCGACCTTCTTGTCCTTCGACTTGGCGGCCGCGTTGGTCGATGAGCCGGACTCCTTCTTCGCATCCTCCTTCTTTTCGTCGTCTTTCTTGGGCTCATCCTTCTTTTCGCGTTCCTTCACCAGTTCGAGATCGGCCTTGGAAAGGTTGAAGCGGTCGAAGGCTTCCTGCGTGAGGAACATGCCCATCACATCGTCGTTCGCGCCCCAGCTGCCGTGGCTCCTCATGCCGTAGCGGTCGCTGGCGAAGATCAGCGCCTTGCCGCCCATCATCCAGCGGGCGCGCGTGTCTTCGTAGCCGCTGAGGGTGAGGTTGACGATCGGGTTCGTGCCCGTCGCGCTGATCAGACCGACTTCACGGGACCAGCGCGACTTGTCGAGGAACGTGCTGAGGAACCATTTCCCGTCGGGCGACCAGTCGAAGTGCTGGTCGCCGTCGCTGTAGGAGTAGTTCATGTCGCCGGGCAGGATCAGCCGGGCGACTTTGTTGGTGACGCCGATGACCTTGAGCGCCGTGCGGTTCTCCAAGAAGGCGACCTCCGCGCCATCGGGCGAATACTTCGGCTGGAAGTTCTCCTCGCCGTTCTTCAGCAACGCCTCCTCCGTCAGGATCGTCGAGTTGTAGAAGTAGGGCTCGTTCGTCCGGGCGATGCTCGTCTCGTAGAGGTTCCAACTGCCGCCGCGTTCGCCGGCGTAGAGCAGTTTGCGGCCGTCCGGGCTGAAGCTGACGGAACGTTCCTGCTCGGGCGTGTTGGTGATGCGTTTGGTGATCTTGTGGTCGATGGAGCTAACGAATATCTCGCCCCGCACGACGACGGCGATCTCCTTGCCGTTGGGCGAAAGCGCCATCTCCGTCGCGTCGGCCGCCGCGCTGGTGAAGCTGGCCTCGTTGCGCTTTGGGCCGGTCAGGATGCTCACGGGAACCTTCGCCGGTTTCCCGCCGCCGGAACCGACCGTGTAAAGTTCGCCGTGCCAGCTGAAGCAGAGCGTGCCGCCGTCGCTCATCGAGAGGAAGCGCACTGGGTGGTTCGTGAACTGCGTGATCTGCGTCGCCTTGGCCGGCTCCTTCAACGACATCTTCCACACGTTGAAACTGCCGCTGCGTTCGCTCAGGAAGAACGCCTCGTCCTCCTTGCGCGACCAGACCGGGTTGCGGTCCTCGCCGCCGAAGTCGGTCAGTTTGGTGTGCTTGCCGGAGCCGGAGTCGAACATCCAGACGTCGCGCGCGATGGGCGAGACGTGGTGCTTGCGCCATTCGTTTTCGTAGCCCTTGCGGTCGTGGTAGAGGATGCGTTTGCCGGCCTTGTCGTAGCGCGCGTCCTGCGCCGGCGTGGTGAAGACCATCTCGGCCGGACCACCGGCAATCGGCGCGCGATAAAGCTCCGCCAATGCGGCGGAGGGAAACTGGATGTTCGACCGCGTGTCGCGCCGTTGCGAGGTGAAGAGCACGTGTTTGCCGTCGGGCGTGAAGTCGCTCGGGTAGTCATGCGCCGAGTTGGCCGTGACGCGCACCGGTTCACCACCGGCCGACGGCATGACGAAGACGTCGAAGTTCCCATGGCGATCCGAGGCGAAGGCGATCTGCTTCCCGTCGTGCGACCAGACCGGCATGAAGTCGTGCGCGTCATGGATCGTCAGCGGCGCAGCCTGCCCGCCCTTGGCCGGAACGAGGTAGATGTCGCCGCGGTAGCTGAAGGCGATCTGCTTTCCGTCCGGCGAGATGGCCGGGTAACGCAGCCAGAGAGGTTCGGCGGCGGACGCGGCGATGGCGACCAGTGAGCCAGCCAAAGCCAGCGAGGCCACACGGAGGCGGTTGATGAAGTTCATGGGAAAGGCTGCGACGGAGAATGTCCAAGAGCAGTTCGGACGCAAACGCGGACTTCCAGTTTGGACAAACGACCACCTCCCCGTAGCCGCCGACGTGAGGAGGCTGCTTCAAGGTAGGGCAGTGCATCTTGCCTGCCCATGGGGCTCCAGGCATGGAACCAAATGGTGCGGACGTATCGGGACTTTGGGCAAAGCGCGAACCTCGGTCAGCACGGGGCAGGCTCAGTATCCGACGCAGACACACTGGCCGGGCGGGGACGCCCGGCCTACGGACTGATTACCCGAACAGCTTCGTCAGCGCCTTGGCCTTCACGAGTTCGCGGGGCTGGTTGAGGTGGTTGAAGACGATCGTTTCGGGATCGATGCCGACGGCGTGGTAGATGGTGGCGAGGAGCTCGCTGGGATGGACGGGATCCTTCGCCGGGCTTGAGGCCGTCTTGTCGGATTCGCCGTGGACGTAGCCGCGCTTGATGCCCGCGCCGGCGATGATCGAGGTATAGCAGTAGGGCCAGTGGTCGCGTCCGTCGGCGCTGTTGCCGTTGCCGGAGGTGCTCACGCCCTTCTCGGGGCTGCGGCCGAATTCGCCGATGGCCACGACGAGCGTCTCCTCCAGCAGGCCGCGTGAATCGAGATCCTCGAAGAGCGCGCTCAATCCCTGGTCGAGCATGGGGCCGGACTGCTTCTTCATGCGGTCGGTCAGGCCGACGTGGTGGTCCCAGGAATGGTTGTCGGAGTTGGCCACCTTGGGCCAAATGACCTCGACGACGCGCGTGCCGGCTTCGACGAGTCGACGGGCGAGAAGGCAGCTTTGGCCAAAGGTGTTCCTGCCGTAACGGTCACGAAGAGAATCGGACTCGGCGGAGAGGTTGAAGGCATCGCGCGCGCGGCCGGAGACGATGAGGTTCAAGGCGCGCTGGTAATACTCGTCGAGGTTGTAGCTTTCGACAGCCTTCTCGATCTCGGGCATCGCGCTGGAGAGGGCGGTGCGGAGGTCGGCCCGGCGCTTCAGGCGCACGGAGAAGACCTCGGGCGGGAGCTTCAGGTCGTCGATCTTGATCTTCTCCATCTTCGACATGTCCATGTCGTCGCCCTCCGGATAGAGGGTGTAGGGATCGTAGGCCTTGCCGAGGAACCCAGCGGTGCCGCCCTTGCCGACGACGTTCGACTCCTGCAACGGCCGCGGCAGCGTGACGAACGGCAGCATCGGCTCGGTGGCCGGTTTGAGGCGGACGATGTTGGAGCCGAAGTTGGGGAAATCCTTGGCGTTGGGCGGCTCAAGCTGGCCCGACGGGCTGACCTTGTCGGTCGTGTAGCCGGTCATGATCTGGTAGATGGCCGCCGTGTGGTTGAACAGGCCGTTGGGCGTGTAGCTCATCGAGCGGATCATGGTGAACTTGTCGTTCACCTTCGCGAGCTTGGGCAGGAGTTCGGTGTATTTGACGCCGGTGAGTTTCGTCGCGATGGGCGCGAAGACGGACTTCACGTTGTCCGGCACGTTGTCCTTCGGATCCCACAGGTCGAGATGCGACGGGCCGCCCTGCAAATAAATCATGATGACGCTCTTGGCCTTGCCCCAGCCGCGTCCGCCGGTGGCGGGATTGGCGAGCGCCTGGAGCTTCAGCGCGCCGCCGAGCGAGAGGCCCATGAGGCCGCTGCCGCCGATGCGGAGGATGTCGCGGCGCGTGATGCCGAGATGTTTGTCGCAGAGGTCTTTGCCGGGTTCGCCTGGGATTCGGATCATAGGGCTTTGGGTTTGGCAGCTTTCTAGTGAGGAGTGGACGCGCTGGCGGCGGATGGAATTGAAAGTAGTTTTGTCGTTTCTCAGCCGGGATAACCACCCGCGACGTAGGCCTCCAACTGGCTCAACGCCGAGCGTTGCGCGTTGATGACCCACTTCACGAGGTCGCCGATGGAGATGAGGCCGATGACTTGTCCCGCCGCGTCCTTCACCGGCAAGTGGCGCACGCGGTTTTCCGTGACGATGCGCAGCGTCTCCTCGACGCCGTGCTGCGGCGTGACGCAGATGACGTCGGCGGTCATGATTTCGCGGACGGTGGTGGTCTTGGAGGAGCGGCCCTGCAAGACAACCTTCCGCGTGTAGTCGCGCTCCGAGAGGATGCCGAGCAAGGAGCCGCCGTCCATCACCAGCACGCAGCCGATGTTGCGGTCGGCCATGAGCTTGATGGCGTCATACACGAGCGTGTCCGGTGCGACGGACTGGACGGAGGCCTGGCTCTTGTGCGAGAGGATGACGGCGAGGGAGTCAGTGATTTCCATGGCGCTGAATTGGTTCGGACGTTGGCTTTGGCGACGC
>JAYTUE010000222.1:0-16652 GCA_043744715.1 Verrucomicrobiota bacterium | reverse complement strand
TCGCCAACGTCTACGGCTCGCAGCTTCCGCGCACGCTCTTCAGCCGGATGATCGATGCGCCCGTCGAACAGGCGCTGCGCCTCGACGCCACCTGCGTCGTCGTGAACCTCTTCCGCATTCCCGACCAACCGGAGGTCGCCGACCAGTGCATCCAGAACATTCTCCGCCTCAAGCCCGAGTGCGACCGCTACGCCATGCCGCTCATGATCGAGCCGCTGGTCTTCCAGTCGAACACCAAGGCCGGCGGCTACATGGTCGACGGTGATCTGGAGAAGATCCTCCCACTCGTCCGCCAGGCGGTGGAACTCGGAGCCGACATCATCAAGGCCGATCCGACCGACGACGTGTCCGTCTACAACAAGGTCGTCGAAATCTCAGGCAAGATCCCCGTGCTCGTCCGCGGCGGCGGCAAGGCGTCGGACGCGGAAATCCTCGCCCGCACCGAGGCGCTCATTCAACAGGGCGCGGCCGGAATCGTCTACGGCCGGAACATCATCCAGCACTCCGATCCCGCCGGCATGACCCGCGCGCTCATGGCCATCGTGCACGAAGGGGCGACAGCGACGGCGGCGGCGAAGTTCATCAAGGGCTGATGGACCGGCGGACCCGAGTGGCCGATGTCCGTGCGTCCTCGCTTCGACGGTAGGGCGCGTCACTCCGTGCGCGCCGCCTCGAAGGCCGGTGACGATTGCCAGATCTCGCGGGAAGCCCGGGGCGAAGGTCGTCCTGTGGCGGACGCCTTTGGAACCGCGCCGGGATTCGGCGACCCAGCGGCGGCACTCACGGAGTGACGCGCCCTACCGCCTGCGGGTAGGAAGCGGATATTCCCTTTTGCCCCCATCCACCTCCGGCCTTAGCTTCGCCGTCCTGTGCATCCAGTCGCTCTCCAAATCGGCAACATCGCCATCTACTGGTATGGCATCTTCATCGCCATCGGCATCCTGCTGGGCCTGTGGACGGCCAGCCGCCGTGCGTTGCTCGACAAGCTCCCCGGTGAAACCATCGCCGACCTGGGCCTGGTGCTCATCCTCGGCGCATTGCTCGGTGCCCGGCTGTTCTATGTCGCGACCTACTGGGAGGATTTCAAGGGCCAGCCGCTCTCCCAGATCTTTGCGATCCGCAACGGCGGCCTCGTTTTCTACGGCGGACTCATGGGTGGTTCACTCGCCGCCGTGGTCTGGTGCCTTTGGAAGAAGCTCCCGATCTGGCGTGTCGGCGACGCGCTCGCGCCCAGCATCGCGCTGGGACATTTCTTTGGCCGGCTCGGCTGCCTCATGACCGGCTGCTGCTACGGACGACCCTCGGAACTTCCGTGGGCCATCCACTTCCCGGTGGACCACGCCACGCGCGGAACCGCCGTGCATCCGGCGCAGCTCTACGAATCCGGCCTCAACCTCATCCTCTACCTCGGCCTTGCGTGGCTCTATCGCCGGAAGAAGTTCGACGGCCAGGTCTTCGCCACCTACCTGCTGTCCTACGCCGTGCTCCGTTCGTTCGTGGAGCTTTTCCGTGGCGACTACCCCGTCGAGCAGTTGACCGGTGCCGCCACCCCGGCCCATCTGGTCAGCGTCGGCATCCTCGCGGCCGGCGCACTTCTCTGGTGGCGCCTACCGCGCCGCGTGGCCACGAAGTAACCGAATGCCCGCCCTCCCCGAGGCTCCTTCCGTCTGCGTCGTCGGTCCGACGGCGTGCGGGAAATCCACCGTCGCACTCGAACTTGCCGAACGGCTGCGCGGCGAAATCATCTCGGTCGATTCCATGCAGGTCTACCGGGGCCTCGACATCGGCACGGCCAAACCGTCGGCCGCCGAACTCGCCCGTGTTCCCCACCATCTCATCGACGTCGCCGAGCTCACCGAGTCCTTCGACGCCGCGCGCTTCATCGAACTGGCCAAGGCGGCTGAAGCGGGCATCCGCCAGCGTGGACGTCTCCCCGTCTTCTGCGGAGGAACCGGCCTCTACTTCAACGCGTGGTTCAACGGACTCGGCGACGCGCCGTCCGGCGATCCCGCTATCCGCGCCGAACTCGAAGCCGCGCCGTTGAGCGCGCTCCTGGTCGAACTCGAAGCCAAAGACCCCGCGACCTTCTCCGTCATTGATCGATGCAATCCGCGCCGCGTCGTCCGTGCGCTCGAGGTCATCCGGCTCACCGGAAAACCCTTCAGTGAGCAGCGTGCTGCCTGGAATGAAGAGAAAACAAAACGGCACGCCTCCTTCCCGCCGATCTTCGGCCTGCGTCGTTCACCGGACGATCTCCGCCGCCGCATTGATCGGCGGGTCGATGCCATGTTCGCTGAGGGACTCGTGGCCGAGACGGGTGGACTGCTCGCAAGGGGATTGGAAGGAAACCGCACCGCGATGCAGGCGCTCGGCTATCGCCAGGTGGTGGAGCACCTGCGCGGAGAAACCGGGCCCCGGCAGGCCGTGGATCTCGTGAAGTTGAAGACGTGGCAGTTCGCGCGCCGGCAGATGACGTGGTTCCGCAACCAGCTCCCCGTCCACTGGCTCGACATCGCGCCCGGCGAGAGCGCCGGACGTGTCGCCGAGCGGATCATCGCGGGGGCTTGAGGCTGAGTTCGCTTTCCTGCCCGGAGGGCTTGGAAAGAGTCCAGCCGCAGGGAGGCGGGTCGGATGGGCGCAGGTGGAATTGAGGCCCAGGAGGGACGCATGGGCTTCCTGGCCGTCCCGCTGGGTTCGCCGGCACCAGACGCAATACGCCGGGAAGGACACGGCTCCTGCGGGAATCAAAAAACCCTCTTGGCAAAGGCCGGTAAATCCGCTTTCTTCCTTCTCCGCTTCGGCAAGTGCGCGGTTAGCTCAGTGGTAGAGCATTACCTTGACACGGTAGGGGTCGCAGGTTCGAACCCTGCATCGCGCACCATTCTCCCTCCTTTTTTTTTGGTTCCACCGGTCTCCCATCCGTTTGGCCGTTGCCCACTCCACGGCGGACTGTTACCAGCAGCCGATAATCCGGATATGAAACACCTCTTCATCCTGCTCCTGGCCGCAGCGGCCTTCATCAAGCCCTCGCAGGCCGCCACCGCGCCGAAGCTGGCCGACCCGATCCAGGCCATCCGCGCCGTGGGCCCGGAGGGACGCGGAAATGCCGCCGCCACCGCCGCCTGGAAGAAGCTCGCGGCCGCTGACGCCGGATCGCTGACAACTATTCTGGGGGCGATGGACGGGGCGAACGATCTCGCCTTGAACTGGCTCCGGTCCGCCGTCGACACCGTGGCCGGCCGCGAGGAAGCCGCAGGTCGCAAGCTGCCCGTCGCGGACCTGAAGAAATTTTTGGCGGATACGACACACCATCCGCGTGCGCGTCGTCTGGCCTATGAGCTGATCGCCCGCAGTGAACCGGCTTCCGCCACAAACCTGCTCACCGGCCTTGTGGACGATCCGAGCACGGAACTCCGCCGCGAGGCGATCCAGCAGCTCCTCGACCAGGCCGCAACGGTCGCCAAATCGGGCGACACCAACGCGGCGGTGCCGATCTTCCGGACAGCCCTCCGTTCCGCGCGCGATGTGGACCAGGTCGAAGCCATCGCGAAGGACCTGGGCAAGCTGGGTCAACCGGTGGATCTCCCCGTCGTCTTCGGCTGGTTGACGGACTGGAAAGCCATCGGACCATTCGACAACACGGGCGGAGCAGGATTCGCGCGGGTGTTTCCGCCCGAGCAATCCATCGATCTGAAGGCCGGGCACGACGGCAAAGGCGTGAAGGCGAGCTGGGTCGACCTCAAGGCGCAGGGCGACTACGGCATCGTCGACCTGAACAAGCCGTTCGGTGCGCTGAAGGAAGTGACCGGTTACGCGATGACCGAGTTCCACAGCGACAAGGCCCGCAAGGTGGAGCTCCGCCTGGGTTCCCAGAATGGCTGGAAGATCTGGCTCAACGGAAAGCAGCTCTTCGGCCGCGACGAATACCATCGCAACATGGAGATCGACCAATACCGCGTCGCCGCCGAATTGAAGCCGGGGCGGAACGTAGTCCTCGTGAAGGTCTGCCAGAACGAGCAGAAGGAGGAGTGGACCAAGAACTGGGAGTTCCAGCTCCGCGTGACCGACGCCATCGGCACACCCATCGCGCAGGCCAAACCCTGAACCCGACTTCTTCCGCACCGCTATGAAACTTCTGACCTACGCCCTGTTCCTCGCCGGATCGCTCCAGTTGATGGCCGCCGACTGGCCGCAGTTCCGCGGCGCCTCGGCCGACGCCGTCGCCGGTGACGCCGGTCTCCCGACCAGGCTCGACGGGAAGAACATCAACTGGGCCGTCGATCTTCCCGGGCGCGGCTTGAGCAGCCCGATCATCATCGGCGACCGGCTGTTCGTGACCTGTTCGAGCGGGCCCAAGCAGGAGCGCCTGCATGTGATCTGCCTCCACGCCGTCAGCGGAACCAGGCTTTGGGAACGGCAGTTCTGGGCCACGGGCCGGACGATCGCCCACGAGAAGACCAGCGTGGCCGCGCCCACCCCCGCCAGCGACGGCAAGCACGTCTTCGCCGTCTTTTCCTCCAATGACCTCGTCTGCCTCGACCTCGACGGGAATCTCCAATGGTTGCGCGGTCTGATGAGCGATTATCCCAACGCCGGCAACAGCCTCGGCATGTCGTCGTCACTCATCATCGCCGGCGGCGCGCTTGTGGTCATGTCGGAGAACGACAGCGACTCCTTCACCGCCGGGATCGACGTGAAGACCGGCACCAACCGCTGGAAGATCGAGCGGCCCAAGCTGGCCAACTGGACGTCGCCGTCCCTGTTCAAGCCGGCCTCGGGCGTGACGCAGGTGCTGATCCAGTCGGGCAGGGGCCTCGCCGCCCTCGATCCCGCGAACGGCCGCACTCTCTGGTCCTACACCAACGGCGCCTCGACGATCCCTTCGTCCACCGTGAGCGACGGCGTGGTCTATGTGCCGTCGTCCGGCATCACCGCGCTCGAACCCGCCGCCGACGGGGGCACGCCGAAACAGCTCTGGCGATCGGGGCAATTGAGCCCCTCCACGGCCAGTCCCGTCGTGTTGAACAAACGCATCTACACGATCAATAACGCCGGCGTCCTCACCTGCGGCGACGCGACGAATGGCAATCGCCTTTGGCAGCTCCGGCTCAAAGGACCTTTCAGCGCCACGCCGGTGGCTTCTGGAAACTTCCTCTACTGCGTGAACGAGAAGGGCGTGCTCCAAGTCGTGGACACCACGGCGGCGGAAGGCGCGGTCGTGAGCGAGCTGGATTTTGGCAAGACCGTCCTCGGCACCCCGTCCATCGCCCACCGTTCGCTCTATGTCCGCGCGGACGGGAAGATCTGGAAGGTCGGGGCGAGTGCGGCGCAATTGCAGTGAGGCGCGCGCACGATGTGCGAGCGGGGGTTGCCTCACGGCTTGTAAGCCTGCCCGCATGGACTCGGTGAGGGTGGCGTTACGGTTTCAATACGGCCACTGCTTGGGCCTGGGGAAATTTTCCGCCGTATCGTTCCGGATTCAGCCGTTCAGATCGAGGCAGACGACGTCGCCCTTCGCGTTGCGGAGGTAGAGTTTGCCATTGGCCAGGGCAGGCTGCGTCCAGGTTTTGCCGCCTAGGGCCTGGGTGCGGGCGAGGATCTCGGCCTTCTCCGGCGATGAGCGATGATGATGCGGCGAGCGTGAGGGCGATCATAGGTTTGGTCAAAGCCGGGGGAATCCAGCGGGCGAAAATGGATTTTCCAGCGGCATCCAGAACGCCTCTCCATCCCGGCATCGACAAAGCTTCACGGATCGCGCTTCCCGCGTCCCGGTGCCGCTGTTACAACCCGGCGCATGATTGATCCGTTGCTGAAGCTCCTCCGTGATAACGCCGCATTGAAGCCTTCCCAGTTGTCCGGCCTCCTCGGTCTGCCCGAGGCGGAGATCGTCGCCAAGATCAAGGACTACGAGGCCGACCAAGTCATCCTCGGCTACCGGACCGTGTTGAACGAGGAGAAGCTCGGCATGGAACAGGTCAGGGCCGTGATCGAGGTGAAGATCACGCCCGAACGCGATGGCGGCTTCAATCGCGTGGCCGAACGCATCGCCAAGTATTCCGAGGTCACATCCTGCTACCTCATGTCCGGCGGCTACGACCTCCTCGTCATCATCGAGGGCCGGAACCTGCGCGACGTGGCCACGTTCGTCGCCGAGAAGCTGGCCACCATCCAGGGCGTGGTCTCCACCGGCACCCACTTCATGCTCAAGCCATACAAGGAAGCCGGCGTGCTCATGAACCAGGAACGAAATGAGGAACGGCTGGCCGTTTCTCCCTAAACCGAGCCGGTATCCGTCATCTGATACCCAGACGCCAGACGCCAGACGCCAGATCCCATCCCATGTCCGAAGTCTATCGCTTCAGCTACCGAGTGACCTACGCCGACTGCACCGTCGGCAACCACGTCTACTACGCGCGCTACCTCGACATCCTTGAAGCGGCCCGGGGCGAATTCTCCCGTTCGCTCGGCGCGCCACTGCTCCAGTTGCAGGAAGCCGACACGTTCTTTCCCGTCATCGAGGTAAACCTCCATTACAAGGGCATGGCGCGTTACGACGATCTGCTGACCGTGGAGGTCTGGCTGACCGAGGTGGGAAAAGTGCGGCTCAACTTCGCCTACCGCATCCTCTGCGGCGACAAACTGCTGCTGGAAGGCTCCACCAGCCACGTCTGCACGGGAATGAACGAACGCCCGAAGCGTTTGCCTGATGGAATCGCCGAGAAGCTGAAGCCCTTCGTGGCGGCGCAGGCTGGGGCTTAGGTGGCCCGGCTGCCAGGTCGGCGCACTATTTCGATGGGGGAGCATTGGGACACTTTGGCATTCAGGTTGTGCGGGCGAGGAGCGTTGTGATTGAGTTTCGCGAATGGACGTGAAGCCCATGCTTCTGATCGTTGATGATGAAAAACCCACGCGGGAAGGCCTCCGCGCGGCGTTGGAGGATCATTACGATGTCTATGTGGCCGAGGATGCCGCAGCTGCCGGGCTCCTTCTGGAACAGGAGCATTTCGACGTGATGCTCACCGATTTCCGTCTGCCGAACGAGGATGGGCTGAAGCTGATCGCCCGCGCCAAGGCGCTTTCCCGGCCGCCGGTCTGCATCCTCATGACGGCCTACGGCAGCGAGGAGATCGCCGTGGAAGCGATGAAGCGCGGCGCGGACGACTACATCGCGAAGGGCCGGTTGCAGATCGACGAGCTGGAGATGCGCATCGGCCGCTCGCTCCGCCGGCAGAAGCTGGAGGCGGAGAACAGCCAGCTTCGGCAGCAGTTGGATACGCGATTCGGCCTTGAAAACATCATCGGCAAGACGCCGGAGATGGTAGAAATCCTCGACATCGTCCGCCAGGTGGCCCCGACCCGCAGCACCGTGCTGATCCAGGGCGAAAGCGGCACCGGCAAGGAGGTCATCGCCAAGGCCATCCACCAGTTGAGTCCCCGCGCCAAGGCGCAGCTCGTCACCGTGAACTGCGCCGCATTGCCCGCGGCGCTTTTGGAAAGCGAGCTCTTCGGCCATGAGAAGGGAGCGTTCACCGGAGCCCACGAACGCCGCGTTGGCCGGGTCGAGCAGGCCCAGGGTGGGACGCTCTTTCTCGACGAGATCGGCGAGATCGATGCGACCATCCAGGTGAAGCTGCTGAGGTTTCTCGGCGAGCGGACGTTTGAGCGGGTGGGTTCGAACAAGACGCTCTCCGCCGATGTGCGGCTCGTGGCCGCGACCAACAAGAGGCTGGAGGAGATGGTCAAGGCGGGGACTTTCCGCGAAGACCTCTACTACCGCCTCAGGGTGGTGGAGATCTACATGCCGTCCCTGCGCGAACGGGCTGCGGACGTTCCCCTGCTGGCTTCGGCGTTCTTGAAGGAATTCGCTAGGGAAAACGGCAAGAAGATCGGGGATTTCACGGTTGAAGCTCTTGAAGCGATGATGCGCTACGGCTGGCCCGGCAACGTGCGCGAACTGAGGACGTCCATCGAGCACGCGGTGGTTTTTGCGAAAGCGGACCGGGTGACATTGCGTGACCTGCCGGTGTCCGTGCGAGCCCCTGCGGTCCCCTCATCGAGTGTGCCAGCCGCAGCGCCCTCGGCAGGAACGGAGCTCTCCGTGAAGGAAGCCGAACGGCAGCTGATCATCCGTGCCTTGCAGGAGTCCGGCGGAAATCGCACTGTCGCGGCCCATAAACTTGGCATGAGCCGGCGCACCCTGCACCGGAAGCTGCACACGTATCACCTGGAAGGATTTTAAGCATGGCGGGACTGCAAGAGCTGATCTACAAGCTGGAAGAAGGCGGCGGAGCCAAATGGGTCCGCATCACGGTGGCCCTTCTCCTGATCGTCGGCGTCGGCGTGCTCTACAACTACCGGTGCTACCGGAATTTCGAGACACCTGACGCGATGGACAACGCCCAGTTGGCCCGGAACATCGCCCAAGGGAAGGGATTCACGACGGGTTTCATCAAGCCGTTCGACGTTTTTCTTCTGCAAGAGCAGATGAAACGGCAGGGCCAGGATGAGAAGGCCGTCCTCAAGGGGCCGGTTCCCGACATCGCCAATCCACCTCTATACCCGCTCTTGGTTGCGGGCTTGTTCAAGTTGCTTCCCGAAAGCGCATTCGAGATCAACGAAACGCGGAAGGAACCCTTCAGCACCTACCGGCCTGAGTGGTTGGTGACGGGGTTCAACCAGCTGCTCTTCGCGGCGGCGGTCGGATTTGTCTTCTTGATCGCCAGAAAACTATTCGATCTCCAGACTGGCTGGCTTTCGGCGGCGTTTCTTGTCGGGGGCGACATTTTTTGGCGTTTCACGGTTTCCGGGCTGAACACCAATCTTCTGGTTCTCCTTTTTTTGGTTCTGACGTGGCTTCTGTTAAGGATTGAGGTAGGCGTTTCAGGAGAGTCGAAGTCGTCACCGGGTTCACTTCTGATGCACTGCTTCTTGGCTGGTCTGGTGCTCGGAATGGGCATGCTGACGCGATACTCCTTTGGCTTTTTTGTGCTGCCGGTGGCTGTGTTCCTCCTCATTTGGGCGCGCCCGGTTCGCATCGCTGGGCCGGTTGTGGCTGTCGTGACAATGCTGCTCGTTTTCTCGCCTTGGGCGGTTCGCAACATTCAAGTCGTTGGCAGTCCATTTGGTTCGGCCGCCTACTCGGTGTTGGAAGAAACTAGCCTCTTTCCCGGCGAAACTTTGCCGAGAAGTTTGGACCTCAAGATTATTCGTGGCTCTGAAGGAACGGTCTCCGGGCTCATGGAATTTGGAATCCTTGCTAAGGAAGTCGGCCGGAAACTGACCGCCAATCTTCGCGAAATCGTGCAAAAAGACGTTCCAGGTTTGGGAAGCAGTTGGGTGATCGCGTTCTTTCTTCCAGGCCTCCTTCTGCCCTTCATGAACCCTTCGATCGGGCGGCTCCGCTGGTTCCTCTTGATGACGATTCCAGTCGCCCTGCTGGTTCATGCTGGGGCGAAGTCCTTCAGGGGAGGCGAGAATCCAGAGGTAAACGGCGATGCGTTTTTGATTCTGGTTGTCCCAATGATCATGGTTTTCGGTGCCGGTTTCTTCATGGTCCTGCTCGATCAGATCATTCTGCCTTTCCGGCAACTCCGATATGCCATCCAGGCTGGTGCCGTATCCCTTTTCAGCCTCGCATTGATCTTCCATCTGATGCCGCCTAGGACAGTTCCAGTGGCCTACCCTCCCTATTTCCCGCCCTTGTTCAGCCAAATTGGGAGATGGATGCGTCCCGAGGAGATGGCGATGTCCGATGTCCCATGGGCGATCGCATGGTATGGAGGCCGGAAGTCCATGTGGCTGACACTCGACAGCAGTGAGGATTTTTATTTCGTCAATGACAGCCTGAAAACCGTCGCTCTCGTCTACGTCACTCCCCGAACGCTGGATGCCAAATTCCATTCCGGCATGTGGAAACAGACGAGGAGCTGGGGGCGTTTTGTGTCCGACATTTTCTCCCGGGGAGAGGTTCCGACCGGTTTTCCATTGCGAAAAGTCCCGCCCGGTTTTCTGGAATCCGGTCAGCTTTTGCTCAGTGATTGGGAGCGTTGGCGCGGATCTTCTCAATGATGATACGCAATTAGACGCAGAATTGAAAAATTCGCGTTTGACTCCATGGAGCTGGACAACCTAACTATTCGCGGTCTTAAGGCTTTTTGTCTTCGGCCGATTACGGAAGGGTAAATTTGTAGATATGAAAACCATCACCTCCTCGTTTGGGATACTGGCACTCGGAGCTGTCAGCTTGCATGCCGTTTACGCGCCCGGATTGACCACCTCGGAAGCATCGAAAGGCTGGTCTGTCTCAGCCGGTGTTCGCGGCTTCTACGATGACAACTACAACACTTCGCCGAGCGCCACCCGCCAGAGCAGCTTTGGCGTTGATGTGAATCCTCGAATCGGATTCAACATCCCGTTGGATCAGACGTTGATCGTGGGTGGTTATGAATTCTCGGGTAAGTATTACGAAGACAGGCCGGGCAATGACTGGGATTTGTCCCACCTCTTCAAGCTTAGCTTGGATCACGCCTTCTCCGAGCGATACAATCTCAAGGTCAACGAGACCTTTGCGTCGTCACAGGATCCCGAGATTCTCAGCGGCGGCGGAATTCCCCTAAGGACAGAGGGAGATAATATCCGCAATACCCTAGACATCTTGTTCCGTGGGGATTTCTCGAAGACTTTTGGTTACGATCTAGGTTATGCAAATAACTACTATGATTTCAAGAAGTCCGGACCTGGCAGCTATTCGGCCTTGTTGGATCGTCTTGAGCACATGATATCTGGTAGTTTGCGTTGGTTCGTTCAACCCCAAACCACTGCACTGCTGGGATATCAGTATCGAATCGTCGATTACACGAGCAGCGATGAAATCGTTTCCGGCTTTGCAGCCAAGCTTCGTAATAGCCGTTCTCACACGGTCTTTTTGGGAGCTGATCATGATTTCAGCAGTCAGCTTCGTGTCTCAGCGCGTGGCGGTCTTTCTTTCACCGATTCCTACAGGCTTGGGCGGGAGTCAACGGATCCTTACGCTGATGTTTCAGCAACCTATTCCTATAGCAGCGCTGGCTCAGCTCAATTGGGTATCCGTCATCAGCGTAACCAGACTGATGTGACTGGCGTGGTTTCCGCTAATCAGATCGTGTTGGCCCAGCAATCCACCACGGTTTATGGTAGTTTGAACCATAAGTTCACCGAGTTTTTCTCCGGTTCACTTCTTGGGTTCATTCAAGAATCAACCTTCGACGGAGGAACGCTTAATGGTCAGAAAGAGTCATTCTATTCCTTGGGCGTAAGTCTTAAATACGACTTCACCCGCAACTGGGCAGCAGAATGCGGCTACTCACTCGATAAGCTGGCATCAGACGCCACCGGACGAGATTATACCCGTAATCGGGCTTTTGTCGGGATTCGTGCTACCTACTGATCTTGTAGATACAACTTGTCTTTGATGAGGCTGAGAACTTAGTTTTCAGCCTCATTTTATTTTATGGACGCCTCCAAAAGCCCCGAGGGTGGGGAGACTAAGCTACATTTTCTCGACTACTGGCGCATCATTCGGATTCGCAAGTTGGTCATCTTCATTGTTTTCATCCTTGTGGTGATGACTTCAATAGCTGCGACCCTTTTGATGAAGCCGGTCTATGCTAGTAAGGTCAGGATTCAAGTTGATAAGGACAAGACGGACATTAAGGGCATAGGGGAAGCGACCTTGGGTTCCGGTTATGATCCCTTTTTCCTGCAAACACAGTTTGAAATCATCACTTCACAATCGATATTAGATCAAGTTATCGACGATTTGAATTTGATTGATGCCTGGCAGAAAAGCTTTGGAGGGGGACAGGCTCTAACCATTGATCAGGTCAGAAAAATCCTCAGCAGCAGTTTAGATGTTCGTCTTTCTCGGAACACGAGCCTTATCGAGATATGGGCCCGAAGTGAGAACATCGACGAGGCGATGAGGATTGCAGAAAAAGTGGCTGAGATTTACAGAGAATCGCGGATCAACGACAATAGAAAGACGAGCAGAAAGGGGGTTGTTGAGCTCCGCAACAGGTTGACCCAACTCGAGACGAATCTCAGCAGTGTCCATGTGGACCTGAAGATGATCCGTGCGACGAACAAAATAGCGCTGATTGATGAAGGCAGCATGCAGGGAGTTCAAATGCTTCAGGCAAATGCGTTGCGTGAGCTGAACTCCCAGAGGTTGATGGTTGAGGGCGAGTATGTTCGCTACAAGACACAACTGGATGAGGTGGTGAAACGTTCGCCTATCGAATTGCGAAATTCTCTCTCTACAGTTTTGCCGGACCCGACATTGCAACGGCTGACTGAATCCTACGTTGACTATAAGGCGTCTCTGACAAAGTTAACCGGGGAGTTGGGCCTTGAGCACCCTACGGTAATAAACTGGAAGAATCTGATCGAGAGCACCGCTGCAGAGCTCGATAACCGCATCAAAGGGATCATGGACGGAATGGAGATCAACGTCCGTAGCTATTCCAATCGCCTTGAGAAGGTTATAGAAATGCTTGAAACATCCAAGAAAGAGATGACGGATCAGACGACGCTGTCTCTTCCCTACATGGAAAAGAAGAAGGAAGCGGATAGGCTCGAGAGATTGATTGCTTCATTTGAACTGAGAGTTGAACAGCAGAATTTAGATTCGGTGCTTTCGATGGAGTCGATGGTCAAAATTATCGACAAAGCCGACAAGCCTCTCAAACCCGTTCGCCCGAACATCGCTTTGAACGTCACTCTGGGAGTTGTGGTTGGGTTGATTCTTGGCGTCGGTCTGGCGTTCTTCATCGAATACCTCGACACATCTGTGAAGACGATCGACGACGTCGAGCGCGCACTTCAGGCCCCTGTTCTCGCTGTCATCCCGCAAAATGTTGGGACACTGCTCTTCGAAGGCCCCGAGAGTCCACATGCCGAAGCCTATCGCGTGTTGAGGACAAACATCCTGTTCTCCCGCAAGGATCCTACCTTCAATACGATGACGGTTGTCAGCGCCGGTGCGGGCGAGGGCAAGTCCACCACTCTGTTCAACTTGGCGACCACCTTCGCCCAAAACGGAGCACGGGTCCTTGTGGTCGACTCCGACCTTCGCCGTCCGAGCATCCATAAGATCATCAACATCTCGAATTCCCTGGGCCTGACAAACTTCCTTCTGAATCAGAACACACTTGAGGAAGTGATCCAGCGGACAAGCCTTGCATCGTTGGACGTGCTTCCGTCCGGCAAGCTTCCGTCGAGTTCGATGGGCATCCTCAGTTCGCCGCAAATGAAGGCGCTGATCGGTGAGTTGAAACGGCGCTACGATTTCGTTTTCTTTGATTCTCCCCCCATCATGGGAATCAGCGATGCGGCGATCCTGGCGAGCGAGGTCGACATCGTGATGCAGGTCATCCAATACCGTCGTTATCCGCAGCCAATGACCATCCGCGCCAAGCAGATGATTCAAAAAGTCGGAGGCAATCTGCTCGGCATCGTGTTGAACAACATCAACATGTCCGCCGGCGAGGATTACTACTACTACAGCGGCTACTACTACGACTACTACTCTAAGCAGGACGACGACGATGCCGAATCGAAAAAGTCCTCCAAGAAAGGATCCAAGTCGGCCAACGCCAAGCTTGAGATCAAGAGTAAATACTGAGCCTACTGCTGCCTTGTATGCGACGTGAATTGATATCGAAATGGTTGGGTGCGGTCGCCGTGATGCTGGTGATGCTTGTCTCCACGGCCTGTGAGACGACTCAGGCCGGGAAAACAAACGCGCCCGACAAGGGCATGGTGATCGACCGGAATCCCCCCATCAGGCCGGGCGACAAGATCAAGGTGGAGTTTTCCGGTGTGGGCGTGGAAACGGCCGGGCTCAAGACCATCGAGACCGAAGTCAAAGAGGACGGCACAGTTTCGTTGGAACATCTCGGCCCAGTGAAGGTCGCTGGAAAGTCTCTCGGTGAAATTGAAAGGGCGATACGGGCCGCCTATGTCCCCAAGTTCTTCCTGAATCTCAACGTCGTCGTCACCGGACCGGAGAAAGTCTATTACGTTGGTGGCCAGGTAAAGCTGCCCGGCCGTCAGCTCTACATTGGCAGGGTCACGGTTCTCCAGGCGATTCAGACGGCGGGAGATTTCACCGATTTTGCCGACAAGAAAAACGTCGTTCTGACGCGTCCGGGCGGTGAGCGTCTTGTCATCGATTGCAAGAAGGCGAAGCGGAACCCCAAGCTCGATGTCGAAGTGTATCCCCAAGACCGCATCGACGTTCCCCAAGGTTTTTGATCCATGATTCAGCTGACTTCGGCTGACAGATTTATGGCGGACACCGACAGGGTGATCCGCCATTTTCCTTTTCGAATCGGCCGTTCCAGCGTGAATGACTGCCAAATCGAGCGAACCGGGGTTTGGGAACAGCATGCCGTCGTCGAACTGGAACAAGGCCGCCCAATCCTGGTTGGTGGAAGTGGCGGGACCGTTCTGGTCAATGGCGAGCCCATCATTCGGCATGTGCTTAAGAGCGGGGATTTGGTTGAACTAGGATCCGTTCGTTGGTTCGTCTCGTTGACTCCGGCCAAACAAAAGGCGGCGGCTATTTCCCAAGCCGCCTTCTGGTTTGTGATGTTCGCCCTGTTTGCAGTCCAAGTCTTCGCCGTTTACCGGCTGACCGATCAGTGACGGAAGTGGCGATGGCCCGTGAATGCCATGGCCATTCCCCGTTCGTCGGCCGCCGCGATGACTTCGGCGTCACGGACAGAACCTCCCGGCTGGATGGCCGCCGTGGCACCCGCTTCGGCCGCGGCGATGAGGCCGTCGGGGAACGGGAAGAATGCGTCACTGCAGACCACGCTGCTCTTCAGTGACAGCTTTGCCTCGCCCGCTTTCCAGACGGCGATCCGACTCGAATCCACCCGGCTCATCTGGCCTGCGCCAATGCCCAGCGTCTGGCCCGCGGCGACGTAGACGATGGCGTTGGATTTCACGTGCTTCACCGCACGCCAACCGAAGAGCATCGCATCGATTTCAGTCTCCGTGGGCTGCCGTTTGGTCACGATCTTCAAGTCCGCCGCTGTCGTGATCCTTGTGTCGCGTTCCTGAACGAGGAAGGAATCGGAGCCCACGCTTCGGATGTCGAATCCGGCTGCCGCCATCGGGAAGCGCGTCATCTTCAGCAGCCGAAGGTTCTTCTTTTTCTGAAGCACGGCGAGGGCCTCCGCCGTGAAGTCCGGTGCCACGATCACTTCGCTGAAGATTTCCGCGATGGCCTCCGCGCACGCTCCGTCGAGCGGCTTGTTCACCGTGATGATCCCTCCGAACGGCGCCTGTTTGTCCGTCGCATAGGCACGGTCCCAAGCTTCGCGCAGGGTCGCGCCCTGGCCGACTCCGCATGGGTTCGTGTGCTTGAGAATGGCCAGCGTCGGCCTGTCGGAACTGAATTCATTGATCAGCTGGGCCGCGGCCGTCAGGTCGAGAATGTTGTTATACGAAAGCTCCTTCCCGTGCAGCTGGGTGAAGTGTTTCTGGAATCCTCCGTAGAGCGCGGCCTTCTGGTGGGGGTTCTCGCCGTAGCGCAGCGGCTGGGCGATGGGTGAATGCACCCGCAGGGTGGAAGGAAGCTCATTCTGCGCGATGCCGAAGGCCTTCTCCAGATGCGTGGCGATGGCCGAATCATACGCTGCCGTCCGTGCGTAGACCTTGGCCGCCAGCTTGCGGCGCAGTTCCAACGTCGTCTCACCCGACTCCCGGACCAGTCTGGCCACCTCGGCGTAGTCCGCCGGATCCACGATCACCGTCACGCTCTCGTGGTTCTTCGCCGCGCTGCGGAGCATCGAGGGCCCGCCGATGTCGATGTTCTCGATTGCGTCGTGCAGTTCCACGCCCGGCTTGGCCACCGTCTCCTCGAACGGATAGAGGTTCACCACCACTAGGTCGATCGGCCGGATCCCGTGCTGTGCCACCGTGCCTTCGTGCGTGGCGTTTCCGCGCAGGAACAGCAGGCCGCCGTGGATCTTCGGATGCAGCGTCTTGACCCGGCCGTCGAGCATCTCGGGAAAACCGGTGTAGTCGCTCAGCTCGATTGTTGGGAGCCCGCCATCGCGCAGCGCTTTGGCGGTGCCGCCGGTCGAGATCAGTTCGACACCGGCCGCGACCAGCGCTTTGGCGAAGTCGACCAGTCCGGATTTGTCGGAAACAGAAAGCAGGGCGCGTTGGATTCGGGCCATAAGAGCGGCGAAAATCCGTTTCCGAGTCCCCCGCGTCAACGTGAAGTTCTTCACGCGCCGCTTCCGTCAATCTTGCGGGCCTCCTCCGCTCCGCTTAACTCCTCGCATGGCCGCCGCCCCACTCGCCGGAATTGTCCGCCACTGCGACACGACCCTTCGCACCACCGAGTTCCGCGACTACGACGGCGCGCACAACGGTCTCCAGGTCGGCAACGACGGTTCCATCACCCGCATCGCCGCGACGGTGGACGCGTCCCTCGCCACCGTGAAGAAAGCCGTTGAAGCCGGGGCTGATCTCCTCATCGTCCACCACGGACTCTTCTGGGGAAGCACCGTTCCATGGACCGGCAAACGTCGCGAACTCCTCGGGCTCCTGGTGAAACACAACCTTGCCGTCTACAGCTCCCATCTCCCGCTCGACGC
>JAYTUE010000221.1:0-4253 GCA_043744715.1 Verrucomicrobiota bacterium | reverse complement strand
GTAAAACCAAGGGTGTTCCCTTCATCGGCCTGTGCCTGGAAAGCGCGACAGAAGAACAATCAAAGGCCCGGCAGGCCGGCTTTGCCGGCGTGGTGACCAAGCCCATCCAACCCGACAAGCTGGAGGCCGCAATCTGCCGTGCGCTGAACCTGGATACTGCGTCCAGATATTTTCAAGAACGGGAGGGAACAATTGTGCTGACCATGCCGAAACAGTTGGACGCAACCTTGGCCGACAAGCTTTCGCTCTGCTCGCGAGAAAAAGTTAGGTCGGGGGTGGAGAGCGGTATTGGCAAGCTCGTGATCGACCTGTCTCCGCTGGAAAGTCCAAATTTAGACATGGTTCAATTTGTCGTGAACGTGGCGGAGACATGTTCTGAATTCTCATTGTCTTACGCTTTGATCGGTTCGGAAGCGGTGATTCAAGAATGCAAGAAATACGAGGAAAGCCAGGGCTGGCGCATAACAGAAACCCTGGCGGCTGCCATGGTGGCCTGATGATAATGAAACCCGCATCCTTTGTCCCATGCTTGCTCTGGAAGTCCCGTGCAGGTTGGGCAAGGCAATGAATCTTCGCGCGGTTGATCGTGAATGCAGCGACGGGATCGGAGAAGTCCCGCGTGGTCAGGCTGTGAGCGACGGCGAACACGGCGTAGGCGGGCGCATTCAAGGGGCGTGCTGCCCAAACGGCAAGAGCGGGGACGAACCGCGAGACGTCCCGGGCTCGCAGCGGGTGCGCTGGCTGAAGTGCCTGGATACACCGGCGATCTCCTTGCCGTTCCACCCGCTGCGGACGGGACCGGCCGCGCTCCGGGGCAGGGCGCGAATGCGTCCTTCCTCACGCATCGCGTCATGCCCGTGCCAGGCCAAGGTCCGCTGAAAGCTCCTCGATGCTGAAATTGGGACGCGTCTTCAACAGCGCATCCGCCGCCGCTCCGTGCTGCCACACGCCGAAACGCACCGTGCGCACCGCGTCCTTCTGCAACTCCGGCCACGCGAGCAACCCGCCCAAGTAACCGGCCAGCAGATCGCCGCTGCCGCCTTGAGCCAGATGCGGGTTGCCGGAATTGTTCACATAAAGTTCCTTTTCGCTGCGGCCAATCATGGTCTGGTGACCTTTCAATACCACGATGCAACCGCCCCAACGGCGCGACAGCTCACGCACCGCCGCCACCCGGTCTCGCTGCACTTCCGCCACAGAGGATTGCAGGAGCCTCGCCGCTTCGCCCGGATGCGGCGTCATCACCCGCAGCGCACCGGGAACACACGATCCATCCGGAAGCCAGTCGAGCGCGCTGGCATCGGCAACGACGGGCAGAGGCGAATCCTGCCAGAGGCGTCGGATGGAGCGCTTGAAACGATCCGTCAACTCAGCTGAGGTAGGGCGAAGGCTCCCGCCGAGCCATCGTAGGCCGCGCGTCCTCGCGCGGCCAGTAGGTGCTCCTGCGTGATGGCCGTGAAGCAGCACCCACTCGCCGGGCAGGGATGCCCGGCCTACGGCTGAGGTAGGGCGAAGGCTCCCGCTGAGCCGCCGCTGGGTTTCAAATCAATGGTTCAGCTCCAGCGGCAACTCCTCACGTGTTCCAGTTCTCCACGGACTTCCCGCGAGCTACCGGCTTGGTATTCGCACGCTTCGAGACGGCTCGGCAGGAGCCTTCGCCCTACCGCCTTCGTGTTCTTCGTGGACAACCCCGTTCCCCATCGGTTGACCCGTCCGCTCCCCTGCCCTTAACTTCCAGACATGATTACGTCGCCGGTGGCCGAGCCCGCCGCCCAACTGGATTTCGTCACCCGCAAGCCGCTCCCGCCCGAGCAGCTCGACACGCTTTCGCGCGACATCCTCGCCCTCAAGAAGAAGCTCAACGCCGTCATCCTCGCCCACAACTACCAGCTCCCGGAGATCCAGGACGTCGCGGATTTCGTGGGCGATTCCCTCGGGCTTTCCCAACAGGCGGCCAAGACCAGCGCCGACGTCATCGTCTTCTGCGGCGTCCATTTCATGGCGGAGACGGCCAAGATCCTGAACCCGGACAAGATCGTCATCCTGCCCGACGCGGACGCCGGCTGTTCGCTGGAGGCCAGTTGTCCAGCGCCCAAGCTGAAGGCACTTCAGGAAACGAATCCCAACTTCTACACCATCGCCTACATCAACTGCTCCGCCGAAGTGAAGGCCCTGTGCGACGTCATCGTGACGAGCGGCAACGCGATGAAGATCGTCAACGCCGCGCCCAAGGACCGCGACATCCTCTTCGTGCCCGACGAAAACCTCGGCGCGTGGGTCATCGAGCAGACCGGCCGGCCGATGACGCTCTGGAAGGGCAACTGCTACGTCCACGTCGAATGGACCCACGCGAGCATCACGCGCATCCGCCAGCAGTATCCCGACGCGCCGCTGGTGGCGCATCCCGAATGCACCAAGGCCGTCCGCATGTTGGCCGATGAGGTGTGCTCGACCGAAAAGATGGTCGCCTACTGCAAGGCCAGCCCGGCCAAGGCCATCATCATCGCCACGGAATCCGCCATGATCCACCGGCTGATGAAGGAGTGCCCGGGCAAGACCTTCATCCCCGCGCCGACCGACAACTGCCGCTGCAACGAATGCCGCTTCATGAAGATGAACACGCTGGAGAAGCTGCACGACTGCATGGTCAATCTCGCACCGCGCATTGAGCTGCCGAAACACATCATCGAACGCGCGCGTCTTCCGATCGAGCGGATGCTGGAGATCAGCGCCCGTCCGTTGGACAACGCGGGTTGAATCCGAAACGGGCGGAGCGGCAGCTCAGCCCACCTTGCGGCCGATAAGCCTGCGCTGCCGAGCAATCGAAGAATTTCCCATGTCCATCCAAGCTTGGTTCCCTACCTTCATCTACCATTCGCCGCTCATGCGGACGAATTGGAAGCGCTTCAACAACGAGCTGCTCAAGGAGTGCTACCAGATCCGCGACAACGATCCGGAGGGGTTGAAATGGTCGAAGAAGAACTACCCCGGCGGCTACACGTCCTACAGCTCGCTCTGCCGCCTGCAAAAGCTCTCCAGCACCTTCATGGATCTGGAGAAGAAGATCCGCCGCCACGTCCTCGGCTATGCCAAGCACCTCGACATGGACCTCGATGGCCGCGAACTCTCCATGACCGATTGCTGGCTCAACATCATGCCCAAGCAGGTCACGCACGGGCTCCACATCCACCCCGTCTCGACCATCAGCGGCACCTACTACGTGAAGACGCCCAAGGGCTGCAGCTCGATCAAGTTCGAGGACCCGCGCCTGACCAAGTTCATGGCCGCACCTCCGCGCCGCGCCGATAGCCGTCGAGAAAACAAGGCGCACATCCACTACCCCGCTGAGGCCGGGAAGATCGTCCTGTTCGAGAGCTGGCTCCGCCACGAAGTCCCGCCCAACCCGGTCGAATCAGAACGCGTGAGCGTCAGCTTCAACTACAACTGGTTCTGACGTTTTCTTTGTTTTGTAATTGATTAACAGATACTTGCAATTTTTAATCAGCGAAGCATAACCATGCGGTATAACTGACTCGGCGAAGTTCAGGGCCGTCCATGTCGTTCGGCGGTGTCGGCGCGTTGGTCGAAACGACCACAACCTCCTCCAGGACCGTGCCAGCTCCCATGCTCGGCTATGACTGGGCCGGCGAGGGCACCGCATTCCCGGAAGAACGCGGGCGCTGTTAAAGTTCAAGCCGGGTCCGGTCACGCTGGACTAGAGCGTTATGATCTTCGGAGAGCCAAAAGACTTTGCGATTGAGGCGTATCACGAGCCATCCGGACCGGAGTGGGCTGGCTTTGGTCGCATCTGCATCGTTATTCAGGGAGTTACACTCGGTGACATCCGCGAAAACCATAGCTCCCTCTTCCATGCTGTTAGTCGGATTCGAGAGGTCTATCCCGTCATCGAGACCTTTTTGGATGAGTCTTTCACCGGGTTATCCGATGCCGAGATCTATGCAGCCGTAGAGCATGATTACCGCGTTGCGGAGAATTCAGATTGGGAGCGGTTTAGATTCTATTTTCTGACGTTTGTGGGTGAGCCATTCGATGGCTTCAACATCATGGTTGTTCGCCCTCCGGGCGAGTGTGTCCGCATTCTTTACTCACTCCCAGATGATACGTTTGGAACGGCCGTGTGCAGCGTTCAATCTTTCAAGGGCACTTCCAGAAACCCTGGTTTTCTGGAGGGCCTATCCGGGATGCACATTGGAAACGGATTTCGGGTGCGAGCATCGCCGCGGCGGCGGCGG
>JAYTUE010000220.1:0-16763 GCA_043744715.1 Verrucomicrobiota bacterium | reverse complement strand
GGATTCCGTGAGCCTTGGCGCTTCAGCTTCGACCGTGTTACGGGCGACCTCTGGGTCGGCGACGTCGGGCAGGACCGGGTCGAGGAGGTTTCCATTGTCCGGCGCGGGGAAAACCACGGCTGGAACGTGTATGAAGGCTTCGAGCCCTTCTCCAACGCCTTCCGCAAAACGGGCACCGCCTACACGCCGCCCGTGTTCGCCTACCGCCGCAAGTTCGGCAACTCGGTCACTGGCGGCCATGTCTATCGTGGCGACAAACGATCGTCGTTCTACGGTATCTACATCTGCGGCGACTACACCTCGCACCGCATCTGGGGCGTGAAGCAGGGAGGTCGCGTGCTCCAGTCCGTGGTCCAGATCGGCACCGCCCCGCAGGGCATCGCGTCGTTCACCGAAGACGAACAGGGCAACCTCTACGTCGTCGGCTACGAGGGGATGGTGTATCAGATCGACTTTGCCGGGACGGTCTACACCGAGGCCAAAGCCTCATCCAACTGAGTCCGAACAAGCCTCCGAAACCCACGCGATTTTATGACCAGCTTCCCACCGAACCCGCTCTCTTTGTCCATCCTGTCTCCGCTGCTCGGCACCGCGCTCCTAAGCGGAAGCATTGCCATTGCGACTGGCGCGGAGACCGGCCCCATCAATTGGACTCGAACTTCGGTTCCCTTGCCCGAATCGATCTGGAGCGTCGAGGCCGTCGATGCCAACGCCGACGGCAAGCTGGACCTGATCGCGATGGGCGAGACGAAGGTGTTCGCGCTCGTCGCCCCGGATTGGAAGCCGCAGGTGCTCTTCGATTCGAAGGAGCCCAAGATGCTCTATTGCGTGGCGCTGGATGCGGACGGGGACGGCGATCTCGACCTCGTCGTCGGCCGCTACCGCGTGCCATGGATCGAACATCGCCAGGCGAAGGACGCCGGCAAAACGGCGGACGAACCCAAGGGCCCCGACTTCAGCATCGCCTGGATTGAGAACACCCGCCGCATCGGCGAGCCCTGGCCGCTGCATGTCATCGACCGCGAGTTCAACGGCATCCACGGCCTCTGGACCGGCGACATCGACGGAGATGGCCGCAAGGACCTGGTGGCCGACAGCATCATGGGGCCGCTCTTCGCGAAGAGCCTCGCGTGGTTCCAGGCTCCGAAGCGCGGTGACGGCGCCTTCAAGCGCCATATCATCACCAAGGGCGGAGCGGACGGGCGTCCGCATTACCTGGATGTGGCCGATCTCAATGCCGACGGCCGTCCCGATCTGCTGGTCGGCGATTCCGGCGGAGGCACGTTCACCTGGTGGGAACAGGGGGCCGGTGCCGATCAGCCGTGGATCAAACATCCCATCGCGAAGGAAAACGGCGCGACCAACCTCAAGGCCGCCGACGTGAACGGCGACGGCGTGCCCGACGTGGTGGCGAGCTGCGGCCACGGGACCGGCGTCTTCTGGTTCGAGGGCCCCGGGTGGAAGAAGCACATCATCGACGCCACGCTGCGTGATCCCCACGCGCTGGCCGTCGGCGACTTCGATGGCGACGGCGATCTCGATGTCGCAGTCGCGTCCTTCGGCGCGAAGCTCGTCCGCTGGTATCGGAACGACGGCAAGGGTTCATTCACCCCGCACGACATCGACACCGGGAACACCCAGGAAGCCTACGACCTGAAGACCACGGACCTCGACGGCGACGGTCGGCTCGACTTGATCCTGGCCGGCAGGGAAACCCGCAATGCGGTGTGGTATCGGAACGTGAAAACGAAGTGACCCTGCGACGTGGAACAGCGCCGCGTTACTTGCCGAAATGGCGTTCGAGGAACGCCTTCACGACTTGCATCCGTTCCGCATCGTAGAAGGCCGCGCCGCCGTGGGCCGCGCCGTGGACGACTTCCAAGTGCGCCGGGAGATCCAGCTTCTTGTAGGCGCCCATCAATTCGTGGGCCTGGTTGATCGGCATCTGCGGATCCTGATCTCCGTGCAGCAGAAGCAGCGGAGGATCGGCCCGATCAACCTGGAAAACGGGACTGGCCAGCCGCGCCAATTCCGGCACCGCCTCCGGCTGACCGCCGAGCAACAGGTCCAACGCTGGAACCCGCACGCTCAATCCATGCGGAGTCGATTGCTTGAGGATGGTCGTAAGGTTCGCCCCTCCGTAGAAGCTGACGATCCCCTGCACCGCCGAGGTCTGCTTGGGATCGTCGCCGACGGCGCCCTCGAGTTCCGCGTGCCCGTTCGACACTCCGACCAAGGCCGCCAGGTGGCCGCCAGCCGAGTCGCCGGCAATCACGATGTTGTTGGTCGGGAGTTTCCATTCAGCTCCATGCCCACGCAGGAAACGAATGGCCGCCTTGATGTCGTGGATCTGCGCCGGGAACTTCGCCTGCGTCGAAAGCCGGTAGTCCACGCTGGCCACCGCGTAACCAGCCGCGACCAGTTTTCCAAGGGGCATCGAAGTCCGCGATCCGGACCGCCAAGCACCGCCATGGACCCAGACGATCATCGGCGAACGCGGGCTCTTTTCCGGCAGATGCAGGTCGAGCTTGAGCGTCAGCTCGCCCACGCTGGCATACGCAACGTCGCGGACCACCCGCGGCTGGTTGGTATCGGCCGCATCGCTTGCAAGGCAGAGCCGGATCAGGCCAATCAAAGCCAATGCGAGCGGTCGGTTCATGAGGCGGGTTTACGGAGGCTAGTTGCGGTGGCCACGGGTGAACAGCACCGACGTTGGGCGGAGTTGAATTGTCTCGGACAGGGGAATGGCTACGCCGCTTTGGAACCTGCCGTAAAATGAAAACCGGAATCCAAAAGAAGTGGTGGCTGAGGCCGGAATCGAACCGGCGACACTGCGATTTTCAGTCGCATGCTCTACCAACTGAGCTACTCAGCCACCGAGGGCTGGAAATACAATGGACCGCCCTCCGGTTTGGCAAGGGATTATTTCCCCGGTTCCCCATGCCCGACGCCCCGGATTGAGGCCGTGGCAGCGCATGTCGGCCGGGCGATGCGGCGTGGATGTGCGAGGGCTGGGAGGGCCTACGAACCCCGGTCGCCACGGGGCTTTTCGGGATGGTCGGACCGGTCACGCTCGAAGGTTCCCTTGACCGCCCTCAGCCCCCCCTCCACCAGTTCCTCGCCGACGTCCGACAGCGCGCTCGTCTGTCTTCGGAGCGTCCGGGCCGTGTCGCGGGCAAAACGCGTCAGGGCGCGCGGCGTGAACATGTATTGGGCGATGGAGCTGAGGCCGACGAGCGGGTTGAATTCGCGCATGCTCCTCATCTGCCGGACCAGTTCGCGGACGGGGCGCTCGGCCGGCTCCTTCAGCTGTTGGAGGATGTGCAACGACAGCAGCGCGGCGAAAAGCGACAGGCCGAAGAGCAGATGATACCCGAGGATCGGCTGGCCGAGGAGGCTTCCGTAGGTTGGGCGGCTGGAGAGGCCCCCCATCAGCAGTCCGCCCATCACCGGCCCGATGGCCGTGAGGAGGCTGGTGACGGCGAGGAAGACGGAGATGTAGTGGGCGTTGCCCTGCGTCGGAACCATCTTGATCATGAGCGTGAACTGGCAGAGCTGGAATCCGGCGAACATGAACCCGGTGACGAAGTAGTTCGCGTAGAGATGGACCTGCCGTTCCGGGCCGGCGAAGAGCCACGCAGGAAGCGCGGTGAGGCCCCAGGCGAGCGCGCAGGTGAACATCACGGGCTTGTTGCCGAAGCGGTCGGAAAGCCCGCCCCAGGCCCTCAGCGACATCAGTCCGCCGAAGGCCGAGATGGTCGTCAGGATGGTGAGCTGGCCCATGTCCATGCCCAGCCCGCCGGGGTCGAGGAGGTATTTGCTGTAGAACGGCTGGCCGAGGTTGATGCACATGTTCCAGCTCCCGATGAACAGCATCAGCCAGAGATAATTCCTGTCCTTCAGCACCGCGACGTAGTCGCTCAACGTCTGCGTCTGCGGCCTCCGCTCCATGATCTTGGCCGGAAACTTCATCCGCGTGAGGAAGAACATCCCGCACAGACGCGCCATGGCCGCGGCGGCGAAGATGAAGCCGAAGACGGTCAGTGAATTGTCGTAGTGTTTGGCGATCTGGCCGGCGGCGAGCACGACGACCAATGTCCAGAAGGCGAAGACCAGATTCCGTTTTCCGAAGTAGGTTCCGCGGATGTTCAGCGGCACGAGGTCCGACATCGCGGCCGACCAAGCCACGGCGCAGATGCTGTTCGCCAGCGTCGCGGTGGTGACGATCAGGGCGAAGATCCAATGCCTGTGCTCGCCGGTCCATGGAAGGAGCCACACAAAAGCCCACGGCAGGGCGTTGAACACGAAACCCAGGAGGATGATCTGGTAGGTCGAGAAACGCCGCTGGAGCAGGTAGGTCAGCGGAGGCTGGAAGGCGTTGCAGAGAAACGGGACCGCCGCCAGCAGGCCGATCGCGCGGTCGCCCCAATGCAGGGCCACGACGGCGAAGCCGATGGCGAAGGGGAACTGCGTCAGCGTGAGGTTCAGCATCGGCACGCTGAAGCACGCCTCCACCGTCGCGTTCTTGAGCGACAGGAGCAGTTCTCGTTTGCGGAAAGGGGTCATGGACGGAGCCCGGGCCGGAATGTGGCCACGGGCCGCACGATGAACCGGGAACCAACATCGAACAACCAACATCCAACGCCGAACATCGAAGGGATCGGGAAAAAATGCCTCCGCGAAGAGGCACGAAGGGAACTCAGCCAGAGACAAAACCCATCATGCTGATCGGCCTCAGTGCTCTTCGTGTCCTTCGTGGATGAAGCCAGCACCAACTGTCCGGGCGCGGAGGGTTGCCACCCATGCCCGGCCTACGGATTAACAGCAGCGGTTTGGTTTATTGAAGCGTTCCTCGGCCACGCGGGCGAAACGTTCTCCGTCCGTCTCCTGGCAGGCGATGGTCGAGTCGCCGGTGAGGCTGACGGTGACCTTCGGAGCACAGGCGCATTGGGCGGTGGCGCGGTCGTAGGCTCCTTGGCCGGAGACTTCTTTGAGGAGCAGGAAACCGAGGGCGAACAGGCTCCAGAACTTCAGCGGCTGGCCTTCGACCACGGCGTAGTCGGGCAACCAAACGGGTTCGGTCTCGCGCAGTTCGGCCAGCTTCTTGCGGGCGATGAGCAGGAGCCATTCGCGCACCGAGAGCAGGACGATGGCGGTGGCCATGAGGAGAAAGATGGCGGTCACGACGGCATCGAGGCGGTTGTTGAAAGCGAGCGTGCGATTGTCGCGGAGCTTCTTCGTCGCGGCCTTGATCGCGTCGTCGTTTCCTGAAGCTGTCGCGCCCTGGACGGACGCCTCAAGAGCGGGCCGCGCCGCTTCCAACACCTTCACTTGGGAGAGGAACCCGATGCGTGGGCTTTCATGGGCGATCTTCTGGATGCCCGCCGTGAACGTGACCGACAGCAGCCAGACCAAGGGCAGCAGCGTGACGAGAGCGAGCCATGGCGAACGGCGGACCGTAGGCCGGGCGTCCCCGCCCGGCCGGTCGGTGCTCTTTTTCGCATCGTCCGAAGAAACACCCACTGGCCGGGCAGGGATGCCCGCCCTACCAGCTCCAAGCGACATCTTCAGCAGGATGGTCGTCCCTAGGCACAACGCGATGGCGGCGAGGAGCTGGTTGGCGATGCCGAAGAGCGGCCAGAGCGAGTTGATGCCGCCCAGCGGATCGCGCACGCCCTGGATGAGGAAATAGCCCCAGCCCATGACGATCAATCCGCTGGCGAAGAAGTTGGAGGATCCGTTCTTCGTATCGCCGAGCGGCTTCCAGAGATGGCCCAGCGCATCCTGCAACAGGTAGCGGCCGACGCGTGTGCCGGCGTCGAGCGTCGTCAGGATGAACAACGCCTCGAACATGATCGCGAAGTGATACCAGATATCCAGCCAGCGGCCGTTGGTGACCTTGGAGAAGATCTGCGCCATGCCGACTGCCAGCGTGGCTGCGCCGCCGGTGCGGCCGTAGAGCGAGGTTTCGCCGACTTCTTTGGCCAGCGTTTCCATCTCGACCGGGTTCACGGTGAAACCGGTCGCGTTCACTTTCGCGACGGTGTCGGCGACGATGGCGGCCTGGTCCGCGCCCGCGCCCTTCACGTTCATGGCGAGATACACGCCCGGGTCCAATGTGCAGGCGGCGATCATGGCCATGATGGCGACCAATGATTCCAAACACATCGCGCCGTAGCCGATGGGGCGCGCGTAGGCTTCGCGCGTGATGATCTTGGGCGTGATGCCGCTGGCGATGAGCGTGTGGAAACCGCTGATCGCGCCGCAGGCGATGGTGATGAAGCAGAAGGGAAACAGGCTGCCGGCGACGACCAGCCCAGAGCCGTCGATGAACTTGGTCAGCGCGGGCATCTTCAGTTCGGGCAGCACGAGCAGCGTTCCCAGAGCCAGCGCGGCGATGGTCCCGAGCTTCATGAACGTGCTGAGGTAGTCGCGCGGTGCGAGCAGCAGCCAGACGGGCAGGATGCTGGCGAAGAGGCCGTAGACGATGATCGTCCAGGCGATGGGCTCGGCCGTGAAGGTGAAAGCCCTGGCCCAGTCCGCGTGGCTGTGGACGAACTGCCCGCCCCAGACCGCGAGCATCAGGAGGATCACGCCGATGACGGAGACTTCGAGCACCTTGCCCACGCGGAGAAAGCGGAGGTAGCCGCCCATGAACATCGCGATGGGAATCGTCGCGGCGACGGTGAACACGCCCCACGGGCTTTCGGCGAGGGCCTTCACGACCACGAGCCCGAGCACGGCCAGAAGGATCACCATGATGGCGAGGATCGCGATCATGGCCACGGCTCCGGCGGTGGAGCCGAGTTCCTCCTTCACCATCTGGCCGAGAGATTTTCCGTCCCGCCGGATCGACGCGAAGAGGATGATGAAGTCCTGCACCGCCCCGCCGAGCACGACTCCGATCAGGATCCACAGCGTGCCGGGCAGATAGCCGAACTGCGCGGCGAGCACGGGCCCGACCAGCGGGCCGGGTCCGCTGATGGCGGCGAAGTGGTGGCCGAAGACGATCCACTTGTTCGTCTTCACGAAGTCCTTTCCATCCTCGTGGACTTCGCATGGGGTGGCCCGGCGGTCGTCGAGCATGAGCACCCGGGTGGCGATCCACTTTGAATAGAACCGGTAGCCGATGGCGTAGGTGCACAGCGCGGCGACCAGCAGGTAGGCGGAGCTGAGATGCTCGCCGCGATGCAGGGCGATCGTCGCGTAGGCCCAGGCACCGAGACCTGAAACGGCCAGCCAGAGGAGCGTGCGGAACAGGGATTTCATCGTGACGCGGCAGTCTCGTCAAATGACGGCGCGGAAGGCAACAGCCGGGCCAGCGAAGGTCGTAGCCGTCGGGGTGAGAGGGGGGATCTGCGGGACTCCCGGCGCATCCACCTGCCCACGTCAGCGGCTACGGCACCCGGTGTCGATCAGCTCCGCACGGCCCAGCGGAGTTTGGCAGAAGAGGAACGAGGATTATCCCGGCGCTCTTCAGGGCTCGGGCGGATGATTCCCTCCGAGATGGCGACGTAGGCGCCCGCATCAAGGCCAGATTGGAAGGCCTGCTTCACGCGCCGGTCTTCGCCGCTGTGGAAGGTGAGGATGGCCGCACGGCCGCCGGGTTTCAGGCAGGACGGCAGGACGCGCAGAAGGTTGTCCAACGCGCCGAACTCGTCGTTCACCGCGATGCGGAGCGCTTGGAAGATGCGTCGCACGGTGTCGTCGGCCAGCTCGCGGGCCGACGATTTATGTGCGCCGGCGAAGGTGCTCCGGAGAATCTCGGCAAGCTGCACCGTGCGCGTGACGGGGTTCAGCCTCCTCGCCGTGACGATGGCCGCGGCGAGTTCGTCGGCGCGGGGTTCGTCGGCATTTTCCCGGAACAGGGCGGCAAGCTTGGCGGCGTCGAGTTTCGCGACGAGCTCGGCGGCGGAGGACGGGCGCAGCGGATTGAGCCGAAGATCAAGCGGGCCATCGGTCTTGTAGGTGAATCCGCGCTCGGGATTGTCGATCTGCATGGAGGAGACGCCGAGATCCGCCAGCACGAGATCAACTCCTCTGACCAGGTTTTCCTGCGCGATGAGCTTGGACAGGCCGGCGAAATTCATGTGACGGACCTGGAACACATCCGGCCCAAACCCGGCGGCCCGCAGGCGGATTTCTGTGCGGGGTTGCTCAATCGGATCGACGTCCAGGCCGAAGAGGCGTCCATCGGGAACGATGTGCTGGAGGATCTGCTGGGCGTGGCCGCCGAAACCGAGGGTGCAATCGACGGCGACCTCGCCCGGCTTGGGCGCGAGGACTCCGAGCATCTCGCCGACCATGATGGGACGGTGCGTGCCGGCGGGCGTCTTGCCGGATGCGATGACCTTGGCCACGTCGCCGGCGTAGCGGCCGGGATCCAGTTCCTTGTATTTCTCGTGGAACTTGCGCGGGTTCTTGCCGCCGTAGCGGGGCCGCCGTTTCGGCCGGGGAGCAACGGGATTTTCGGATGCTGCAGGAGCTTGCGGGGTTTCGTCAGACATAGGGCCGGAGAAGTAGAGGCACATATCGGTCCGTGCTTGAACATCCGCGAATCAATGGCGCCAGCTGCAACCACGCAGGCGGACGGGAAACCGTCGACGCGGGTCCGGGGAAGGGACGGGCGTCGACGGTTTCCCGCCGGCAGCGGGCCATGTCGTCATGTTGGTGCATGCGTTCAGGCGAGTTGCTCGAGGATCAGCTCGCCGCGCGACCGGACGACGTTCTGCCAGGCCGCCGATCTGCGGGCTTCCCTGGCCTTTTCGTCGAAGATCACGGGGAGGAGCAGCAGCGGGTAGGCGTGATCGCAGGCCAGGGCCACGGCTTCATTGGCGGCCTGGCGGAGCAGGCTGTTGAAACCGGGCTCGGCGTTGGCGCTGAGGTGGTGCTGGAGCAACCGGTTCTTCAACCGGTCGACTTCGTTGTCGAGGGTGGCTCGGAATGGAGCATCCACGGGATGCAGGGCGAATCTCGCCTCCGGCTCGGACCTCGGTTCGATGTTTTTTGTTCTGCTGGGCATACGGCTTCTTGTTTCTTTGGTTTTGTTTTTCCGCCGGTGGACCGGCGGAGGTTTGGATTTGTTCAAAACGAAAAACCCATGACCGCCTGGGCGATCATGGGTTCAACAAATCCGGTTTTAACGCCGTGTCAGCCCATGTCGCCCCAAGCGAGGTGACGCCAATCGGACATGCCGATATGGCATGCCGCTGGTTTGGCGCTTACGATTGCTTTGGGCGTGGACGGTTTCACGACGCATTGAAAAGAGGACTTCGGGGCGATCTTGTCAAAATGTTTGTCCATCCCACGAAGACTTCAGGTCAAGACTTGTGGCATCGCCGCCGATGGCTTACGTGACACTCCGAACGTGAGCGACGCCGCAGAATCACCAGCCCTTGAACCGCGCAAGACCCTCCGCATGTCGGAGTGCGGTCGCTGCCGCTCGAAGAACTTCATTGCGGGGAACCTGGAGCCCTTCGCCACCACCCCCTGCACCAAGTGCGGCCACCCGGTGATGCTTCCGCTGCTGATGAAGCAGTTCGAGCTGAGGAGCATCATCGCCTCCGGCGGGATGGGAACGGTCTTCCGGGCGTTCGACGTGAAGCTGGAAAGGCTCGTCGCGCTGAAGATGGTGAAGCGCGAGATGGTGGAAGACGCCGAAGTGATGCGGTCCTTCTACCGCGAGGCCCGGGCCGGCGCGGCGCTCAACCACACGAACATTATCCACATCTACACCTTCGACGAATTCGAAGGGCAGCCCTACCTCGTGATGGAACTGGCGGATCACAGAAGCTTCGCCGGCTGGATTGAACGTGAAGGCCGGGTGCCGGAGCTCAACGTCCTCGATGTGGGCATCAAGATCGCCTCCGCCCTTGAGACCGCGCTGAAACACGACCTTCTCCATCGCGACTTAAAACCTTCCAACATCCTCTACAACTCCGAGGGCGAACCCAAGCTGTCCGACTTCGGTCTCGCCGAGAAGGCGACGGGCCAGGCCGGCGCGGAGGATTCCGTCTTCGGCACGCCCGAGTATGTCGCACCGGAAAAGATCCAGCGCGCGCCGGAGACCTTTCTCTCCGACATGTATTCACTCGCCGCCACCTGCTACCACGGGCTGACCGGACGGACGCCTTTCGAGACGGAGACGATCGACGAGATGGTCATGGCCCATGTGAACCAGGAGCTGACCCCTCCGAGCGATGTCGTGGAAGTCAGCCAGATGACCAACGACGCCATCTGCAAGGCGATGGCCAAAAATCCGGCCGAGCGTTTCAAATCCTACGGGGAAATGATCCTCGAACTGGAATCCGCACGAAGCCATCTGCTTGTCGCGCTCTATGCGGCACCGGTCGAGGCCTGAAAAAGGCGGTCCCATTTGGACCGCCTTTTCGTTCGAGATTCTTCTTTGATTACTGTCCGGAAGCGCCGGCAGCCTTTTCAGCGGCCTCTTTGGCCTTCTTCTTGGTTTTGGCCGGACCCTTGGGTTCTTTCTCGCCCTCGCCGGGCTTGGCACCGACTCGGAGCGACTTGAGGACCAGCTTGCCGCCTTCTTCGATCACGCTGCCGCCGATCTCCTCGCCGACAGTCGCATCGGCGAACGTGGCCGGTTTGCCAGCCTTCATGATCTTTGTCTCGGATGTGACCAGCAGCATCTGCTTCTTCTCTCCCGAAAGCGTGAGGGTTTTCATCGTCTTGTCGACGGCCTCGATCTTGCCCGAGACAGGGCGGGCGCGCGGCCCGGCCTTTTCGGATTTCTCAATCCTCGTATCGGGCGCCTTCTCGGCGGCAGCGGCGCAAAAGCCGCCGATGGCGAAAGTCGAGGCGAGACAGACCGAGAGGGTGATGGATGAAAGGATGCGTTTCATGACGGTGTCGGGTTTGAATTGGTTGGATGGCTCCAAGCGGTTGATAGCAAGGTCGCCAGCCGGTGCAAGCGCGGACTTGGCCTGGAATCGCTGGACCGCAGAAGAAGCAAATGAGCCGTTGACATCGACTCACCGCCTTGGTTTATTCCGCGTCCCTTTTGGGACAGGCTTTATGTATGCAGTTTTAGAAACAGGCGGTAAGCAATACCGCGTGGTCGCCGGCGACAAGCTGGAGATCGAGCGCCTTGAAACCGAGGCGGGCAAGACTTTCACGTTCGACCGCGTCCTCATGGTCAGCAGGGAAGGCAAGCCCACGTTCGGCGCGCCCACCGTCGCTTCGGCGAGCGTCGTAGCCGATGTGCTCGAGCATAAACGCGGCGACAAGGTTATCGCGTTCAAGATGCGGCGTCGCAAGGGCTACCATCGCACGGTCGGTCATCGTCAGGAACTGACGGTGGTCCAGATCAAGGAAATCAACGCTTAAGGAAGCAGGCTTATGGCTCATAAAAAAGGCGGAGGCAGCACAAGCAACGGACGCGACAGCAACGCAAAACGTCTCGGCGTGAAATGCTTCGGCGGCGAAGTCGTGACGGCCGGCAGTATCATCATCCGGCAGCGCGGCGCCAGGTTTGTCGCCGGCGCCAATGTCGGTGTCGGCCGCGACTGGACCCTGTTTGCTTTGAAGGCCGGCAGTGTGAAGTTCGACAAGAACAGCCGCCGGGTGAATATCCTTCCCACGGTCGCTCCGGCAGCGAACTAATCTATCCCCTACTTTGCTCAAGGGCGAGGCCGTCTGGCCTCGCCTTTTTGCTTTCCACCCTAGACGGCATCCGCCGTTCGCAGACACACTCCCTCCATGTTCGTCGATCAGGTCAAAATCCACGCCCGCGCCGGCCACGGTGGTAAAGGCGCCGTCTCCTTCTGCCGTGAAGCCTATCGGCCGAAGGGCGGTCCCGACGGCGGCAACGGGGGCCGCGGAGGCGACGTCATCCTCGAAGCCAGCCATGACCTCAACAACCTGATCGGCCAGTTCTACATCCCCCGCCTCATTGCCAAGGACGGCGATCCGGGTGGCGGCAACGGCAAGGACGGATTGGCGGGTCCGGATCATGTCATCAAGGTGCCCTGCGGAACTCTTGTGTGGAAACTTCCGGCACCCGAACCGCCGCCCGAAGAGGACCAAGAGGAGGGCGAGGCAGGCGAAGACGAAGATCCGAAACCGGGCGTCATGCCCAGCAGTTTCAGCGGACGGGCGGTCATCCGGACGGCCGGCTCGGCGCGCGCCCTGGAGATCAACCTCGAAGACGAAGACGAGGAGGAGATCCCGGAAGGCCTGCGCAAACCCCATGAAGGCGCGGAACTGGTGGCCGACCTGACCACCGACGGCCAGCGTTTCACCCTTTGCAAAGGCGGCCGTGGCGGGCTCGGCAACCGCAACTTCGCCACATCGGTCCGGCAGGCCCCGCGGTTTGCCCAGCCAGGCGAAACTGGCACCAACGAAGGCGACTACTTCCTCGAGCTCCGCATCATGGCCGAGATCGGCATCGTAGGATACCCGAACGCGGGCAAGTCCACCCTGTTGGCCGCGATCTCACGCGCCCGCCCAAAGGTTGCGTCCTATCCCTTCACCACGCTGCATCCCCAGATCGGCATCCTGGAATACGAGGACTTCAAGCGCCTCACCGTCTGTGATGTTCCAGGACTCATCGAAGGCGCGCACAATGACGTGGGCCTTGGCCATGCCTTCCTCCGCCACATCCAGCGCTGCAAGATCATCGTCCTGCTCCTCGACATGGCCGGGACGGACAACCGGGCTCCGTGGGACGACTACAAGCAGCTCCTCTCCGAGCTCGAACTCTACGACCCGTCGATGCTCGACAAGCCCCGCTTCGTCGTGGCCAACAAGATGGACGAGCCCGTGACCGAGGAGAATTTGAAGAAGTTCAAGCGCAAGGTCACCCGCACGAAGGTGCTTCCCATCTCGGCCGCGTTCGACCAGGGCATCACCGAGTTCAAGCAGATGATCCGCGAAGCCGTCGAAGCCGTGGAGGCTGCCGAAGCTTCCTCAGCTGAAGAATAGTCCGGCCCCAGGCGGGCTGATCAAAAAGCGGCCGGGATAATCTTGGCTGAAGAGGCTTAGCTGACCTCGCCAAAGCAGGCCCGGAATCGCAGATGAGCGTTCGGCGTCGGACAAAAAGAAAAGGGCCGGCTTGCGCCGGCCCTTTTCGTGAATCGATGTCGAGGCGGGAGGATTACTCCTTCGTCTTGAGCTGGTCGAAGGCTTCGAACGCGTGCTCGAGGGCGACGAGGTCTTCGCCGGGCTTGAGCTGGTCGAGGATCTTCTGCTCTTCCTTGATCTGCTCAGGCGAGTAGTTCGCGGCCTTGATCGACAGGCCGATGCGGCGGTCGCTGCGGTCGATCTTGATGACGCGGGCGGAAACGTCGTCGCCGACCTTGAGGACGTTCTTGATCTTGTCGACGCGATCTTCGCTGACCTGGGAGATGTGGACGAGGCCGTCGATCTCGTTGTCGAGTCCGACGAACGCGCCGAAGCTGGCGAGCTTGGTGACCTTGCCGGTGACGAGGTCGCCGACCTTGTAGAGCTGGTCGATCTTGTCCCACGGGTCGATGGCGAGCTGCTTGATGCCGATCGAGATGCGCTGGTTGGCCTTGTCGACTTCGAGCACGGTGGCTTCGACTTCGTCGCCCTTCTTGAAGACCTCGGAGGGGTGGTTGATCTTGCGGGTCCAGGAGATGTCGGACACGTGGATCATGCCGTCCAGGCCCTCTTCCAGTTCGACGAAGGCGCCGTAGCTGGTGAGGTTGCGGACCTTGCCCTTGACGCGGGTGCCGGCGGGATACTTGGCCTCGGCCTGATCCCACGGGTTGGTCTCCAGCTGGCGGATGCCGAGGGAGATCTTCTGTTCGTCGCGGTTGATGCCGAGCACGACGGCCTCGAGTTCCTGGTCCTGTTTGAGGACGTCGGAAGGCTTGGCGATGCGCTTGGTCCAGGAGAGTTCGGTGACGTGGACGAGGCCTTCGACACCGGGCTCGATCTCGACGAACGCGCCGTAGGGCACGAGGTTGACTACCTTGCCCTTGACCTTCTGGCCGACGGTATACTTGGTCTCGATGGCGTCCCAGGGGTTCTGCATCTTCTGCTTGAGGCCGAGGGAGACGCGCTCCTTCTCCTTGTTGACGTCGAGGACGACGACTTCGAGGTCCTGTCCGACCTTGAGGATCTCGCTGGGATGTCCGACGCGGCCCCAGGACATGTCGGTGATATGGAGGAGTCCGTCGAGGCCGTTGAGGTCGATGAACGCGCCGAAATCAGTGATGTTCTTGACGATGCCCTTGCGGATGTCGCCGGGGGTCATCTCGGTGAGCAGCTTGGAACGCCTGTCATTGCGCTCGGCCTCGATGAGTTCGCGGCGGGACAGGACGACGTTCTGGCGGTCCTGGTTGATCTTGACGACCTTGAACTCGTAGGTGTTGCCGACGAACGGGGTGAGGTTCTTCGGGGGGATGATGTCGATCTGTGACGCGGGCAGGAAGGCTTCGACACCGATGTTGACGAGGAGGCCGCCCTTGACGATGGCTTTGACCTTGCCGGTGACGGTGGCGCCTTCCCCGGCGATCTGGAGGATCTTGTCCCAGTTCTGCTTGAACTCGGCCTTCTCCTTGGAGAGGACGACCATTCCATCCTTGTCCTCGAGCTTCTCGATGAGGACCTCGACTTCGTCGCCGACCTTGACGGTCTTGACGTCGTCGAACTGGTTGCCGGAAACGACGCCCTCGGACTTGTAGCCGATGTCGACGAGGACTTCCTTGTTGCGGACCTCGATGACGGTCCCCTTGACGATTTGGCCGGGAGCAAAGCGCATCGCGCTCTGCTTCATGGCCTGTTCCATGGTAAGCATGATTCTACTGTGACGGACTGCGGGGGAGACTTGCTGGCGCGGTTGCGCCGGGAAGGCCCCATTGCCTAACGCCTAGACCCGCGTTGGACGACAACGGAGGTTGAAGGTCAGGTTACGCGTTGACTTCTTTTTCTCAGCCTTAGTGAACATCCCCACACGAGGCGTTCAGGCAGAATCAGGTTATCGGGCGGGAGGACCGAGGCAAGGGCATTTTGGTGCGTCGTCGGGCGCCGGGCCGAACTATGCCAAGCAATGTTGGGCAAGGGCTCTTGCGTCGGTCAGTGGACGGGGACAACAGTTCTACCGGGTCCAATCGACTCCCTGCCCCATGCCGTTGTCATCCTCGTCCTCGGCCAAAGTAAAAGAAGCCCACCGCCGCATCCGTCATCTGCTGCCGGGTGCGATGACCTTGGCCGGAGCCGCCGGCTATGTGAACTCCGTGGTCCTCGGCTTCTTCCACACGCCGGTCAGCCACATGACCGGGGCTGTTTCCAATCTCGGGCTGGACTTGTCGGAGCAGCGCTTTGCGGATGCCCAAGCGTCGATGAGCATCGTCGCGGGATTCATACTTGGCGCGGTGTTGGCCGGAATCCTCATCGGCACCTGGAAGCTGGTTCCAGGTCGGCGCTATGGCGTTGCCCTGATGGCACAGGGGGCCTTGCTTCTATTGTCGACGTGGCTGATCCATCGGCACGACCGCCTCGGCCTTTCCGTCGTGGCCATGGCCTGCGGGCTTCAGAATGCGATGACCAGCAGCTACTGCGGCCTGCTGATCCGGACGACGCACGTCACCGGCATGGTCACGGACATCGGGCTGATGATCGGGCACTGGATCCGACACCGACAAGTCGAGGGCTGGAAGCTGCGCTTCCTCATCTTTGTCTTCCTCGCTTTCGGTGCCGGAGGATGGATCGGCGCGTTCCTTGATCTGCGTTACGGGCCGGGCTGCCTTGCGGTGGCGGCCGTTGGATGTCTGGTGGCGGGAGCGATCTTCTGGTTTATGACCCACCGTGGACTGGTCGACTTCATGCAGGACGCAATGCCGCACCCACCCAGGATCGGCACGTTCACGGACCTTCCGCCGGCGACCTGACCCGGCCACTCATTGGAAGGCGGGGGCGTTCGCGTCGCCGCCGGATTCCATGTAGGCGAGGAGATCGAGGATCTCTTCCCGAGTCAGGATATCGATCAATCCTTCCGGCATCGGAGAGACTTTGGAGACGGACCGTTTGGCGATCTGCTCCTTCTTCAGCGTCACCGTCGTGCCGTCGATCGGGTTGACCGTGACGGTTACCTGGTCGGGTAACGCCCGCGCCACTCGTCCAACGACCTCGTCGCCGTTTTTCAAGGTGTAGACGCTGTTCTGATACTGCTCCGAAAGAACCTTGGATGGCTCGGTGATCGACTCGATCAGATCCTTCCGGCTGAAGCGCGCGGCGATCGCGGTGAGCTCGGGGCCGACGGCTCCGCCTTCGCTCCCGAAGCGGTGGCAGGCGGCGCATTGCGCGGCCATGTAGGCTTCCTTGCCCCGGGCGAAGTTCCTGCCCTTCGAGGCCATGGGCAACGCCGGCAGCAAGTCTTCCGTCTTCCAAGCCTTCACGACCTGACGAGCGGCCTGTGCTTTGACGGGTTTTGAGGTCGAAGGTTGCTCCCCGATAATTTTGGCGATGTCGGGCTTCTCGCCGTCAGGCACCTTGGCGAGCGCTTCGCGGCGAATGTTGTCCATGAACTTGGGATAGCTCGACCCGTTGCCGGCTTTGCGGAGCACGGCGGTGAACCAGCCATCAAAGTCGGCCGGGAACTTGCGGTTCCCCGGAACGAAATAGCCTACGCTGCCCGGATAATTGGGCGGTGCCTCCGCGCCTTCGCGCATGGTGTTGAACCAGCGGAAGTATTCCTGCCTCTGCGCGGCAGTCCACTGGGCATCGTCCAGCGTGGTGCGGAGGTGGAACATGTAGAAGATCTGCTCCTGCTGGGT
>JAYTUE010000219.1:0-49969 GCA_043744715.1 Verrucomicrobiota bacterium | reverse complement strand
GCTGGCCTTGTTCGGAGAAGGCCGAGAGGCGGCTTGGCCGGAGCCTGCGCCCTACCGCCCGCGACTTCGTCCCATTCCGCAGCCGTGCATCCATCTTTCCTTGTTTGAAGACAGGCCCTAAGAGCCGGTCTGAGAATTCCGACGCGGCGCCGTGTGAGGGCACACGGCCTACAACAAACCGAAGGTTTGCCGTCTTCCCTGTAGGCCCGGTCCCCTGACCGGGCGGTTTTTCAGACGGGCTCTCAGAGGAAAACTAGCTTGGCCCGCGCTTCAGGGAGGCGGTTGAGATGTTCCAGCAGGTAGCCGCTGAACCAACGGCCGAGTTCGCGCACTTCCTCCACTCCCGCCACGATCTCGACAAGCTGGTCCCAACTCGCCGACGCGACCCGCTCCGCCAGGGCCTTCGCGGTCGGCGTCAACCGGGCGTTCCCGATGTCGGGCTGCACGCCGGAGAGTTCGAGAATCCTCCACTCGAACGCGAGCACGGCGCAGCGCGACAGCGAACGGCGGTTCAACGCTTCCAGCCAGACGGCGAACAGATCGAAGAACTCGGGCACCGGCGTCTCGGTCTCCGTCGCGAGCTCGATCAGCTCGGCGGCGTAGGCCGCATGGGCCACGCGGGCGAAGTCGGTGCGGATGCCCGGATGGCTTTCCAGCAGGACGAGTTCGCGGAGGATGTGGAGCTCGGACCGCCGGCTGCGGACGAAGCTGAGGTCGGCCCGGTAGAACAGGTCGAGCTTTCCACGGAATGAGGACTTCGGCCCGCGCGCACCCTTGGCCACTGTGGCGATGCGTCCGAGATCCCGCGTGAGCCAATGGACGATGAGGCTCGTCTCGGTCAGAGGCCGGGTCCGCAGGATGATGCCGTGGGCCTTCTCCTCCATGTCACCTCTGTGGGGCGTCCGGCGCGATGGCCCCGAGACTGATGGTGAACTTGATCGCCTCGGCCACCGGCATGTCGAGTTTCCGCACGCTCGACTCGGGCACCATGACGAGAAACCCGGAAGTCGGATTCGGCGTCGTCGGGATGAAGACGTTGACCAGCCGGACGCCGGTAACACGGCTGAATTCCGCGGGAGCGTCGCCCGTGACGAAGCCGACCGCGAAGTGGCCGGACTGCGGGAACTCGACGAGCACGGCCTGCTTGAACGAACTCTTCTTCTCGCTGGCGAAGGCTTCGTTCACCTGCTTCACCGTGCCGTAGATCTTGTTGATCAGCGGAACGCGGAGAAGGACCTGGTCGGCCGCCGCGATGAACCTCCGGCCGATGTAGAACTTCGCCGCACGTCCGGCCACCGCGACGAGCAGCGCGGCGAAGGCGATGGCGACCAGGCTCCAATACCAGAGGACTTCGCCCTGACCGTTGTTCGAATGCGTGACGCTCCGGGGCAGGAAGAAGAGCAGCGCGTCGGTGAACGACGAGATGTTCCGGAAAATCCAGACGACGAGCCAGACCGAGATCAGCGCCGGCAGGACCACGGCGAGTCCGGCGAAGAAATCGGCACGCCAACGTGCGAAGGCGGAGTTTTGCACGGCTGAAGTCTAGGAGGAGCCCGACGGAGAAAAAGCCCGATTTAGAAACGAGGCGGCAACCGGCGACCACAAAGCCATCCTTGCCGTCTGGAAATAATCTCAGCCCAAGCGCCTGAAACCGACGTCCCACGGCGATGAAGATGATTTCGCCGGCGGCTCCGGGAGATTTCCCGCCGCTTCGATTGACGCTGCCAGACCTCGCCGATAGCGTCCGCGCAGTTCAACCCAGTCGCCCAGCCATGCTCGACGTCATTGAAAAGCTTCTGATCCTCCAGGACCGCGACCGCAAGATCCTGCGCCTGCGCGCCGAGCTGACCCGCATCCCGATCGAGCGGGACGCAGCCTCCGGACGTTCCTCCAACGCCACCGCCGCGCTCGACGCCGCCAAACTCGTGGTGAAGCAGGTCGAAACCACACGGAAGGGTCTGGAACTCGAGGTCGATTCGCTCAAGCAGAAGATCGACAAGTATGCCACCCAGCAGCTCCAGACGAAGAAGAACGACGAGTATAAGCTCTACGGCGACGAGATCGAGAAGGCCAAGAAGCTCATCAGCGGACTGGATGACCAGCAGCTCGAATTGATGGAGAAGATCGAGGCCGCGCAGAAGGTGGTCGCCGCAGCCAGCAAGGTAGCCGCAGCCGCCAAGGCCGACGTGGATGGCGAGCTCGCGCAACTGGCCTCGCGGGAAGGCAGCTACCAGAAGGAACTGGCCGACCTCGAAACCACCCGGACCGCCCTGACCTCCGAGATCGACGAGGTCACGATGGCCAAATACACCCGCCTGCTGAAGACCAAGGGCGAAAGCATCATCGTCAGCGTGGAACACCACGCCTGCGGCGGTTGCCACATGAAGCTCCCGCCCCAAGTCGTCCACAGCGCGAAGGCCGGCAAGGAGGTCGTCACCTGCATCAACTGCAGCCGCATCCTCTACTACACCCGCGACATGGACCTGCTCGCGTCCGGCTAGTCGAAGCGGCTTCTCCAAAGACTGCGGGACATCCCTCCGCAAAGCCTGGTCGGGCGAAGGAAAATTCCAAGACCTTTGGCATTCGGCCTATTCGCAGCCGGCCTCGCCGCCTCCGTCGCTGAACAATTCCAAGGCGACGCTTGCTGCCCCTCAGACCAAGCCATAGTTTCAAAGCGGACCTTGAGAGGGCGGAGGATCGCTCCGGTGCAAACCGGGGAGGAAAGTCCGAGCACCATAGGGCGCGATGCCGCGTAACCCTCCGCTTCGGCGGGCGGATACACGCGGGAGGAACCGGCGAAAGCCGCTCCGACGGACAGTGCCACAGAAAATAAAACCGCCGTCGGCTCAGGTCGATGGCAAGGGTGAAAAGGCGGGGTAAGAGCCCACCGCCCGCCGCGCAAGCGTCGGGGCACGGAAAACCCCATCGGGTGCAAGGCCAAATAGGGGACCCCGGAGCTGCCCGCTCCAAGGCGCAAGCCGGGTCCCGGGTATCGGCCGCTCAGATAAATGATCCTCTCCGCCGGGCAACCGGCGAAGACAGAACTCGGCTTACAGCCCTCTCAAGGCTCCATTATTTTGCCGGATTCGACGGGACCGGTCTTCCGCTCCGAACTTCGATGTGCGGTGTTGATCGCCGGGAATCTGAACATCGAACACCCATCGCCGGGGTGCCGGATACGGGGCCGCCTTTCCTGACGACCACTTCCTGCCATTCAGCTAAATGGAGAGCGGGAACATCGGAAACGAGCCATGAGAAACACGATCTCCATCAGGAGCGGCGCGGGTTTCGGCGGCAGGATCGCCTGGCCCTTTTGCTTAGGGCTCCCGCAAGGTCCGATATCCGTCGATGGACACCTCGTCCCCCATCGAGCTCATGGCCCGCGCGGGCAAGGACACCGTCCTGCGTTGGGATCTCGTCTTCTCACCCACGGGTCGGCCGCTGAAGCTGGAGGAACCCACCTCCGACCCGAAGCACAGGAAGGGTTTGTTCCGCCTTGAACGCCGCTGAAAATCCTTTCCGCGTCAGCCGCATCGAGGCGCTGCGCCATCGCGGCCCGTCGCACGACGAACTGCTGCGCCGCCTCCAGGAGTTGAATGGACGCGGCGCGCTCGTCGGCCCGGAGGGCGCGGGCAAGACGACCCTGATGCTGGAGCTGGCCGCGCGCCTGCGCCGCGATGAATGGAGGACGCCGCTGATCCGTTTCCAGGAGGGCTGGCAAATGGACGGCGCCGATCTCGAAACCGTCTTCGATGAAGCCCTGCGCTCCGAAACTCCTGCCCGTGATCACCAAGTTGATGCGCTCTGGTCGTCCGGGGACGGCGAGCGCGTCGTGTGGTTCATCGATGGCGCGGAACAACTGGGCTTCTTCGATTGGCGATATGTGCTGTCGCGCGCGCGCGATGCGGACGGGTTGGTCATCACAACGCATTTCGGCGGGAGGCTCCGGCCGCTGCTCGACTGCTCGACGAGTCCGGAACTTCTCAGGGAACTCTTCGCCGAGCTGCTGGCCCTGCAGGCTCCGGAAGAAACCCCGTCGCTCGACCAATGCCGCACGCTGTGGGAGCGTCATCGCGGCAATCTCCGTGAAGTCTTCCGCGAACAATACGACCACTGGAGCCGGCGCTGAAACGCGGCGGCCTTTTCCATGGTGGCCGCTGGCCGGATGGGCCGTCGCACATTGGCTGGCGCTCCAGTTGGTTCGCGGCGTGGCGTTCCTGTTCTCCCATCTCCCGCCGTCGTTGCTGCCGACGGACCCGCTGGTCATCGGGCTCCTGTGGATCGAGCGGGCGATGCTTTTTCCGCGTCGGCTCATGATCGCTCTTTGGCCGGGCGAAAGCACACCCGGCTGGCTGCTGGTGGTTTCAATGATCGCGAACAGCCTGCTGTTCGCGGGGTTGGTTCTCTTCATACGCCGGCAGTGTCTTCAGACCACGATGGAAGGTTCAAAGTGGTAGGGCGAAGGCTCCCGCCGAGCCGCCGCTGCACCTCCTAAAATCCTTGAGGCCACAGCGGCTACACCGGTCGGCCGTCTATCGATTCAAGCTTCCCGCGAGAAACTTTCCCGTTTGTCCAAGGCCTCAAGGCGGCTCGGCGGGAGCCATCGCCCTACCAGCTTCGTGGCTACAGCGTGCCCGCTTCGAGTTGTTCGAGGTAGATGAACTCGGGGGCTTTCACGCCGGCTTCGGCGCGGATCTTCACGAGCTTGGGCGACTCGAAGAAACGGCGGGCATCCTCGATGGAGGTCCACGCCGAGAAATGGACGATCCGGTTCGCGTCGTCCTGATACTTGAGGACTTGGTAGGAGCGTTCTCCGGCTTCGCGCCGGATGCCGGCGGCTCCGTCGAACACCTTCTTCCAAGCCGGGTAGTCGGCGACTTCGTGGATGATCAGGACGTATTGCATGGCTTGGAAAACTAGAAGGCTGCCGACATGGAGCCGGCAGCCTTTTGGGTTCAGTGTTTTTGTGAAGGCTTCAGCTCACCTGAACATCTTCGCCTTCTGGTCGCCGCGCGACAGGAGGTAGGCGACGAGGTCGAGGATCTCGTCCTGCTTGAGGCTGTTGAGCAGCCCGGGCGGCATCATCGAGGTCTTGGACGGCTCGGACTTCGCGATGTCGGCGCGCTTCACGTTGGTGAAGTTGCTGGGGTCGAACATGTCGGTCATGACCGAGATGCTGTCACCGTTCAGGTTCGCCACACGGCCGATGACTTCGTCGCCGTTCTTCAGGGTGAAGATGGTGGAGCCATACTGGTCGCTGATCTCCTTGCTTGGTTCGATGATCGATTCCATCAGGTCGTGCGCGCTGAAGCGTCCAGCAACGCCGGTGAGATCGGGTCCGACGGCGCCGCCGTCGGTGTCGAAACGATGGCAGGCCGCGCAACCGACGGCGCCGAAAAGCTCGCGGCCGCGGGCGAAGTTGCGGCCACTCTTCAGCCCCTTGTCGAGGACGGGGTCGAGGTCGGCCACGGTCCATTCCTTGATCTGCTGGCGGCCGGCGAGGATCTCGCTGGGTTTCTTCACGACAGGCTTCGCATCGAGCACCGGCTTGAGCGAAGCGAGCTCGGTCGAGGTGAGGTTGGTGACGGCGTCGTTCTTCATGTCGCGCAGGAAGCCCTGGAGGCTGTTGCCGCCGCGGAAGCTGGCGGCCTTGAGGAACCAGCCGAAGTAGGCCTGTCGCTGCTCCATGGACCAGCCGGTCTTGAGTGCCCGAAGCGCGCGGGCGATGTCCATCTGCTCCTCCTGGGTCGGCGCCTTGTCGAGCAGGGCGACGAGCTTGGTCGAGGCGGTCGGGGCTTCGAGATAGACGAGCAGGTTGGCCAGCTCGGCGTTCAGTTCGCGGGCCTTCGCGGGGAAGAGCGGATCGAACTTCGCGATCAGACTCTGGCGCGTGGCTTCGGCGGGCGATCCGAGACGGGTGAAGACGACCTGATAGGCGCGCAGCAGGTCGAGCTGCTGGGAGACTTCAAGCTTGCTCCAGTTGATGCGGTCGAGAGTGGCCAGCGCCTTGGGCTGGAGGGCGGCATCGGGCTTGGGATCACCGTCCTTGCGATGGAACTGGTCGCGGCTGCTGACGCGGGCCAGGGCGAGGACCGCATGGGTCGCGGCGACGGGATCTTTCTCGGCCAGCGCCTTCTCGCGCCACTGGTCGACCGGCTGCCATTCGATGGCCACACGGGCGGCGAAACGGATGGCGCGGTCCTTGGAGCCGAGCGATTTCCAGGCTTCCTTTACGGCATTCGGGGCGGCCTTGCCGTGGAAGCTTTCGAGCTTGTGACGAAGTTCACGTTCCTTGGCGAACTTGGTGTCGGCCTTCGCCGGCGCAGTGGATTCGGAACCGCTGTAGGTTACGCGATACAGGCCGGACTGGGTCTTGCGTCCACCGACGGCGAAGTAGAGCGCGCCATCGGCCGGGTTCACGACGAGATCGGTGAGGGCCAAAGGAGAACCGGAGATGAACTCCTCCTTCTCGGCCGTGTAGCTCGCGCCGTCGGGTTTGAAGTGGATGGCGTAGAGCTTGCCGTAGCTCCAGTCGCAGATGAAGAGGGACTCCTGATACTTGGCCGGGAACTTCGCCCCGTATCCGAAGGCCACGCCCGTGGGCGAGCCGGGTCCGATGTTCACGACGGCGCCGAAGCTGTCCGGGTAGTAGGCCGGCCATTTGCCCGCGCCGCTGCGCCAGCCGAACTCCGCGCCGCTGATGACGTGGTTGATGCGCGTGGGCCGATACCAGGGCGTGTTCACGTCCCACTCCATGTCGGCGTCGTAGGTGAAGAGTTCGCCCGAGCGGTTGTAGGCGGCGTCGTATTCGTTGCGGAAGCCGGTGGCGACGAGCTCCCAAGTCTTGCCCTCGGGATCCGTCTTGGCGATCCAGCCGCCGGGCGCGAGCACGCCTTTCATGAAGCCGTTGCCGTCCCACATGCGGGGCAGGAGATGGTCCTCGGACCAGTTCAGCGGAACGACGGAAGTGTCGATGGCCGTGACCTTGGTCTGGTTGCCGGAAATGATGGTCAGGGTCTTGCCGTCGGGCGAAGGGAGGATGGCGTGGGGCCCGTGCTCGCCGCCGCCTTGCAGCTTCCGGAGAAGTTTAACCTCGTCGTAGATGTCGTCGCCGTTCGTGTCCTTCACGCGATACAGGCCTCTGCCCTGGTAGGCTTCGTTGGCCACCATGACGTAGAGGCTGTCGAAGGCGTAGAGGAGCCCCTGCGCCTGGCCGATGGGGAGATCGATGGGCTGGATCTTCAGGCCGTCCGTCGTGCCGATCGGCGGAGGCGTGAGGCGGTAGAGCTTGCCGTATTGGTCGGAGACGATGAGCCGGCCGTTCTTCTCGGTGCACATCGCGACCCAGGAGCCTTCGTCCTCCTTGGGCACGCTGTGGAGCATCTCGACCTTGAAGCCCTTGGCCACCTTGAGCTGGTCGGCAGGAGTGACCGCGGACGCGGCGTGGAGGGTTGGCAACAGGCCGGCGATGAGACCGGCCACGAACAGGGTTCGGGTGAGCTTTGTCATGGCAGAAGTCAGAAGATGGAACAGGTCCGCGCATTCGATGTAAAGCCGAGGCACGGGGGGAATGGCGAAATCCTAGAGGCAAAGGCCGAAGGAGACCACGGAGGTTGGTTCCGCCGCTCGGCCTATCCGACTTTTTTTGGCCTTGGGCCTTGGGGGTTCGTCATTCGCCAAGGCATACGGCCGTGAGCACCCTGTCCAGTTTCTCGATCATCAGGTCGATGTCGGCTCCGGTCACGTTGAGGTTCGGGCGCAGCCGGATGCTGTCGCGGCCCGCGCCGAGCAGGAGGAGATTTTCCGTCTGGAGCGCGAGGTCCACCATGCGGCCCTTCGACTCAGGCTTCCGCAGGGTGAATCCTTGGTAGAGCCCGAGCCCGCGCACGTTGTGGATCGCGCCGTTGTGCTTTCGGCCGAGCTCGTCGAGCAGCGGACGGCTCAAGGGACCGGGGAACGGCTCGGCAGGAAGATCCATGGACCAATGCTACACCCGAAAGCCGCCACGCATCCGGGCTTCCGGGCCATTGACAGCCCGTGGGCCGAGCGTCTCGCCCGGCCAGTGGGTGTTCAATCTGCGAAGAGCGCGGCTACTTCTTGCGGGGGAGACGCTCGAAGAGTTCGCGCGCGAGTTTGGTCGCCTGGGCCTTCTGTTCCGCGGTCATTTTCTTTTCAAGAAGAGAAAGCTCCTTCCGAGCATCCTCATCTCCGGACGCCCCGGCCACATTGAACCAGACGTGCGCCTGAACGGGATCTTTGATAACGCCTCGGCCTTGATCATACATGACGCCAAGGTTGAACTGGGCATCGGCCTCACCTTGATCAGCGGCCTTGCGAACCCATTTCACGGCTTCGGCCTCGTCCTTCGTCACCCCTCGGCCATTTGCATACATGAAGCCAAGGTTGCCCTGGGCACTGGCCTGACCTTGATCAGCGGCCTTGCGAACCCATTTCACCGCTTCGGCTTCGTCCTTCGTCACCCCTCGGCCATTGGCAAACCTGACACCAAGGTTGAACTGGGCATCGGCATAACCTTGATCAGCGGCCTTGCGAGCCCATTTCGCGTCTTCGGCTTCGTCCTCCGTCACCTCTTGGCCATATTCATTCATGACCGCAGGACAACCGAACCGACCAGCGGCGTCAACGCCGGTCTGTCGGCTCCGGAGGAGCCACCTGTTTCTAGCGTCGTCGTCGTCCAAAGGACCAAGCTCCGTAGGAGCGACCCAGATGGGCCGCTCCTACGGAGCTTGGGAGGCGATGGGAGGCCGAGAGCTATAGACAGGTCGGCCCGCTGGGCCTGAACCGGAAACCCGTCCCCTCGCCTCCGTCCAGCCGCTTCAATTCATCTTTCGTCAGGCTTCGCCCTACCTGCTTTGAGGCTTCGTTTCCTTCTGTTTGGTCCGCGTCTTCTGCGGTTGGCCCGCTTCGCGTTTCTTCGCGGTCTTCGAAGGTTGAGCACCATCTCGCCGGGCGGGGACGCCCGGCCTACTTCCCCGCCGTCCAGCCGCCTTCGATGAGGAACTCGGTGCCGGTGACGAAGGAGGATTCGTCGCTGGCGAGGTAGAGGGCGGCGGCGGCGATCTCCTCGGGCTTGGCCATGCGGCCGAGCGCCTGGGTGGAGGCCATCTCCTCGTAGGCTTTTTTCGGGTCGGGATATTCGGCGATGCGGGCGGAGACGAAGGGCGTCTCGACGCGGCCGGGGCAGATGGCGTTGGCACGGATGCCCTGCCGGGCGTGGTCGAGGGCGAGGCACTTGGTCATGCCGACGACGGCGAACTTGCTCGTGCAGTAGGCGAAGCGGTCGCGCACCGCGACGACGCCGCCGATGGACGCGAGGTTGATGATGTTACCGCTTCGCCGTTCGAGCATCCCGGCGAGGAAGGCCTTGGTGACGTTGAAGGTGCCCCGGACGTTCACGGCGTAGAGCTTGTCGAGATCGTGCCCGGTCGCCTGCACAGCCGTGCCGACGGCGCCGATGCCGGCGTTGTTCACGAGAATGTCGAGACGGCCGTGGCGTTCGTGGACGAGCGCGGCGACGCGGGTGCAGTCGTCTTCGCGGGCAATGTCGATATGGACGAGCTCGGCCTTGCCGCCGGCGGAGTTGATCGCGTCGACGGTGGCGGCCCCGCCGGTGTCATCACGGTCGGCGACCCAGACGAACGCGCCGGCTTCGGCAAAGGTCTTGGCGATGGCCGCGCCGATTCCTGAACCGGCGCCGGTGACGAGGGTGATCTTGTCGGTGAGCTTGAACATGGGGCGCGGTCAGATCTGGAAATCGACGGGTGCCTGGGCGCGGTCGGTCTTGGTCAGCACACGCACGTCGCATTCGTTGTTCAACACGAGCGAATTCGCGGCGACGCTCTGCATGAGGAAGACACTCGCGCCGATCGTGCTGCCCGCACCGATGACAGTGTCGCCGCCGACGATGGTGGCGTTGGCGTAGATGGTGACGCGGTCCTCGATGGTCGGGTGGCGCTTCTTGCCCTTGAGCGCCTGGCCGCCGGCGAGCGAACGCGCGACGAGGCCGACGCCCTGGTAGAGCTTCACATGGTTTCCGATCTCCGCCGTCTCGCCGATGACGGTGCCGGTGCAATGGTCGACGAAGAAGTGCGTGCCGATGCGCGCGCCGGGATGGATGTCCATGCCGGAACGGGCGTGGGCCCATTCGGTCATGATGCGCGGGATGAGCGGGACGTTCCGGAGGTAGAGCTGGCGGGCCATGCGCTGGACGGCGATGGCCTCGATGAACGGATACGCCAGGATGATCTCTTCGCGGCCGAGCGCGGCAGGATCGCCGTTGAAGGCGGCCTCCGTGTCGGTGGCCAGCAGCTCGCGGATGTGAGGGAGTTCGGCGAGGAAGGTGAGCGTCAGTTCGCGGGCGAGGGCGCGGGGATTGCGCGTGTCGTCGTCGACCGGCGGGGCATAGGCGAGCGCCTTGGCGATCTCGTCTTCGAGGTCGCCGGCCACGGCGTCCAACAGGGTCGCCGTTTCGATCTTCAGCTCCGAGGCGTGGAGAGGTTTCTCGTCGAAGAAGCCCGGAAAAAGCAGCTGGAGCAGCTGGCAGGTGAGCCGTGTGACCGTGGTCTTCGACGGCAGGTTTTTGCCATCGATGTGGTTGATGCCGCCGGAGCGGGCATAGGACTGGATCAACGCTTCCGTCAGCTGGGTGACCGTCAATTGCACGGGGCGACTATTCGGGAGGAAGGCGGTCGGTGCAAGAGGGCGGGTTCGGACGAATCTTGATCGTAATCTTCATCCTACTCTTACTCGTTCTCGTCCCTGCTCTGAGATTACGAGGAAGAGAAGGAGTGGGATGAAGAGGGTTGGAGCCCGGCCAGTCGCCTCAAGGCCTCCAAGGTATCCGCATCCATCGCCGTCTTGTCCTCGCGACGGCGATGGATGCGGGGAAAACGGACGGCGACGCCGGACTTGTGGCGGATCGATTCCTGGATGCCCTCGAAGGCCAGCTCGAAGACGAGCCCGGGTTTCACCGAGCGGACGGGTCCGAACTTTCCCGTGTTCTGGAGCAGGTCCGCCATGCGATCAGGACCGCCTTGAACCGTCGTGCTTCTCCGGCGGGACCTTGGCGAAGGGAGTGCGGAGAAGGCCGGCGACTGTCTGGTGTTCGACGGCGTCGAATTCGCGGAGACCGAGACGGATGGCGGAAGGATCTTCGCGGAGGCGGAACGAACCGAAGAGCCGGTCCCAGATGGAGAAGAGGGACGAGTAGTTCGAATCCGTCTCAGGCTGCCGGTCGGAGTGGTGCACCTTGTGCATGAACGGGGTGACGATCACGAGGCGAAGGCATTGATCAAGGACGCGTCCCACGCTGATGTTGGCGTGCTGGAACTGGACGACGGAGAACATGAGCAGCTCGTAGAGCGCGAGGTGCCAGAACTCGATCCCCGCGAGCGGAATGACCACGAGCCGCAGCACCGACGAGGCGAGCATCTCGCCGAGATGGAACCGGTTGGCGGTCGTCACATCCATGGCCGCATCCGAGTGGTGGACCCGGTGGAAGTTCCAGAGCATCGGTATGCGGTGGCAGACGCGGTGCCACCAGTAGGTCCAGAGATCCATGAGAAGAATGGCCCCGAGCGCATGGAGCCAGGGCGGAAGAGGAACCAGCCTAAGCAGACCGAAGCGGTGCGCCGCGGCCCACTCCGCCACGGCCAACCAGAGGCTGGTGAAGAGCAAGGCGGTGACGAGGGCGTTGAGGAGGCCCAAAAAGACGTTCTTCGTCCCGTGCGAGAGCCGTCCGCCTTTGGAGCGCGAGTGAAGAAAGAAGGGGACAGCGCCTTCCCATAGCAGGAGAACCGCCATCACCGCGAAGGCCGTGGGCGTGCGGATCTGGTTGAACTGCTCCAGTGTCATCCGCTCAGTCCTTCGACGGCGCACGCCGCTCCGGCTTCAGCAGCTTGCCAAAGGTTGCGTTGTAGCCGTGCACGGTGGAGGCCGGTTTGCCGTCCCTCTCCATCGGCCGGTCTTCGTTGGCCCACTGGAAGAGGGAGCCTTCGAGATTGCAGACGTTGGTGAAGCCCGCATCGAGCAACCGCGTGGCCAGTTCCGATGAACGATAGCCGACCGAGCAATAGACGACGGCGGTGCGGTTCGTCGGGAAGGTGGGGATCAGGTCTGCGGCCTTCGTGGAAGGCTCGACGCGTTTGGCGCCGGGCAGGTGGCTCACGGCGAACTCCTCCGGCTGTCGCACATCGAGGAGGATTGGAGGTGGGCTGTTCGTGTCGGCCAACCACCGGGCCAGTTCCTCGGTGGAGAGCTGGCGGACAGTGGGGAACTTGGAACGGACGAGCTGCTTCATGGCTTCGAGCGCGGTGGCGCTGAAGCCGCTGAATAGGGCGAGGGCCATGATGAAGGTGGAGAATCGCTGGCGGTGGACGAACACCCTCGCAAGCTATCGGATCGCCCTTCCTGGGCAACTCGGACGACAAAATGAAAACCGCGCTGAAGACGAATCTTCAGCGCGGGCGAGCTTTGGCCAGGCGGAGCAGCCCGGTAGGGCCCGAACGGTCACTCCTCCGTTTCCTTCAGATTGAGGAACCGGGTCGAGCCTGCGCGGACCAGGTTCACGAAGACGCCTTTCTTGAGGTCGACGCCCTTCATGGCTTCCCGGAAATCCTTCAGGCTGTTCACCGGCTTGCGGTTCACTTCGGTGATGATGTCGCCGGCCCGGATCCCGCGCTGCGCGGCGGTCGAGGACTGGTCGACCGACGTGACCACCACGCCTTCGCCTTTTTCCACTTCGAGCTTCTCGGCGACTTCTGCGGTGACCGGCTCGACGCGGATGCCGAACGATGTCGAGCCGGCATCAGGTGTGGGGCGGCGTGAGGTCAGCCTGGTGTCGGCCTGTTGTTCCGGGATCGCCTCGGTCTTCACCTTGAGCTTGGTGGTCTTGCCATCGCGGACGACGTCGAGGGTCACGGTGTCGCCGGGGGTCTTGTAGTAGATCTGTTCCTGGAGTTCGCGCGAGGTCTTCACCTTCTTGCCGTCGACTGCGACGACGACGTCTCGGGGCTTGAGCACCTTGCCGGCCGGGCCGGTAGTCTGGACGCCCTTGATGAAGACGCCTTCCTGCACGCCTTCCACCATCTCCCGGAGGCCCTGGTTTTCGCCAAGGGATTCGATTTGGACGCCGATGCGCGAACGAGTGAGTTTGCCGTTCTTGATGAGGCTGTCGGTGACCTGCTTGGCGAGGCTGCTCGGGATGGCGAAGCCGATGCCTGTGTTCATGCCGCGGATCATCGAGTTGATGCCGACCACTTCACCGTAGAGGTTGATCAACGGGCCGCCGGAGTTGCCGGGGTTGATGCTCGCGTCGGTCTGGATGAAGTCCTGATCGGCGTAGTCGCCGGTGGGCATGGCCCGGCCCTTGGCGCTGATGTGGCCGACGGTGACGGTGTGGTCGAGGCCGAATGGCGCGCCGATGGCGATGACGAATTCGCCGACCTTCGAGGCAGTGGAGTCGGCCAGCTTGAGGGCTTTGAAGCCTTTGGCTTCGATCTTGATGACGGCGAGGTCGGACAGGGGATCCGTGCCGCGCACCTCGGCCTTGAACTGGCGGCCATCTTTCAAAATGACGGTGATCTTTTCAGCGTCTTCGACGACATGGTTGTTCGTCAGGATGTAGCCGTCCTCCGAGATGATGAAGCCGGAGCCGTTGCCCTGGGAGCGGCGGGGCGCCTGGGGTTCCTGCTGTCCCCGGCGTTTGAAGCGCTTTTGCATCTCTTCCGGGAGCATCTCGAAGAAGGGGTTGTCTTCCATGCTGCCGCTGGCGGGCGTGAGCTTCTGTTCCACCTGGATGAATACGACGGACGGCGCAGCGGTGTCGGCGACTTCAACGAAGGCGGAGTTCAGTTGGCGGGCCATCTCCAGCGCCGGGCTGGCACCAAAGCTGGTGGGAGCGGACATGGCCAGCGCGGCCGCAGCGATGGCCGCTGAAAGCCAGGTTCTGGCGTTGCGTGAATTTCTTATGGTCATAGTGGTGGATTGGAATGCGATGGATTCAAAGTTGTTCAAGACCGGCGCTGCTGCAACAGGGGGAAAATGATTGAACGCGGCCAGCACGGCGAAGGTCGGGGCCGATTCTTGAAACTCGGCGGCTGTCCCTCGGGGTGACTCCGGTGGCCGGACGTGTTTTATCCCGGCGGACTAAACAAATACCCCGATCACGCCATGAGCCAGATGCACGGAATCGAGACGGGCAGGGAAGACGTCTCCGCCCAAAGATCGAGGCGGTTGAGCCCGCAGGCGTGGACCCGGATGAGGGCTTCGCCGGCGGCGGGGACGGGATCGGGCACTTCCGCGAGTCTATGCACGGCAGGGGAGTCGACTTTTTCCAGCAGAAGCGCCTTCATCCTGCTGAGGGTGAAGGTCGGTTCCGGAATCGCGCAACCCGAGTTTCACGGATTTCATTAAAGGAGGGAGGACCGCTGGCCGATCTATTTTCAGAGCACAACTGTCCATCAACTGCTCCGCTCCCATGCCAGGCACATTTGATTCGTCACCCTCATTCAAAATGAAGGTCCTCAGCGTGGACGATTCCCGCATGGTCCATATGGTCGTGACGAAGGCCCTCAAGGCATCCGGCATCGAGGTCATCACGGCCTGTAACGGACAGGAGGGACTCGACAAGGCGCGGTCCGAGCATCCGAATGTCATTGTGATGGACGCCACTATGCCCGTGATGAACGGCATCGACGCTCTCGAACAGCTCAAGCTCGATCCCTCTACGCGCGACATCCCGGTCATCATGCTCAGCGCCGACGCCGGACGGGAGAACATGGGCCGTGCGATCCAGTTGGGCGCGATCAAGTTCATCACCAAGCCGTTCACCACGGGTGGACTGATGCAGAGTCTTGGACCCTATCTGAACCTTCCGGCCAAGGCCTGAGCCGCCTACATTCGGCATCAGTTGGCCGGCATCTCCTTGATGAACGAGTCCGCCTTCTTCACCGCGGCGTTCATCTCGGAAATAAGCTTCAAGATTTCAGCCTGGATGCTCGCGGATTCGCTCTTCATGGAGGCGATGGCCTGGGCGTTCAGGTTATGCTTTAGAAACAGGGTCTGATCCTTAAGCCGGGACAGCACGGGATCCATCGTTGCCTCCGCGCGTTTGAGGCTGGCGGACAGATCTTCAAAACGGCTTCGCGTCTCATACATGCGTCGCCGGCTCTGGGCGCGCAGTTCCTCGCTGCTGTATTCCTTGAGTTCCTTCTCCCACTCCTTGAACAGGTCTTCGGCCACCTCGTGGACCTCCTTGACGCGCTTCTTCACGGAGTCCGAACGTTCCTTCAACCCGTCGTAGTCGGACTTCACCTCGGAATAGATCCGGTCGAGGTTGCCGCCGTCGAACGCGTAGAGCTTGCGCAGCCGGTCGAGCGCATTCTGAAATTCCCGGCTGGTCTCCTTCTGCTCATCCCTCGCCGCCACGACGAACTTCTTGAGGAGGTCGCGCTTGTGGACGCCGAAGGTTTCCCAGGCCGAGTAGTAGGCCGTCTGGCATCCGGCGAGCAGACCGACGCCAAGGATCAACGCGAGAAACTGGAGGCGCTTCATGGAAACCAACCTGATGGGTGGTTCGTCCGCTGGCAAAAAAGTTTCCTTCATAGTAGTTTCGATGAATGAAGAAGTTTCTGATCGTGGTGCTGCTTATTGGTGTCGGTTATGGCCTCGCGGTCTTGCTGTCCGGACGGCGAACCGAGCTGGAGACGAAGGTCGAGAATACGGGAGCCCAAGTCGCCGACGGCGTCCGCAAAGCGACGGATGCGGTGAAGGAATCCCTGAACGGCGACAAGCTGCGCAAGGAACTCGAAGACACGGGCAAGGTTGTCCGCCGGAAGGCGTCGGAACTTGGCGAGCGGGTTGCGGATGCGACGGCGGATGCCCGCACAACGACCGCTGTGAAAGCCCATCTCGGAAAGGCCAACGGATTGGATTCCTTGAAGATTTCGGTGTCCACCACGGCAGGGCGGGTGACACTTTCAGGCGAGGTGGAGTCGCCGGAGATTCTTTCGCAGGTGATCCAGAGCGCACTGGAAGTTGACGGGGCCCGCGAAGTGGTTTCGACGATCCAGATCATTCCTAAAAAGAAATGAGCCGCGAAGCTGGACGGTTACTTCATCCGCAACTCGCGGATGCGCATGTTTTTGAAGGCGGCGGACGTCTGGTAGGTGGCCAGGCCGAGAGGTTTTGAGAGATAGATTTCCCCGTGCCGCAGGTCGATCTTCTTTTCTGCAGTATCGAGATCCACGACTTTGTCGCCGTCGATTTTCACCGTGATGCGGTTGCCAGTTACAGTCAGCCCGATGCGGAACCACCTCTTCGGTTCGAAGTAGAGGTTCTTGGTGGTTTCGTTCTCGGAGGCGTCCAGACCGTCGATGCTTGAGAGCCCCACGACGCTTCCGCCCCAGCCGCCCACAACCAGCGTGCAGGATGTTCCGGCGACGGGAAAAGTGAGACCGCAGAAGAAGTCGTTTCCATCCAGCTTCATCGCCTCGAGTTCGAGCTCGTAGTTTATCTTGGGAATTGCCGCGGGGTTGGTCCAATTCACGCCGCTGAGCCCGGCGCCCATGGCGATGATGAGTTTTTCATTTTCAACCACTGGCTCGCCGGCGCCTCCAAACTTGGTTTCCGTCCACCCTATCAGGTCTTTTCCGTTGAAAAGGGTTCTCCAAGGACTGCCAACAGTTTTTTCAGGCGGAACACCTGCGTTGGAGGTGCTGGTGATCCTGTTGGTTGTGCCTGAGTTTTTCGTCAAAGGCGGAGCGGAACATCCGAAAACTAAGAGGACTACGATGGAAACTGCGATGGCGGCGTAACGGGTGGGCATGGCGAGAAGTTCGTGGGGGGCGAGTAGAGGCTCAAGCCGTAAGTTGGACTTAGGGAACAAGCCCCGGTGACGGTGGGTATTGGTGGGGCGAAGTGCCGGAGCGATTGAGGGCGCTCCTGAGAATACTGAGGTCAATTTGCGCCGCTTAAGTCATAAATAACGATAACGAGAGGCGAAAATTCGCACAAAATCTGTTCACTTGAGAGTGAGGGAGTTGATATGGATTCCTTGGGGAGCTGGCGGTGCTGCTATTAAACACCTGAACAAAAGCTGTTTATAGATACGCCATGAAAGAAATAAGGGCGGTGAATAACTTTCAACCCTTGGCGGCATGAAAGAAATTGACCCCGGTGGGGCGAAGTGTTGTAAAGTATTAGAGTAGTGGGGCCGATTGGGTTAGTTGATCGGACCTTCATAGGCATGCCTGACACTTCGCCAGCTGAAAAACTCTTTAACTCGACCTTCCGGATGAAGGTTGATGAGAAGCGGCGTGTCCAGATTCCAGCCAAGTGGAGGCCGGAAGAGGCTGGCATCGAGCTGACTGTCGTAGAATGGAAAACGTCGCATGGCACCTGTCTTCGAGTCCTTCCGCCAGGCCGGATGGCCAAGCTGATCGAAAAGATCGAGGCCATGCCGGAGGACTCTGCGGAGCGTGATGAGTTGATGCGGGAAGTGGGTTCCAAGTCCGAGCAGGTCACCATCGATTCGGCGGGCCGGATTACCCTGCCCGAGGAGAAGGCCAAGGCGGTTGGGATTTCCGGCGAAGTTGTGCTCGTCGGTGTCCTGAGAGTTTTTGAGATCTGGAGTCCGGACAAGTTTGGAGCGTCGTCGACGAATTCCCAGCTCGGGCCGGGCGCGTATCGGTTGATCTCCTGAAGTGCGCATGAAAATGAAGCAACTGTTCGGATTCAGTGGGAGCCGCGAAAGCGACCCTTCGACCTCGCGCCGGTTCCATCGGCAGTCGTCCATCCCCAAGTTTGTTGTCGTGGGCGACATGATCCGTCCTGTGCCCATGGAGGGGGTCGTCCCGCATCGCCGAGTGGGTGAGCGCCCGCCGGGCCCCCTCTTCGAGGCTCGGGTCGCTAAACAGCCTGAAGCATCGGTCGGGAAGCGCACCGCCGACTCCAAGCCAACGCCGCAGGTTGTCGCCAATCCTTTTTCCAGGTCGGCCAAGCAACCGGTGAAAACGGGTCCTCTTGGTCGGGTGATTGCTAGGATCACCTCCGTTTTCAAACGCGACGCTGGAGGTCCTCCGGCGTCGGCTCCGGGTGTCCAAGCCGAATTGCGGCTGGATGCGGTGAAGCCGCTCCGCAGCGAGCTTTCGGATGCGGATTCCGAAGCGGTGGAACCACAGGCAGGGCCACCGGTGCCGATCATGGTTTCAGGAGTGGGCGGCATTCCGGAACCCACTTCGGCGCAGGCCCGCATAGGCCAGCCGTCGCTCACGCCTGCGCACGAAATTGCGACGCCAGCCAAATTGCTGGGGAAATCTTAACCTGCCCGTCCATGTCTCGTGTCGGATTTCGTCCACAAACCAGTGCTCCTGTCGGAGGTCCTTTCGGCGTTGAAGCCGGAGGCGGGGGGCCGATACGTCGACGGAACGACCGGTGGGGCTGGTCACGCGGAGGCGATCCTGGCAGCCAGCTCACCGACTGGATGGCTGTCTGGGTGCGATCGCGATTACGACGCGGTTGAGGCGGCGACGGCCCGCCTTTCGAAGTCGTATGCGGGGCGCTTTGAGATCCGCCACATGGCGTTCGACCAGCTGGCCATGTGGATGCCTTCGGAGTCGTGCGACGGCGTGCTGCTGGATCTGGGCGTGAGTTCGCCGCAGCTGGACCGGGTCGAACGCGGTTTCAGCTTCCAGGCCGACGGGCCTTTGGACATGCGGCAGGACCGCAAGCAGAAGCTGACCGCGGCCGAACTGTTGAACACGGCGTCGGCCGAAGAGCTGGCGAAGATTTTTTGGGAATACGGTGACGAGCGGGACTCCCGGCGTTTTGCCAAGGCGATCGTGATGGATCGCGAAACGGCGAAGTTCCGCACGACGCTCCAGCTAGCCGAGTTGGTCGAAAGACTCTCGCCGCGCGCCGGCCGCAAGGCCCATCCGGCGACACGCGTGTTCCAGGCCCTGCGGATCGCGGTCAACGACGAGGTTGGTCAGTTGACCCGTGGTCTGCAGGCAGCCCTTTCAGTCCTGCGGCCTAGCGGCCGCCTCGCGGTGATCACGTTCCATTCTCTCGAGGACCGGATCGTGAAGGACTTCGGCCGCAACATGGCCCGCGACTACGAGTTCGACGGTCCCGTTGACGCACCGGGGCTCAGGCGGCCGCGGAAACCGGTGGTCGGATTGGTCACGCGCAAGGCCGTCCTGCCGGGCGAACGAGAGCTTGCGGAGAATCCGCGGAGCCGCAGTGCGCAGCTGCGGGTGATGGAGAAACTTTGACATGGCGAAGAATCGAAAAAGCCAGGGCGGGGAGTTCCGCGCCGGACCCGTGGTCCGCGCCGCGCTGCTCTGCATTTTCCTCGGTGGTTCGGCCATCGGCTACGTCTGGCAGACCCAGCAGGTGGCCAAGCTCGGCGTCGAGCGTCGACAAAAGGAAACCGCGCTGACCCGCATCGAGTCGGAGAACGCGCTGAAGCGCCACCAATACGACCTGCAGCTCCAGCCCCGCGCGCTGGAGGAGCGTGTCCGCACGCTGCGCCTGCCCATAGGCCCGCACCAGCCCGGGCAGGTGATCCATGTATCCGAACCCGCCGGCAGCCTGGTCGCTCCGGCCCGTGTAAATGGCGGACTGGCTGCCTCGGACGCCAAACCCGGTTTGTAGCGAGAAGGGCGCTCCCGCGTCGGCTCCCGGAGGAACCGGCTGCCGCGGGGGGCGCCCATAATTTCAACATGAGTCCGCCGCCCATGACCCAACGCATTGTCGCCATCTCGGCGTGCATCGCCGCGGCGCTCATGCTCCTCGTGGGCCGGCTCGTCTACATCCAGATCATCTGCGGCGACCGCATCCAGGCCCGTCAGGAACAGCAGTCGACGCTCCTGCAAAAACGGCTGCCCATGCGCGGCGACATCATGGACGCGAAGGGGGTCAAGCTCGCCACGTCCGTGCCCGCCGTCACGGTCGCCGCCGATCCGACCTTGCTCGTCGGACGTCACGAACACGCGGCCCGCCTGCTCGCGCCGATCCTGATGGTGGATGAAGCGGCCCTCGCGAAGCGGCTTGAAATCACCATCCGCCCGGGCTTTCGCACCAATAACGGGGTCGCCCAACGGGTCTGGCTGACCAACCAGTATGTGCTGCTGCAACGGAAGGTTTCGATGGACCGTTGGCAGCAGGTCACGCAGGCCATGGCCAGCCTTCCGTTCCTCGTCTCGCCGGAATCACTGGCGCGGACCAACCGGATAGGGCGGATTGCCCAGACGAATTTCTGGAAGGCGGCCCGGACCCGTTCCATCCAGTCGACGCCGGACCAGATCCGGACCTATCCGGGGCAGACGTTGGCCGCGCAGATCATCGGGTCCACCGGCCAGGATGAACTCGCGTCCGGCGTGCTGGGGCTCGAGGCCAAGTTCGACGATCTCCTCCAGGGCCAGGCCGGGTGGATGATCTCGGAGCGTGATGCCAGGCGTCATGAAATCTCCCAGTTTCGGCGGCAGGATGTGGAGGCCCGTTCCGGCAACAGCCTGGTCCTCACCATCGATGCGTGGGTCCAGTATCATCTGGAGACCGCCATGGCCGGGCAGATGAAGGAGCTCGGCGCAAAGGGAATGATGGGGCTCGTGATGCGGCCCAAGACGGGCGACATCCTCGCGATGGCCTCGTTGCCCACATTTGATCCGGCCAACATCCGGCCCGGCGATTCGAACTTCTTCAACAGCCGCCTCGTCACCGACCAATACGAACCCGGCTCCACCTTCAAGATTGTGACCGTGGCCGCCGCGCTCGACGCCGGATTGGTCCGGATGGACGACAAGATTTTCTGCGAGAACGGATCCTGGCATTACCATGGCCGCGCCCGCCCGCTGCGCGACAGCACCCCGCATGGCTGGATGACGGTGGACGAGATCATCGCCAAGTCCTCCAACATCGGCTCGGGAAAGATCGGCGAGAAGATGGGCGGCGTCCTGATGTGCGACTACATCGAGGCCTTCGGCTTTGGCAAACGCACCGATCTCCCGATGCCGGCCGAGTCCTACGGCCTCGTGCACCGCCCCGATCGCACGAACTACTTCCCTTCGGGCCGGGTCATCCCCGGCTGGAACGGCCTGAGCGTCGTCCAGATCCCGATGGGGCAGGGCATCGCGGTGACGCCGTTGCAGATGTCCATGGCGGTCGCCGCCATCGCCAATCGCGGCGTGTTGATGAAGCCGCGTCTGATCGACCGCATTCTGGACGCCGATGGGAACCAGCTTTCGCGCACGCCCGTGATGCCGGTCCGCCGGGTCCTGCGCGAGGAGACCGCCAACGCCATCATCGAATCGCTCAAGGGCCCCGTTGCTCCAGGCGGCACCGCGACCCGGGCCCGCATGGAGAACTACTCCGTCGCCGGCAAGACGGGCACGGCCCAGAAGCCCGAACACGGCGGCTACTCGGAGACGAAGTTCTACGCCTCCTTCATCGGCTTCTTCCCGGCGAGCGATCCCGAGGTGCTCATCGCCATCATCGTGGACGAGCCGGAATACGACCGCGTGCACAAGAACCACCAGGGCGGAAGGGCCGCCGCGCCGGTCTTCGCGCAGATCGGAACCAACGTCGCCAACTACCTCAACATCCGTCCGGACATCCTCAAGACCAACGCCGCCACGGCCTCGATTCTGGCGGCGGGAACACCCTGACCATGCTGCTCCGCCAACTCCTCAAGAGCATTGACCCGATCGATGTCGCGGGATCGGTCAACCGCCAGGTGACGCTCGTCACGAACGATCCGCGCGGCGTCATCCCCGGTGCGCTCTACGTCTCGCACGGCGAGGCCAACGAATCGGAATTCGTCCGCGCAAGCATCGCCTCCAGCCGGGGCGCGGTGGCGATCATCTGCCGAGATTCCAGCCAGCTTTCAGCGCGTTCCACCCGTATCCGGGTGGCCGATCCTTCGCTCGCGCTGGCCTGTGCGGCCGCCGCGTTTTTCGGTTATCCGGCGCTCAAGCTGGAGATCTACCGGTTCATTCCCGGCGAGGATTCCGCCGCCAACGCCTACCGCGCCCGGCAGATCCTCGAAGCGCACCGGATCAAGACCGGGTTGATCACGCCTTTCGTAAGCCAGATCGGTGAGCGGGAGCATCCCGCCCAGCCGCGCCCGCTTAACGGGATGGATTTCCAGCGGCTCCTCTCGGAGATGGTCGACCATGGCTGCCGCGCGTGCCTCCTCGACGGATCCGTCGCTGCTACGGCCAATGTCTTCGGCGCCGGTCCGGTGCGCTGGTTCCAGGTCCGGACGATCGGCGAGGTGCTGCGTCCCCTGGGGCTCAAATGGCAGGACGGGACGGACGCGTCGGTGATCCCGTGCCCCGGACGTGAGGAGCAGATCGACTGCGGGCAGAAGTTCGAAGTGATGGTCGAGCGGGCCGAGACTCCCACGCGGTTGGAGCATGTCCTGCGTTCCGTCCGTCGCCGTGTCCGCGGCCACGTCTATGTTGTCTTCGGTGGCAAGGCGTCCCACTCGTCCCAGGAACGCTCCGGGTTCGGCCACGCCATCGGCCGCTTCGCCGACGGTGTCTGGATCACCACGGATGATCCATCGAACCAGCAGCCGTCGCACTTGGCGGAGGAGGTCGCATTCGCCTGGCGCCAAGTCCGGCCCGAGGCGGCGCAGCGGCAGATGGATCGTTCCATGGCGATCCGGTCCGCGCTCTGGAGGTGCCGCCCGGGCGACGCCCTTGTGGTGGCCGGCAAGGGGGCCGAAACTTTCAACATCCTCGCGGACACCGTTGTTCCTTTCGACGACCGGGAAGAATGCCGGGAATGCCTGGGCCAACTCGGATTCTCGGGAAACACAGAGGCCCGGGCACTGGACGAATGAATCCGCTGACCCTTCAATTCGTGGCGGAGTCGACCGGGGGCCGGATCATCCACGGCTCGCCGGAGCTGGAGGTTTTCCGCGTTTGCACCGACTCGCGCCAGGTCCTCCCCGGCGATCTTTTCGTCGCGCTGCGCGGGGAGCGTTTCGACGCGCACGAGTTCCTGCCCAAGGTCGCTGCGGCCCACTCGGTCGCGCTCCTGGCCGATGAAGCCAAGGCGCATCTCGTGCCTGCCGGGATTCCCGCAATCCTCGTTCCCTCCACACGCAAGGCGCTCGGCTCACTCGCGGCCGCCTATCGAAGTCGGTTCACCCTGCCGGTCGTCGCCGTGTGCGGTTCCAACGGCAAGACGAGCGCGAAGGAGCTCATCGCCGCCGTCCTCCGCGAGAAGGGTCCGTCGGTCGCGGGCGAGGCGAGCTTCAACAACGACATCGGCGTTCCGCTGACGCTTCTGCGCATCGAGTCGGGGCATGTGGTGGCGGTCCTTGAAGCCGGCACAAATCACCCCGGCGAACTCCGGCCGCTCCTCGAGTCCATCGCGCCCGGCATCGGCGTTCTCACGAGCATCGGGCGCGAGCATCTTGAGTTCTTCGGCGACATCGACGGAGTCATCCGCGAGGAAGGCTGGATCGCCGAGGTGCTTCCCGCCGACGGGCGGTTCATCGCCAACGGGGAAACGCCCGGGCTCGCCGAGATCCTCGCGCGAACGAGGGCGCAGGTGTGGTTGGTGGGATTTGCGGAAGGGCTCGATTTCATCGCCCGCGACGTGCAGATCGCGCCCCAAGGCTCCTCCTTTCGTGTCGTGTCCAAGGTTCCGGGCTACGACGGCGAGTATCAGATCAAGCTTCTTGGCCGGCACCATGTGTTGAACGCGCTGCTGGCCATCGCGACCGCCGCCACGCTGGGCATCCGTCGCGACCAGGTGATGCGGGCCCTGGCCGCGTGCCCTCCGGCGAAGATGAGGCTGCAGTGGGAACAGGCAGGGGATGCGTGGGTCTTGAACGACGCCTACAACGCGAACGCCGATTCGATGGCGGCGGCCTTGCTGACATTTTCCGAAATGCGGGTCGGCGGCCGACGCGTCGCCGTGCTCGGCGACATGGGCGAGCTCGGCGATCACACGGCATCGGCGCACGAGGATGTCGGCCGGCTGGCGGCGGCGTCACGGGTGCAACTGCTGATCACTGTCGGCTCCAACGCCGACATCACCGCGGCGGCGGCGCTTCAGGCCGGGTTGCCTGAAGTCATCGCGGTCGGTTCCGTGGAAGAGGCCTTCGCCAAGTTGAAGGAAAGGCTCCAGCCCAGGGATCTGATACTGCTCAAGGCGTCCCGCTCGGCGAAGCTGGAGCGGATCGTCGACATGCTGCGCCAGCCCGTGTTGCCGGCGGAGGTGCGCCCATGAAGCCGAGAATCGACAGCCGAGGGGGCATGTCCGGTCCGGTCCGCAAGACGCGCGCGCCCGCAGCCTCGGCGGGCGCCGGGGGCGAGCTGCGGCGTTGGCTGCGTTCGGCCATCCGGCAGTCGGGATTGCCCACGACCCTTTCACGGACACCGAGGCGCGACTGAGCATGCTCTATTATCTGGCCCAGGCTATTTTGGATGCCGCTCAGGGAACTGAGTGGGAGGAGACCGTGTCGTGGATGCGTCTGTTCCGCTACATCAGCTTCCGGGCCGGCGGTGCGTTGCTGACCGCCTTGGCGTTCAGCATCTGGCTCGGGCCCTACTTCATCGCCTGGCTCAAGGAGCTGAAGTTCGGCCAGGACTACTCGGACAAGGCGGAGGAGATCGGCGATTTGAAGACTCGGCTGCTCAGCAAGAAGGGCACGCCGACGATGGGCGGCGTCATGATCGTGCTGGTGCTGGACATCACCGCGATGCTCTGGGCCCAGTGGAACACGCAGGTGCAGCTGACGATGCTTTCCGTGCTCGTGCTGGCGGGACTGGGCTTCCACGACGACTGGGCCAAGGTGACCAAGCAGAACAATATCGGGATCACGGGCGGCTTGAAGCTGGCCATCCAGTTTCTGCTGGCGGGGTTCGTCGCGTGGTATCTCTACGAGCTTCCGGCAACCCAACGGGTGGTCAGCGAAGTCATGGTCCCGTTCTACAAGCACCCCGTGCTCGTCGGCACCTGGGGGCTTGTCGTCGGTGGCATCCTCACGGTGCTCTGCATCGTCGGCAGCTCCAACGCGGTCAACCTGACCGACGGTCTCGACGGCCTCGCCATCGGCTGCACTATCATCGTCTGCCTCGTTTTCGCCGTGCTTACCTACGTTGCCGGCAATGTAAAGATAGCGGGCTATCTCGAGATTCCCTACATTGCGGGCGCTGGCGAGCTGACGGTTTTCTGTGCGGCGATGGTCGGGGCCGGAGTCGGATTTCTCTGGTTCAACTGCCATCCGGCCAAGCTGTTCATGGGTGACACGGGGTCGCTCGCCCTCGGCGGGGTCCTCGGGATCATCGCGGTGCTGATCCAGCAGCCGTTGATCCTGGCGATCGCCGGCGGGGTGTTCGTGATGGAAGCGGTGTCAGTGCTGATGCAGCGGTCGTGGTTCAAGTGGACGCGGCATCGCACCGGCACCGGCCGGCGGTTGTTCCGCATGGCGCCGATCCACCATCATTTTGAGAAGCTGGGCTGGTATGAATCGCAGGTGGTGACGCGGTTCTACATCCTGTGCGTCGTCTGCGCCGTCGTGGCGCTGGCGACCCTGAAGATCCGTTGAAGCATGTTCGAGTTGAATAAAAAGTCCGTCCTTGTCATCGGCCTGCATCCGGCCGCGCAGGTGGTCTGCGCCCTGTTGCTGGGTCGGGGCGCGAGGGTGACGGCGGTGGACGGCGGGGATGCGCCGGCGCTTCGTTCCGCCTGCCGGAGCCTCGAAGTCTCGGGGGCGGCGCTGCACTTCGGCTGCGGCCAGCTGCCGGAAGGGGTCTACGATTTTGCGGTCGTCTGTCCGGGGGCGGTCGGCGAGTCCGACCTCGTCTGGCAGGCGGTGGAGCGGAAGCTGGACCTGATCAGCGAACTTGAATTCGCCTACCAGCAGTCGCTCTGCCTCGGCATCGCGGTGGCCGGCACCAATGGCAAGTCCACCACCGCCCGGATCATCGAGAAGATATTGATCGCCTCGGGACGCCGGACTCGCGTCGCCGGCAGTCCGGACCATCCCCTCTGCACGGCGGCAAACCAAAGCCGCGAGCTCGATTACCTGACGATGGAGGTGACGGTTCCCCAGTTGGAGAACATCCGTTATTTCCGTCCGTCCGTGGCCGTCCTGCTCAATGCCGCCCCGGATCATCTCGACCGATACCGGACCCTGCCGGACTACCTCCGGGAGATGTCCAAGATCTTCACGAACCAGCAGGCGTTCGATTGGGCCATCATCCAGAGCGAGGCGCTGGCGCACCTCCGCTCCCTGAATCTGCCGATCCCCTCGAAGGTCATCACCTTCAGCTCCCAGAATCGGCGGGCGGACATCTTCCTGGACCGTTCGCTCCTCGTCAGCCGAATCGAAGGCTGGGAAGGGCCGCTGTTCGACATGGACCGCAGCCGTCTTCGCGGGCCGCACAACGCGGAGAACGTCATGGCGGCACTGGCCGTCGGACGGGTCCTGAGGCTGCCGCTCAATCTCATGAAGGATGCGTTGGAAGCCTTCGAGCCGGCCCCGCACCGTTTTGAGGCGATCGGCGAGGTCGACGGGGTGAAGTTCATCAACGATTCGCGGGCGACAAACCTCAGCGCTCTCAATTTTGCGATCCAGTCGGTCCCCGCCATGCGCGAAGCCAACGTCTGGGTCATCGCCGGCGGCCGCGACAAGGGCATAGACTTCCACGACGTCGGCCCGCTGCTTTCCCAACGGGTCAAGGGCGCTTTCCTGATCGGAGAATCGCGAGAAAAGCTCCGTGCGGCATGGAGTTTGTTTACACCTTGCACCCTCATGGATTCATTGTTAGAAGCCACGCTGGAAGCGGCGCGCAGCGCGGCTCCTGGCGATTTTGTCCTGCTCTCGCCGGCCTGCTCCAGTTTTGACCAGTTTCAGAACTACCAGCACCGGGGTGACGTCTTCCGCCAGGCGGTGCGGAATTGGGCGGAATCCACGGGTCGTGGCGCTTCCGGAAGCTCCCATGATCCACTGCCGAAAGAGTCCTTCTGCGCCGCGGTCGAACCAGTTTTGAAATGATTTGATAACCCCCGGAGGCGAGCCGCCGACGGGATATGACAACGACAATTACAGAATCAGCCACCATCTCATGAGCACCCCGAATCCACTGGTCCCGCAGGGATCCATCCAGCAGCAGTCCGCCAGCCGCAACCGCACCCGATTGCTCGTGTTCGGCGTCATCGCCGTCCACGTCGTCGCCCTTGGCGGCCTCCTCTTCCAAGGATGCAGCAAGACGGGTGATGCCGGCACCGGAACTACGGCCGGGACGGACCTTCCGGGCACCTCCCCGCTTTCCACGAACGATCCCGGGCTCATGGCCACGAACGCCGCACTCGACAGGGGAATGGCTTCGACGAGCTCAGTGCCTGCGATTCCTGCAAATACGTCGCCGCTGCCCGGAACTCCCGGGACGGCCTCGTATGTCGGCGGCGTTCCTCCGGCCGGCTCACCCGGGGCTTCGGTTCCACTCGGCAGCCCGGCCTATCCGGCGGCGACTCTCCCTGCGTCAGCAGCCGGCCCCGTTCCCGCCGTGATCACCCCGGAATCTGCAATTGCCGCGCCGATGTCCGAAGGCGGCGATTACAGGATCGCCAAGGGCGATACGCTCGCCGTCGTGGCGAAGAAGAACGGCGTCTCGCTCAAGGCCCTCGAAGCGGCCAATCCGGGCGTCGATTCGCGCAAGCTCAAGATCGGCCAGACGATCAAGATCCCCGCCGGTGGCAAGACCGCCTCGGCCGCGCCCTCCGGAAAGGCCGGCGCGTCGGTTTCGGCCGCATCCGAGGTTGGAACCTACAAGGTGAAGAAAGGCGACAGCCTCACCGCGATCGCCAAGAAGCACGGCACCACCGTCAAGGAACTCCGCAGTCTGAACAGCCTGAAGACCGACCAGATCAATGTCGACCAGACCCTCAAGGTCCCGGTCAAGGCGGCGGCGTCCGAGCCGGCACCCGCCGTTCCGGCCTACACCCCCCCGCCGTCCGCCGCCCCGGCCGGCGGAACCATTCCGCCGGGAACTCCGGCGGGCCGGCCCTGATCGGGTGGTCCCCGGCTACCCGCCTGACCCAGCGCCCGCACCATGAGATACGCCACGACCCTTCTCGTGTTCTGTGTCACAGGATTGCTGGCGCTGGGTCTGACCATGCTCTTCAGCGCGAGCAATTCGAGCGCCGGCGTTCCGGCCGAGGGCGCGAAATTCCTCATGGCGCAGCTTAAATGGTGCGTGCTCGCCATTCCCGCCGCGGTGGCGGCGGCCTGTTTCGACTATCGGCTCTTAAAGCGGTGGTGGCCCTTGTTGATGGGAATAACCGTCGTTTTGCTCGCCTACGTCCTGCTCTTCGAAAAGCCGGTCAACGGAGCCCGGCGTTGGATCATCAAGGGCGGTTACCAGTTCCAGCCCTCAGAGATGGCCAAGCTCGCCCTGGTCATCTTCCTCGCCTGGTATGGCGAACGGTTCGCGCACCGGATGAAGTCGTTTCTGCACGGCGTGGTCATCCCCTGCGCCGCAGCGGGCGTGGTCCTTGGACTCATCTTCAGGGAACCCGACATCGGCACCACCCTGCTCCTCACCTGCATCAGCTGCATTGTGCTTCTCAGCGCCGGGGCCAAGGCCCGCTATCTCGTCCTTCCCGCCTGCATTCTCCTGACGGTCGTGGGGGCCTTCGTGGCGACGAATGCCAACCGGTCTGAACGCATCCACTCTTGGCTGAATCTGGAGGAAACCCGCCGCGACCGGGGGGCCCAGCAATGGCAGGCACAGCTGGCCATCGGGGCGGGGGGCCTAGCCGGCAAGGGACTCGGCGAAGGTCGCCAGAAAATGGGCTGGGTGGCCGAACACCACACCGACTTCATCTTCGCCGTCGTCGCGGAGGAGCTTGGCTTCGTCGGCGGGCTCTTCGTCGTCCTCGCGTTCCTCGGAGTGTTGGTGGCGGGGATGTGGATCGCGCTCCACGCCTCCGATGTTTTCGGCGCGCTCCTGGCGGTAGGGATCACGTCCCTGATCGCCGTCCAGGCCTTCATCAACATCGGGGTCGTCACGGCCACGCTGCCCAACAAGGGCCTGGCCCTTCCGTTCATCAGCTACGGCGGTTCGAGCCTCCTCTTCATGCTCGTCGCCATCGGTGTTCTCCTCAGCGTGGCCCGTCAGGCGCGCCCCCGCACGGTCGAGGCCGGTTCGACCCGCAATCCCTTCTCAGACCTTCCGCTCGCGGAGGCAGGTTGATGCAACGTCCAACGAACAAGCCGAAGGTTGCCATCGCTTGCGGCGGCACGGGCGGCCATCTCTTTCCCGGAATCGCCGTCGCCGAGGAACTGATGATCCGCGGGGCCTCCGTGACGCTTCTGGTTTCGCCCAAGGAAGTCGACCAGCAGGCCGTGAAGGGAGTGAGGGGTGCCCAGGTCGCCACGCTGCCGGCGGTCGGATTCACTTCGGGCGGCAAACTGGCCTTCTTCAAGGGACTGTTCGGATCGCTCTCCGCCACCAGGAAACTCTTTCGCGACGCACGCCCCGCCGCTGTGCTGGCGATGGGCGGGTTCACCAGCGCCGCGCCGATCTGGGTCGGACGATGCCTGGGCGCACGGACCTATCTCCACGATTCAAATACGATCCCCGGCCGGGCCAACCGCTGGTTGGCGCACCTTGTTGACGATGCGTTCGTCTACTTTAACGAAACCTCGGGCCGGTTGAACAACCCCGGCGTCCATGTCGTGGGGATGCCGGTCAGGCCCCAGTTCCAGCCAATGGACGCCGCCTCCGCGCGCATGGCCCTCGGGCTCGCGGCCAATCGCCCGACGCTTCTCGTCATGGGCGGAAGCCAAGGCGCGAGCGGCATCAACAAGCTGATGACCGGTGCGCTTCCGGACTTCATGGCGGCGTTTCCCGAGTGGCAGTTCATCCACTTGACGGGAGCGAGCGATGCTGACGGCATGCGTGCGATCTACGCTGCGGCCAAAGCCCGCGCGGTGGTGCAGCCATTCCTGAGCGAGATGGAATTTGCTCTGGGGGCGGCGACGTTGGCGGTGAGTCGTTCGGGGGCGTCCTCACTGGCGGAACTGGCGGCCCTGCGCGTTCCGGCCGTGCTCATTCCTTATCCGACCGCGGCGGACGACCATCAACGCCACAACGCCCGCGCCTTCGTCGAGACGGGCGCGGCCTGGAGCTTCGAGCAGAACGGCGCTTCGCCCGAGGCGTTCACGCGGCTCTTGATCCGGCTGGCCGGCGAGGCTCCTGCGCGTGCATCCGTGCAGGCGGCGCTGGCGCAATGGGATTTCCCGGATGCAGCCCGCGACATCGCGGCCCACATCGGCAAGGCGATCGGGCTTTCGGAGCCGGTGGATCAATTTAGCGACCGACCCAGACCCGAGGGTGATGGGGGCATCTCCCGTCGGCTCCGGGCGCAGGAGGCGGGGATCTCATGACGACGATGGAAGCCATCTCTCCCAACGCTTGTGACGCGCTCGTTGGCGAGTTCACCTTTCGACTTGCTCCTGGAACTCTGGTGCGGGCCGGAGAACCCATGGCCAAACGCACGACCTTGCGGGTCGGTGGACCGGCGGAGCTGTTGGTCGAACCCCGGACCGAAGCGGATCTTTCCACGGTGCTCTCATTGGCGGCGACGCGTTCCGTGCCGGTCACGATTCTGGGACGCGGTTCGAATCTGCTCATCCGTGATGGCGGGATCCGCGGGATTGTCGTCTCGCTCGGCCACGCCGCCTTCAGCCGGATCGAGGTGAAGGGAGACCGCCTTCATTGCGGAGCGGGGGCTAGGTTGAAATTGGTTTCCAATGCGGCCCGCGATGCGGGGTTGACCGGACTTGAATTTCTGGAAGGCATTCCCGGCAGTGTCGGAGGTGCGTTGCGGATGAATGCCGGCGCGATGGGAGCCTGGACGTTCGATGTCGTTGAACTGGTCCGTTTCATGTCGCGTGAGGGCATTGTTGAAGAACGTCCCTCGGCGGAAGTCCCGGTCGAATACCGCGCGTGTCCTTTGCTCCGCACCCATGTCGCCTTGGGCGCGGTCCTTGTCGGCAAGCCCGCTCCCGTGGAAGAAGTCCGCGCGAAGATGGAAGCGGGCAACCGCAAACGCTGGGAATCCCAGCCGGCCCAGCCGAGCGCCGGGTGCATCTTCAAGAACCCGGCCGAGTCGCCCGCCGGAAAGCTCATCGACGAGCTTGGGATGAAGGGCACGCGCGTCGGCAACGCGATGGTCTCCGACGTCCACGCCAATTTCATCGTCAACCTCGGCGGCGCCTCCGCGCGCGAGGTGCTCGAGCTGATCGAAGTTGTCCGCAGCCGTGTAAAAGAGAAGAGCGGCATTGATTTGCACACCGAGGTTGAAATCCTCGGACAGGATCCAGTTTGAAATGTCCCGAGCCCTGAACATCACCGTCCTGCTGGGCGGCCCTTCCGCCGAACGCGAAGTCTCGCTTCGGACGGGTGCCGCCGTGGCGAGGGCTCTTCGTTCGGTCGGCCACACCGTTCACGAAGTCGATCCGGTTCCAGGCAACCTGGCTCTGCCGGCCGGCACCGAGGTCGTGTTCCTCGCGCTGCATGGAACCTATGGCGAGGACGGCCTGGTCCAACGTGAACTCGACGTGATCGGCGTGCCCTACACCGGCTGCGACGCCGTCGCCAGCCGCATCGCCTTCGACAAGGTTCTCACCAAGCTGGCCTGCTTCCGCGACAGTGTGCCGACGGCGAATTTCACGGTGCTGCACTCCGCGAACTCCACTTGGCCGACCTCGCTCTCCGTCCCCGCGATCGTCAAGCCGGTCCGGCAGGGCTCGAGCGTGGGGCTCCAGTTCGTCGATGCGAAGGAACAGTTCGCGGCCGCGCTCGCGGCTTCGCTCCAGCACGACACGGAAGCGTTGATGGAGGAACGCATCGTCGGCCGCGAGACCACCGTGGCGATACTGGACGGCGTCGCCCTGCCCGTGGTGGAGATCCGGCCGAAGCAGGGGAGCTACGACTACCAGAACAAGTATACCGTCGGCGCCACGGAGTATTTCTGTCCGGCCGACTTTTCCCCGGAGACCACTCTGGGAATCCAGCGGGCTGCGCTCGGGGCTTTCAAGGCCGTCGGCGCGCGCGATTACGCCCGGGTCGACGTGATGGTCCGGCCGGATGGGTCTCCCGTCGTGCTCGAGGTGAACACGCTGCCCGGCATGACCGAGACGAGTCTGTTGCCCAAGGCCGCCGCGGCCCACGGCCTTGCCTACGCCGCGTTGTGCCAGTGCATGGTGGATCTCGCGCTCAGGCGTTCGGGAAGGAGGGCCGTTTGATGGGGCTGTTCTCCAAAGGCCGTTCGCGCAACCGACGCGTCTCCCGCGACGTCGTCCTCGACGTGAAATTGAGCAACGACCAGGTGCGTTCCCGCCGGATGACCATCGCGGCCCGGGCCTTGATGGTCCTGTTCTGCGTGGCGTTCGCGGGCTTCGTTTTCCTCCGCGGCGGACAGTGGCTCACGAACCGGCTGATGTATGAGAATCCGGCCTTCACCGTCCGCAAGGTGGAGGTCACCACCGACGGCGTGATGACACATGCCGAGATCCGGCGCTTCGTCATCCTGCGTCCGAACCAGAACCTCTACGCGCTCGACCTCTCGGCCGTGAAGCGCGACCTCGAGATGCTTCCGTGGATCCGCCATGCGTTCGTTGAACGCGTCCTGCCGGAGACGCTGCGGATCCAGGTGGAGGAACGTGAACCCGTCGCGGAGATCCGCCGTCCCGTGACGACGCCTCGCGGCGAACTCGTGACCCAGCGTCTGCTCGTCGACGACACGGGCTTCGTCATGCCGGCCCTGGACGGCTGGCTGAAGCGGGTGAACTCGTCCGGCAACGTCGATCAGGTCGCGTTTCCCCAGATGATGATGAACCTCACGGACGTCGTGGAAGGCCGGCGGCTTGAGATTGTGGGAGTCACCTCCGCGATCGAACTCCTGCGCCGCTTCGAGCTGTCGTCGATGGCGGGGGTCGTGGACATCCTGAGCATCGACATCACCCAGCCGGACGAGCTGGTCGTCACGACCGTGCAGGGGACCAGGCTGACTTTTTCCATGCAGGGCATCGACCGCCAGCTCCTGCGCTGGCGCGAGATCCACGACCGCCTGGCGGCATCGCGCGTCACCGCCGCCAGCATCAATCTCACCGTCAACAACCACATCCCCGTCATCCCGGCCGAGCTTACCCGCCAGCCGGAAACCCCGTCCCGGCCCAAGCCGGTCCGCCCACCCAGGAAGCGCAATGTTTGACCGCTCCAACCAGATCATCGTCGGACTCGAGATCGGCACCTCCAAGGTCTGCGCCGTCGTCGGCGAAGTGAACGAGCAGGGCGCGCTGAACGTCATCGGCCTGGGCCAGGCGCGTTCGCGCGGCGTGCGAAAAGGGGAGATCACCGACCTCTCCGCCGCCGAGGAGGATGTCCGCGCCGCATTGACCGAAGCCGAGGCGATGTCCGGCGTGGAGATCCGCTCCGTCTACCTGGGCGTCACCGGCAACCACATCCACGGCACCGGCAACCGAGGGGTGCATCCGATCGTCGCGGCCGACCGGCTCATCTCCGACGAGGACGCGCAGGACGTCGTCCGCAACGCCAAGGCGATCAACATCCCGCCCCAGAACCAGATCCTGCACGCCGTCCGCCAGCACTTCATGGTCGACGACCAGAGCGGGATCGTGAACCCCGTCGGCATGTCCGGTGCGCGTCTGGCCGTGGACATGCACGTCATCCACGGCCTGGCCGGCCGCATCGAGAATCCCATCCGCGCGGTCAAGGGCCTCCAGCTCGAAGTGGAGAACGTCGCTTTCAGCGGACTCGCCGCAGCCCTCGCCATGCTCAGCAGCGAGCAGAAGGAAATGGGTGCCATCGCCATCGACATCGGCGGCGGCACGACAGAATACGTCGTCTACTGCCGGGGCGTCGTCCGCCACACCGGCGTCATCGGCGTGGGCGGCGACCATATTTCCAACGACCTCGCCTACGGCCTCCGCGTGCCCCTCAGCCTGGCCGAGCAGCTCAAGCTCCAGCACGGCTCGGCCAAGGTAGATCCGTCCGTTCGCGGCCAGTCTATCACCCTCCCGCAGGGCGCGGGCATGCAGCATCGCTCGGTCAATCTCGAGAACCTCCGCCTGATCATCCATCACCGCGTCGACGAGATCCTCGAACTCGTGGCGGAGGACGTGATCCAGCGCGGATTGACCCACCATGTCCGCGCGGGCGTCTTCCTGAGCGGCGGCACGTCGCGGCTCCCCGGGATCCGCGAACTGGCGGAACATGTCTTCGGCATGTCGGCGACCCTGGGACGAACGTCGGCCATCAACGGCCTTTCCGCAGCGCTCGACCAGCCCGAGTTCGTCACGCCCATCGGCCTGGTGAAGTTCGGATCCTTCCAGGAAAAAGCCCGCCCGCGCCCCGTCTTCCGCTGGCCCTTCAAGCTCGGCGAAATCCTCGGCGGCCGTTTCTCGCTCTGACCATGAAAACCCCGGACAACCCCCTCGATTCGATGGCAGACGGCGTCGTCCGCATCTGCGTGATCGCCCTCGGACAGGCCGGCATCAAGTCCGTCGACCGCCTCGCAACCTCGCTGCCCGGCGTGCGTTTCGTCGCGGCCGACACCGACGCCACCACGCTCCGTTCATCGCTCTGTCCCGAGAAGATCCTCCTTGGCGAGAAGCAGACCCGGGGCATGGGCACCGGCGCCGACGCCGAGCTCGGGCTCGCGCTCGCGGAGGAGGCCGAGGAACAGATCCGCGCCATCACCACGGGGCACGACGTGGTCTTCATCGTCGCCGGGCTTGGCGGAGGCACGGGCAGCGGGGCCGCTCCGTTCTTTGCGAAGATTTCCCGGGAATCGGGCGCCCTGACCCTCGGCGTCGTGGTCACGCCATTCAGCTTCGAGAGCACGCGCCGGCACCCCATCGCCAGCAGCTCCCTGCGCCGGATGAAGATGTCCGCCGACTCCGTCCTCACCCTGGCGAACCACCGCCTGGAGAAGTTGATCGACGAAACGCGTTCGGTGACGGAAGTGATGGCCGTCAGCGACGAGCTCGTCGCCCACGGCATCCGCGGCCTCTGGCAGCTCATCACGCGCCGGGGCCTGATCCCGCTGGGCCTGCCCGAGCTCCAGAAGGCCATCCGGGGACGCCATACCGAGAGCGCGTTCGCCGTGGCGGAAGCCGCGGGCGAAGGCCGCACCCAGGCGGTTCTCGACAAGCTGCTCAAACATCCACTGCTCGACGAGGGCCGCGCGCTCACCGAGGCCGAGAACGTCATCGTCAGCATCATCTCCGGGCCGGAACTCACCCCCGCCGAGATCGGCCGCATCAAGGACCATGTCCAACGCGAGGCGGAGCAGGCCGATGTCACCGTCGGAGCCGTCTGCGATGAATCCCACGCCGGACGCCTGTCCGTCCTGCTCGTCGTCACCCGGCGCACCGCTTCGGAGAAGCCGGAGATCCTGGAAGACGATTCGGCGGAAACCTTCGGACAGACCCCGCCCGCGCCGCACACTTCCTCCCGGTTCGTCCCCCCTGTGCCGATCCTTGCGGGTGATCGCCGGTCGGAACAGGCCGACAAATCCTCGGGCCGTCGCCGTCGCAAACGCCACGAGGGCCAGCAGCCCGAGCTAGCGCTCCAGGTCATTCCCAAGGGGCGCTTCGACAAGAGCGAACCCACGGTCCACGGCGGCTCCGATCTGGACGTGCCGACCTACATCCGCCGCAACGTCTCGTTGGTCGATTTCCCGTCGTTGAGCTGAGCAGATCCATGGCCGGAGGGCGATGGCCTTCTTGGCGAGTCGCCTTGGAGGGACTGAAAGCCAGCCAGCCAACACTGCTTGCGGGTGTCGAAGCAGCGAGTGTCTCCGATGAATCGTCACTTGATCCACCCAAGTCGGTCGGACACCGTAAAGACGGTGAAAGTTGCCCAACTCATGCTGACGTTCCTGCTGGTCGCCCTTTGGCTGCCGACGTCGTCTCATGTTCTGCTTGAGGACTTCGGCACCATCCACGAACAGCACGGCCATTGCTCCGATTTTTCCCCCGACGACTCGGACGAGCATGATTCCAGCAATCACGACGCTGCCGACGGTTTTTGCCTGCTGGCATCTTTTGAAGTCAAAGTATCAGCATCTTCTTCAGAGCTGGTTTCACCGTTGAATGCCCTTCTCAAGCTGGATGGCATGGGAATGGAGGTCGGAATGGCGACTCAGCCCGCCCCCGAGCATCCCGGCACTGCTCCTCCCGAGCTTTCCCGCCGCTGGCAGTTTTCTTCCCGCGCGGCTCTTCCTGTCCGTGCGCCTTCCTTCGTTTTCTGAGCAGCCCATCGTCTAAGGGTTCTTCTTCGCTCGTGGACGCATTGCGTCCTTTCACCCGTCTCCTGTTGGGCCTCCCGCCCTGTTCTGTCCCGTTAACTGCTTATGAAACTGAAATCTATTTTGCCCTGTCTGTCCCTGTTCGTTGCCGCCGGAAACCTGACCCGGGCGGCTGAGAGTTCGACCAATGCCCCAACCCACCTTGATGCCATTGTAGCCGAGGCGTTGGAGAAAAATCCCGAGTTCAAATTCTACCAGGCGGAACTGCTCGCGGCCAAGGCGGGCCGGAGAAGCGCCGGTCTGCTGGCCAACCCCGAAATCTCCGGCGCCGTTGGCCAGAAGCGCGTCCGGGACGCCTTCGGCAATGCGGCGGGCGAAGGCGTCGCGTGGTCGGTCTCCGTTATGCAGACCTTCGAGTGGCCGGGGCGGATGAGCCTCCGCAAGGCCATCGCCAATCACGATGTGGAGCTTGCCGAGTTGGGACTGGAACGCTTCCGCGGGGCGCTGGCTGGGCGTGTTCGTTCGTTGGCTTATGGCGTCCTCGTCGCCCAGGAAAAGGCGGCGGCGACCCGTGAAGTGGTGGAGCGTTTCGAGGCGTTGCGCGACGTGCTCGTGCAACGCGATGCCGCCGGGCTGACGCCGGTGCTGGAGACACGCGTCATTGAGGCCACGACGTTGACCATGCAGCGCAAGGCCAATGACGCCACCCTCGCAATCCAGACCGCACTGCTGGAACTGAACCAGCTTCGCGGCCAACCGGCTGACGCGGATGTGACCGTGGCCGGTGACAGGCTCACCTTCCGCCCGGCAATCGGGGTGGAGCCGCTGCTGGCGCTGGCCCGCACGAACAACTTCGAGCTGCGCGTCCGGAGCGTGGAGCTGGCGCAGCAGGGATTCCGGGTCGAACTCGCCCGTAACGAGCGTTATCCCGCGATCAGCGTCGGCCCGATGTTCTCGGAGGAGAATGTGGGAGGACGCGACCGCATCCTCGGCGTCGGCGTGTCGTTCCCGCTGCCGCTGTGGAACCGGAACTCAGCCAATGTGGAAAGCGCCGCCGCCCGCCGGATGCAGGCAGAAGCCTCGTTCGGCGTCGTGCAACGCGAGGTCGAGCGCAAGATTGCCGAGGCCGCGTTGATCTACCGGAACAAGCTGGCGGCGCTCGACAAGTGGAGGCCCGATTCCGTGGAACATTTCCGTGAAGCCGCCGAGCTGGCCGACCGGCATTATCGTGTCGGGGCGGTTCCCGTCTCCACCTACGTCGAATTGCAGAAGCAGTATCTCGAAGCCGTCGAATCCCTCCTCGACACCCGGAAGGAAGCGTTGGATGCGGCCCTGCAAATCGAATGGCTCACCGGCCTGGCCGCTCCTTTGACCGTGTCCGAGACCAAGGAGGCAAAGCCGTGATCGACCGCATCCTTGAATTTGCCCTGCGCCAGCGCGCCGTCGTGCTGCTCGGCGTGTTCGCCCTGCTGGGCATCGGTTGCTGGTCGGCGCTGCATCTGCCGATTGACGCCGTGCCGGACATCACCGGCGTGCAGGTTCAGATCAATACCGAGATCCCCGCGCTCGCCGCCGAAGAATCGGAGAAGCTCGTCACCCAGCCCATCGAGATGGAACTGGCCGGATTGCCCGGCGTGGAAGAGATGCGTTCCCTGACGAAGTTCGGCCTCTCGCAGGTCACGCTCCAGTTCAAGGACGGCACTGACATCTACCGCGCCCGCCAGTTGGTGACCGAACGGTTGCAGGGAATCGTGGAACGGCTGCCTGCCGGTTCGTCTTCCAAGCTCGCGCCCATCAGCACCAGCCTCGGTGAGATTTTCTACTACAGCCTCAGCTACCGTGCCGACGCGACGAACAAGCCCGCCGAGGAGCTGGAACAACTGCTCACGCTGAGCGAATTCCAGAAATACACCATCAAGCCGCTGCTCCGCACCGTGCCCGGCATCGCCGAAATCAACGGCACGGGCGGCTATGAGCGTCAGTTTGTCATCCAGCCCAAACCAGAGCGGCTGACGGAAGTGGGAATGACCTTCAGTGAACTGGCCGGCATGATCGCGCAGAACGTCGAGAATGCCGGTGGCGGTATCATCAACCGGGGCGGACAGCAGCTCACCATCCGTGCCGTCAGCCGCGTGCAGACCGTCGAAGATATCGCCAATCTGCCGCTGAAATTCGGCGGAGCCGTGAAGCCGCTCCTCGTGAAGGACGTGGCCGAGGTGAAAGTCGGCACCAAGTTCCGCACCGGAGCCGCCACCTTGAACGGCAAGGAAACGGTCATCGGCACCACCATGATGCTCGCGGGCGATAACAGCCGTGAAGTGGCCGGACGGGTCAAGGCACGGCTCGCCGAGATTCAGACCAAGCTTCCGCCGGGCGTGGAAATCCAGACGCAATACGACCGCTCCATCCTCATCGGCCAGACCATCGGCACGGTGGAGAAGAACCTGTTTGAGGGAGCTGTGCTGGTCGTCGTCGTGCTGCTGCTCCTGCTCGGCAACTGGCGTGCAGCGCTCATCGTCGCCTGCGCCATTCCGCTGTCGTTCCTCTTCGCCCTCACCGGCATGAGGCAGTTCGGCATCTCCGGCAACCTGATGAGCCTCGGCGCGGTGGACTTCGGCCTCATCATTGATGGCGCGGTCGTCATCGTGGAAAACATCGTCCGCCAGCTCGGTCAGAAGCAGCATCAGCTTGGACGCGTGCTGACGGAAGAAGAACGCACCCGGACGGTGCTCGCCGCCAGCAAACAGGTCGGCAGCCCGGTGTTCTTAGGCGTGGTCATCATCACGGTGGTTTACATCCCTATCCTCGCCCTCACCGGCATCGAGGGGAAAATGTTCCATCCGATGGCGCTGACCGTGATGCTTGCCTTGGGCGGCGCGCTGGTGCTGGCGCTAACGCTCATGCCCGCGCTCTGTTCGTTCCTGCTGCGCGGCAAGATTCACGAAGAGGACAACTGGCTCATCCGTTTTGCCAAGGGCGTTTACCTGCCCACGCTCAACATCGCGCTGCGCCTGCGCTGGCTCGTGGTCGTTGTGGCGGTGCTGCTGTTCGCCGGTTCCCTCTGGCTCTTCACCCGGTTGGGCGCGGAGTTCGTGCCCAAGCTCGACGAAGGTTCCATCACGGCCATGCTCTACAAGCCCGTCGGCATGAGCATGGAGGAGTCTCTTCGCACCGACATCGACGTGACGAAGCAACTGCTCGCAGAATTCCCCGAGCTGACGCGCATCTTCACCCGCATCGGCACCAGCGAAATCGCCTCCGACCCGATGCCCCCGAATGAGAGCGATGTTTACGTCTTCTACAAACCGCTGGCCGAATGGCCGAAATCGGCGGGCCGTCCCACTACCAAGGCGGAGCTGCGCGAGAAGATGGAGGCCAAGCTCAAGAGAATCAGCCCCGACTATAACATCCTCTTCGCCCAACCCATCGAGATGCGGGCCAACGAAATGCTCGAAGGCACCAAGGCGGAGCTGGCCGTGAAGATTTTCGGCAACGACTACGACGTGCTCGAAAAGCTCGCGGAACAGATCAAGGGCATCCTCGAAAAGACCCCCGGCGTCGCGCAGGTCGAATACGAGACCGAAGGCCGAACCCCTCAGTTGCAGATCAACGCCAAACACGACGTGCTGCGGCGCTACGGACTCCAGGCGGGGGAAGTGAACCTGGCCGTCAACGCCGCGTTGGCCGGAAAGGTCGTCGGCCAATTGGTGGACGGCAACCGCCGCTTCGACATCGTGGTGCGGATGCCGGAGGAACTCCGGGCCGAAGACGAACAGATCAAGAAACTGCCCCTGCGCGTCGGCGAGCACGGACTGCTTCCTCTCGGCAACGTGGTGGATTTCACCAACGTGAAGACGGTGGAGCCGATCCAACGCGACGACGGGCAACGCAGGGCCGCCCTGATGGTGAACCTAAAGACCCGCGACATCGAAGGGTTCGTGGCGAAGGCCGAACAAGGCATCCGTGACCAGGTGAAGCTGCCCGATGGCTACATCGTGGAGTTCGGCGGGCAGTTCAAAAACTTGGTGGAGGCGCGGCAACGCCTCATGGTCGTCGTGCCCGCCGCCCTCGTGCTGATATTCGTCCTCATCTTCCTCGCGTTCGGTTCGCTGCGGCAGGCGCTCGTCGTATATTCCGGCATACCGCTGGCCGTGACCGGCGGCGTGGCCGCGCTCTGGCTGCGCGGCATGCCCTTCAGCATCACGGCGGCCGTGGGCTTCATTGCGCTAACCGGTGTGGCCGTGCTCAACGGCGTCGTGCTCGTCAGCTACTTCAACCAGCTCCGCCAGGAAGGCAAAGACCTGCTGAGCGCCGTCGTCGAAGGTTCGTTGACTCGTCTGCGGCCGGTGCTGATGACCGCCGCCGTGGCCAGCCTCGGCTTCGTGCCGATGGCCATTGCCACGGGTGCGGGCGCCGAAGTGCAGCGTCCGCTCGCGACCGTCGTCATCGGCGGCATCCTTAGTTCCACCTTCCTTACGTTGATTCTGCTGCCGGTGCTTTATGCTTGGGCGGAACGAAGAACCTTCCGGCCGGTATCCACCGGCGAAGAGCCATGAGAAAACGATCCGCACCAACCGGTGTTGCCTACGCTTTGGGAGCCGCCGCGCTCTTTGGAGCGAGCACGCCCTTCGCCAAGAAGCTGCTGCCGCAGGTCGAACCGTGGCTATTGGCGGGACTGCTCTACCTCGGCTCGGGGCTTGGACTGGCGCTGTATCGGTTGCTGGCATCGCGGCGCGGCAATAAGGCGGGCAGGGAAACGTCATTGGCCCGCAAGGATGCGCCGTGGCTCGCCGGGGCCATCCTGTGCGGCGGCGTCATCGGCCCGCTGCTGCTCATGGTTGGGCTGCGTCTCACTCCGGCTTCATCGGCCTCGCTTCTCCTGAATCTGGAAGGCGTGTTCACGGCCCTGCTGGCGTGGTTCGTCTTCAAGGAGAACTTCGACGCCCGCATCGCCTGGGGCATGGCCCTCATTTCCCTTGGGGCCGCTGTCTTGTCGTGGGTGGGGAATCCGGTCGCGGGTGTGCCGTGGGGTTCGTTGGCTGTCGTCGGTGCGTGCCTTGCATGGGCGTTGGACAACAATCTGACCCGGAAGGTCTCCGCCGCCGACCCGGTGCAGATCGCCATGCTCAAGGGGCTTTGCGCCGGAAGTGTGAACGTCGTGCTGGGCCTGTTGCTGGGAGCGAAGCTTCCCGCGATTGGAACGCTGCTGGCCTCCGCCGTCATCGGCCTTTTGGGCTACGGCGTCAGCCTGACGTTCTTCGTCCTCGCGCTCCGTCATCTTGGAACCGCGAGGACCGGGGCTTACTTCTCCCTCGCGCCCTTCGTCGGCGTGCTGGTGTCCATCGCCCTGCTTGGCGAGTCATTCAGCACGAGCCTCCTCGTGGCAGCCGGGCTGATGGGTTGCGGTGTCTGGCTGCATCTCACGGAGAAGCACGAGCATGAACACACCCACGAAGCGATGGAGCATGACCATCTGCACACGCACGACGAACACCACCAGCACCCACACTCGGGAAACGAACCGCCGGGCGAACCTCACAGCCATCATCATCGCCACGAACCGATGACCCATTCGCATCCGCATTATCCAGACCTCCACCACCGGCATGGGCATTGACCCACAGGTTCCCTGTTTCCGGCCGGATGCCCCACTGTCTTGGCCTGGACTTGGCAGGCATGGAACTCTTCACCTTTGGTTTGCTCCCGTGAGGCGCCGGTTTCCATACTCTCCGGAGTGACGCCTTTGGTCGTATTGGCTGTGCTCGTGGTTTTTGCCGCGATCAGCTTCTTTTTCGCCCTGGCGGAGACGGCCCTGTTCTCGTTGAGCAAGTGGCAGCTCCGGCAGCTGGCGGAGCGTCGGCCGGAATCCGGGCTCGTCCTGCAGAAACTCCTCTCCGAACCGGATGACCTCCTCGCCACCATCGTCCTGGGGAACACCCTGGCCAATGCGGCGCTGGTCGCGGCTTCCCTGTGGCTCGCATTGGGCGAGGGCTGGAACATGTTCGCGGCGGCCGGGGTGACGTTTCTGGTTACCCTCCTGGGCTGCGAAATCGCGCCGAAGACGCTGGCCGTGCGCGCGCCGGAGAGATTTGCCTCGGCCTTGGCGGGGTCGCTTCTGCTGGTCCAGCAGCTGTCGCGGCCCGTCCGGAGGGTCATGCAGCGGCTGAACGAAATCCTGCTCGGGCTCCTGGCGCGAACCAGCATCAAGCCGCTGCCGGGCATGACGGACGACGAGTATGAGGAGCTGGTGGAGCTGGCCTTCCAACAGGGGACGCTGGCGGCGGGGGAACGCGAGATCATCCTCCAGATCGTGGGCCTTGATCGCCGCACGGCGAAGGACGTGATGCAGCCGAGGTCCCGCATGGCCACGGTTTCCGACGAGGCGAGCATCGAGGAAATGGCGGTCCAGGCCCGGAAGCTCAAACGGCGTTACCTCCCCATCTACGACCGGGCCAACGACAACGTCGTCGGCATCCTCAACGCCCGTGGCCTGCTGCTGGATCCGAACGCCGACATGATCGACCTGGTCGAGATCCCGGCTTCCGTGCCCGAGTCGATGAACCTGCTGCGGCTGCTCCAGGCGTTGCAGCGCCAGCGACGCGGAGTGGCCATGGTGCTGGACGAATACGGCGGCACGGCGGGGATCGTCTCGATGGAGGACATCCTCGCCGAGGTCGTGGGCCGGTTCCGGGCCGAACAGACGGTGCAGGGTTTCGTCATGGAGCGGATCGGTCCCGGGCGCTGGCGGGTGAACGGCGCGATGCGGATCGATGATTTCCACCGGGAACATTCGGCCATCGGCGAGGTGGATGGCGTGGACACGATGGGCGGCCTGCTTGTGCGCCAGCTGGAAGCGGTGCCGAAGGCGGGTGAATGGGCGGTGTTCCGGGGCTTGAAGTTCACGGCGACGGCCGTCGACGAACGCCGCGTGCGCGAGCTGCTGGTGGAACAGGCGGGGAAAGGCTGACCATGGAATTTGGACCTCTCCTCATCATCGTTCTGGTGGCGACGGCGGGCCTGTCGTTCCTCATGTCCGGCATGGAGGCGGGCGTGCATTCGCTCAGCCGCCTCCGCATCCGGCAGCTGAAGCGCAAGGGCAGCCGCAGCGCAGCCCTGCTGCTGGGTTACCTGGATCGGTCGGAGGATTTCCTCGCGACGCTGCTGGTCGGCAACACGCTGTCCAACTTCGTCCTCTTCGGGATCCTGGCCGTGTTGCTGGCGGAGAAGATGCCGGGGCGCTACTTGGCGGCGGCCGTTGTCTTCGCCGGGTTGGCGTTCGCCTTCTACGGACTCGTCGAGCTGCTGCCGAAGCAGTTGTTCCGCAAGTATCCGAACCGGCTCTGTCTTTTCTCCGCCCGGATTTTCCGCGTCGTTCATTGGACGCTGCGGCCGCTGGTCTGGCTGGCCGACATGGTGGCGGCGATGCTTCTCCGGTGGACCGGCGGGAGGCGCTACCAGGGGCACATCTTCGGCAACCGCGACGAGCTGCGGTTCCTGATGCAGGATTCAGGCAACCTGCTTTCGTCCGACGAACGCACGATGGTGAACCGTGTGCTCGATCTCCAGAGCCGCACGGTCGGCCATCTCACCCTGCCTTTTGACAAGGTGACGACGGCGTCCCCGACGACGCCGGTCGGCGAGATTCTCCGGCTGTGCCGGGAGCTGCATCTGTCCCGCATCCCGCTCCGGACGCGGGACAAGGGAGTCGAGCGCTGTGTCGGCATCGTTGATCTTTCCGCGATCATCTACCGCGAGAATGTCGATCCGGCCCAGCCGGCATCGGACTTCCTCCAGCCGGCGTTGTTCCTGCCGCAGGACCTGCGGGTGGACGAGGCGCTCGGCCGGATGCAGCGCGCGGGCCGCCGCATGGCCATCGTGATGGGCAACGACGGAACGGAAGTGGGCGTGCTGGTTTCCCGCGACGTGATCCGGAGCATCTTCGGGGAGGTGACGCTGTGATGCTCCTGGCCGATTCGGAATCGGGGATGGTGCTGGGTAAGGTGTTCCTCGTGTTCGCGTTGATCCTGTTCAACGCCTTCTTCGTCATAGCCGAACTGTCGTTCGTCCGCATCCGCCCGACACAGCTGGATCCCCTGATCGCGAAGGGCAACCGGCGCGCCATCGCCGCGCGGAGGATCGCGGACAACCTGGACATGTTCCTTGGCGCCACCCAGCTGGGGATCACGTTCGTCGGGCTGGGCATGGGCGCGGTGGTCGAGCCGATATTCCAGACCCTGCTTCATCCGGTCTTCGACCAGCTAGGCGTGGTCTCCCCCGGAGTGCGCAGCGGTGTTTCGATCGGTTTCGGCTTCTTCGTGAATTCCTACCTCCTGATTGTCATCGGCGAGCTCGCGCCCAAAGCGCTCGCGATCCGGCAGACCCTGGTTTTTGCGATGTGGACCGCGACTCCGGTCATCTGGTTCTACCGCCTGGCGTATCCGTTCGTGTGGCTGCTGAACGTCTCCGCCGCGCGGCTGCTGAAGGCCATCGGGGTGGACAGCGGCGAGATGGAGGAAGCCCATTCGGAGGACGAGGTCCGGCTCCTGGTTAGCGCGTCCCAGCAGCGGTCCGGTGGATCGGCCTATGGTCGCGACCTTGTGCTCAACGCCATGGATCTTCGGCATCGCAAGGTCCGCGACGTGATGCGGCCGAGGGCGGAGATCACGGTGGTGAACACGCACGCGAGCATGGCCGAGTGCCTCGCCGTGGCGGAGCGCACCCGCTACAGCCGCTTTCCGCTCTGCGACGGCGGCGACCTCGACCGGACGCTGGGTGTCGTCCATGCGAAGGACATCTGGGCGTCGCGCATGAAGGCGATCACGGGGGCGGATCTCGCGCCCGTGGCTCGAACCCTGATCTATGTGCCGGAGACCGCCCGTCTCGAGTCCCTTCTCCGGCGTTTCCTGGAGCAGAAAACCCATCTCGCCATCGTCGTCGACGAATACGGCGGCACCGTGGGACTGGTCACGCTGGAGAATGTCCTGGAGATCGTCGTCGGCCAGATCCAGGACGAGTTCGACCACGAGAAGCCGCTGCTGGAGCAGGTGAACGAGCGGGAATGGGTGGTCGACGGCGCGATGCCCCTCCATGACCTGTCAGACCTGGTGGGCGAACCGTTGGGGGCGGAGGACGTGACGACGACGAGCGGCTGGCTGACGCACAAGCTCGGGGCGTTTCCCAAGCTGGGCCAGGAAGTGCGGCTCACGCTTTTCGCAGTGCGTGTCGAACAGGTGGATGGTCCCCGGGTGACGCGGGTGAGGGTCGTGAAGGACGCCCCGCCGGAACAGGAGGCGGAAGCTTCGTAGCGAGTTCTTCCTTCCCGGAGCCGGATTGTCCATGCTGTCAGCAATGTCTGCGCTCATCGCCATCGTCGGTCGCCCGAATGTCGGCAAATCCGCCCTTTTCAACCGCATCGCGGGCCGCCGCATCGCCATCGTCCACGACGAGCCCGGCGTGACGCGGGACCGAGTCACCGCCGAAGCCGAGTGGCTTGGCCGGCCGTTCACGCTTGTGGACACCGGCGGCATCGGCCTGCTCCGCCGCGAGAAGAGCGAGGACGTGATCCAGAAGGCGACGGTCGACCAGGTCGGTCTGGCCATCGATGCGGCCAACGTGATCATCTTCGTCGTCAACGTGCAGGAGGGCATCGTTCCACTGGACCAGGAAGTGGCCGACCGCCTACGCGCCTCCAACAAGACGGTCCTCGTCGCCGTCAACAAGGTGGATAACCACCGCGCGGACCTGGGCACGGGCGAGTTTTCGGCCCTGGGATTCGACAAGGTTTTCCCCGTCACGGCCATTCACGGCATGGGCATCAACGAGCTCATGGCCGAGGTGCTTCTCTGTCTCCCCGCCTACGAGCCCGCCGTTGAAAACCGGCCGGAAATGGACGAGCCGCTCAAGATCGCCATCGTCGGCCGGCCGAACGTCGGCAAGTCGTCGATCATCAACGCCCTCACCAAGTCGGAGCGTGTCATCGTCAGCGCGATCCCCGGAACGACGCGCGACGCGGTGGACGTGCCCTTCGACGTCGAGACCGACGGTGTCCGCCAGCGTTACCTGCTCATCGACACCGCCGGCGTCCGGCAGCGCGCGCGGGTCAGCGACGCGGTGGAGCTCTACAGCGTCCAGCGCACGGACGAGTCGATCGAGCGTTGCGACCTGGCCATCTTCGTCATGGACGCCGAGGCGGGCATCACGACCCAGGACAAGAAGGTCGCCGGCAAGATCGAGGAGTTTCGCAAGGCGTGCATCATCGTGGTCAACAAGTGGGACCTGATGGAACAGACCGTCCGCAAGGCCCGTGAAGAGGTCGTCCACCGGCGCCTCGCAAAAAAGGTTTCCCGCTCGACCGACGAAAAGATGTCGACGCTCTCGGATTTCGCCGCGTGGGTGCAGGAGAAGATGTTCTTCCTCGACTACGCGCCCGTCATCTTCACGTCCGCCAAGTCGGGCTTTCATCTGGACCGCCTGCTGGAGGCGATGCGCTTCGTGGCGGCCAACCTCAAGCAGAAGGTCCCCACCGCGATCCTCAACCGCACGATCCAGGCGGCGGTCGAGAAGCAGCAGCCCGTCAGTTCGCACGGGCACCGGCTGAAGTTCTTCTACTCCACGCAGGTGAAGGAGTCGCCGCCGACGTTCCTTCTCTTCGTCAACAACGCGGACCTGTTCACTCCCGTCTACCGCAAGTATCTCAGCGACCAGATCCGCAAGGCCCACGGTTTCGAGGGCTGCGCCATCAACCTGATCCCGAAGGACCGGCCCAAGACCATCGAGGCCAAGCGCGACCGCACCCGCGCCCCCGGAGCGGCCTCGGCCGTGAAGCGGAAGGCCTACGTCGCGTTCCAAGGCTGGAGCGGCAAGTCGGTCGCGAAGGAGGCCAAGCCTGTTGGAGATCGGCCCCCCATAGCGCGTCCGGCCCGTCCGGCCCGTCCGGCAAAGCCGGCAAAGCCGGCGAGGGTTGTCCGGCCAGGGAAGCCGCCCCGTCCGGCGCGCCCCGGCAAGCCCGGTGCCCGTTCCGCCCGGGGATCGCAGCGACGGAGCGACAAGAGGCGCTGATTTTTTTCCGCGTGATTTCGGCGGGCGACGCTCTAGCGTTCCGCCATGCTCGTCTGGCTGATCGCCCTGCTGTTCGTCGTGATGGCCGCCGCGGCCGGTTATTTTCGCGGCGCCCTGCGCGCATCGGTCTCGCTGGTCGGCCTCGCCATCGCGTTGTTTCTGGCCGCGCCCGTGGGGGATTTTTTCCAGCCGATCCTGCGCTTCCTGGGTTTGGGGCATCCGTTCCTCCTGCCCTTCATCTCGCCGCTGGTCGTCTTCATCCTCATCTCGGTGGCGGCCAAGGCCGTTGCGGCTTCCCTGAACGACAGGGTTGAAAACCATTTCCGCTACTCGGAGAGCCATCTGGGGCAGGTCGCCTTCGAACGTTTGTCCACCCGTGTGGGAGCGGCCGTGGGCGCCATCAACGGCATGATCTACACGATCGCGCTGCTCACGCCCTTCTACGTCGCGAGCTATGCGACCCTCCAGCTGCCGGATTCCGATACGGGGACCTTTCCAGTGCGGCTCGCCAATTCCGTGGGCCTCTCGGCCCGTGAAACAAAGTTCGACAAGGTGTTGGCTGGATACGGTGCCGCTCCCAAGGGGTATTACACCGGTGCCGACCTGCTGGCGTCCGTCCTGAACAGCCCGGGCATCTACGGCCGGATCCATCTCTATCCGGACCTGACCAAGCTGGCGGAGGCTCCCGAGATCACCCAGATCTCCAGCGACACCGAGGCCTCCGCCCTGTTTGCGAAGAAGTCCCCGTTGGGGGACCTGCTTTCCAATCCGAAGGTCCAGGCGATGGTGGCGAAGACCGACTTCGCGAAGCAAATCTCGGCCAAGCTCACCAGCGACACTTCCGACTTCGTCCAATACCTGAAAACGGGGACATCCCCGTTTTTCTCCGACGAGTCGATCATAGGCGTCTGGGCGCACTCGCCCGATGACAGCCTCAACGAAGCCCGCAGGAAGGCCTTGACGATGACGACCAAGGAGATGGTCCGGGTCCGCTCCACGATCTCGTCCAACTTTCCTTCCGGAGAGTTCACCATCTTCTGGGGAGGCAAGGCGCGATTGTCCTCCAGTGACGGGTCTCCCAATCCCAAGATGCAGGAAGCCGTCTGGAAGAAGGAGAACAAGGGCTATCTCATCCGGATCGCGGACGGGACGACGGCGATGGGCATTCCAAAATTCTTGGACTATCCCGCGCTCATTGCAGGCGAGATTCTCTACGTGACGAAGGACGACACCACTTTCATCTTCAAACGGCGGCTCTGAAGCATCCTCCGCCGGAAAAGAAGACGGCCCGGATCAATCCGGGCCGTTGTCATTAACACCGGATGCCTTTCAGGGTCAGCGCGGCTGGCCGGGTGAAGAAGCGGGGGCCGTCTCCACCTTGAACGAGTCGAAGATGCTCTTCGGCTGATCCGTCGGTGAATTGGTGGCGCCATTGATCAGCTCGGCCATCACATTATCTGGCTGCGTCCGGAGAGTTGAACCTGCCGGATCCGAGAGCGGCGCGGCGGGCGCGAGTGTCACCGAGTTCGCCGGCAGATCATTCCCCGTCGGCAAAAGCGTCAACGCGGCGATCCCGAGGACAAAGGCGCCGGCCGCCATCCCAAGGCCCGTCGCCAGCATCGGCCGGAGCACGAAGGCCTGGCGGAACTTCTCAAACAATGAAACCGGTTCAGGAACTTCGGTCCGGGCCAGTCGTGCGCGGATCGTCCCCGGGAGTTCGTTGAAGTATCGGGGAGGGGGGATCTCATGGCGCTTGAGCGCCAGGGCGCGGCGGATGAGATCGAACTTCGGATCGTTTGGGTCTTCGATGTTCATGGCTACTTCAGGAAATCGGATAGCAACGCCTGGAGCTGCTGCCGCGCATAGAAGAGCCGGGAACGGACCGTTCCCACGTTGCACTCCATGATCTTCGCGATCTCTTCGTGCGGCAGGCCCTGGATGTCATGCAGCGTCACCACCAGTCTGTGGGGTTCTGACAGCTTGAGCATGGCCGCGTTCAAACGATCCTGCAGTTCCGACAATCCGGCGTCGCGGTAGGGCGTCTTGTCGGACACTAGGGCGACCAGGTCGGGATCATGCTCGGCGTTGAAGTCGAGGTCGTTCAGGCTCATGGCCGAACGGTTCTTCCTCTGCTTGAGGAAGTTGATCGTCTTGTTGACCCCGATCCGGTAGATCCAAGTGAAGAAGCTGGAATCCCCCTTGAACGACTTCAGCGCCTTGTAGGCCTTGATGAACGTCTCCTGCGTGAGGTCGTTCGCGTCCTCGTGGTTGGACGTCATGTTGTAGAGCGTGGCGTAGATGCGCGCCTGATAGCGCCGGATCAAAAGGTCATACGCGTCCAGATCCTCTTGCTGGGCCCGGCGGACGAGCTGGATGTCGTCGGGACCGGCGGCGGGATCCGGTTTGGAAGCGTTCTTGAACTCCTGCGACATTCGGCGGTGCAGCCTGCCGATCACGTGCCGGCTTGTCAGCAGACAAGTTCCCACTGTCTCGACTCTTTGAAAATGTCCCCTTTTGGCGGCGGTGGCGGTAGCCACCGTCGGCATGACGGAGAGATTGACGATGAGTGCGAAGGAACGGCGGC
>JAYTUE010000218.1:0-16994 GCA_043744715.1 Verrucomicrobiota bacterium | reverse complement strand
GGGGTGATGCGCACCTTGGATGCGGGCCTGCCACGACTGGCGGCGGACCGGGACCGCGTGCGCAGTATCTGCGCCTGGCCTTGGATAGTTAGTCTCATATTGAAAGCGAACTAGAATTATCCGTGAGCAGGTCCGGATCTCGACGGACATTCCGGGACATCCGCGACGCAGCAAAATTGAATGGTTCCAATCAAACTGTCCGGGCCATTGATCTCGACGCTTGAAAATCTCCTCACCTCCCCATCAACTTCTCCACCACCCAATGTCCGCATCCAACCAAAAGGCAGGAGAGTTCTGGAAACGAAAGCTGGCCGCCTACCTGCACGACTCCCCGAGCAAGTGTCTGGACATCCGCACCCATGGCGAACGAGCCGATGCCGCCTTCCGGCAGGCGGGGATCACCGACGAGGCGGAGATCGGCGACTACTACAAACACGCCGACCACACCGGCGCGGCGGCGGACCGCCTCCCTTTTCCCCGCTCGCAGGCTTCCGGCCTCCAATGTGCGTTCGATGGTGTTCGCAACGCCTTCCGGCATCCCTTGTCCGGCGACCAGTTGAGGTTCCACGCTGAGTTCAAATCCGTTGAACAGGGATTCGAAGGCGAGCAATCCGTTCAGCCGGCGCTCTCCGAAACATCTCTCGCCGCGCTCAAGGATGACGACGAACGCTGGCGTGCCCGCTTCTTCGCCCATTGGCGGCTGTGGCCCCAGCACGCCATGGAAAAGGATTACCGACTCGCGCTGTTGCCGGCCGACACCCGTATTCCGGATCACACCATCTGGACGCACCTGCAGGTGGTCTCCGCGTTGGATGGTTGCCTGGGCCACGACGGAGTCTGGCAACCCGCATTCCTCAAGTTTCAGCTGGGTCCCGTCCAGGAGTTTATCGCCGCCGCCCGCAGCACCCGTGACCTCTGGAGCGGCAGCTATCTGCTTTCCTGGCTCATGGCCACCGGGCTGAAGGCGTTGTCGGCGGAGGTGGGTCCCGACGCGGTCATCTTTCCGAGTTTGCGGGAACAACCACTGTTTGATCTGCATTGGCGGGATGAGCTGTGGAGCCGGGTCTCCATCAACGATCAGAATGCAGTCTGGGCATCTTTCGGCTGGGACAACCGTGATTTGCTCACCCCGAATCTCCCGAATGTTTTTCTGGCCGTGGTGCCCGCAGACCGCGCGGCAGAACTGGGTCGCCGAGTGACCGATGCGATTCAGCAGGAATGGAAGACAATCGCGGAGACCGTCTGGGCCGATTGCGAGCAGGAAGGCCTCACGGCGGACGAAGGGGGAATCACTGCGGCCGATCGCAAAGCCCGCTTTGAGGCCCAGATCGCCAGTTTCCTTTCCCTGACGTGGCAGGCCACGCCCTGGCCGCAGACGCTGGATGAAGCTGTCGGGCTGGCTACCGGATTTGCCGAGGGTATGCCGATCACCACGGCACGAGACCGGGTGAGTGCCGTGAGACGGATGGCCGAGCAGCAGATGCCCAAGCGTCACCGCGACGTCCGGTATTTCGAGTGCGAGCGATTTCCCAAAGACCACCCTAAGGCAGGATGGAAGGATGCTTCAAAACTGAAGGACGATGCAAAACTCGATAACATCGGCCTGGGCTGGTCCGTCCTTTGCGCCCTCAACGGCTGGCAGTTGGATGCCGTGCGCCAGACCCGTGATTTCGCGGCGGCCAAGGCGGGTGGCTGGGAGGTCGGCACGTTCAACAACAAGGACGCGCTGACCGGCCGGGAAGAGGCCGTGGCCGGCGGCGTGACCTGGGCCGAACGGTCCCAACAAGCCGGGAGTTACTTCCCCTCACTCTTCAAGAAGGGCGACTGGCTGGGCGCTCCCACGCTGGTCAAACGTGTCTGGCATCGCGCGTATCTGGAAAAAAGGTGGAGACTCGGAACGGACAAGGTTGGCTTACCCATGCCCAACACCCGCGGCATTGCCGCCCACGAACCCGAGCAGGATTGCGGTGAGGACGAGACCGGAGAAGATGCCCCTCCTTCCGAGAAATACTTTGCCGTCCTCGCCTTTGACGGTGACGAAATCGGCAAATGGATCAGCGGTGAAAAGACACCACGGTTCCGCACGCAATTGGCGGACTACAGGGACGGCTCGGGCAATTCCGGGTTTGGGGCCAAGGTCTATTTCGAACGGCCGGAATTTGGGGGGTTTCTTGATTCCCAACGTCCGCTCTCGCCCAGCTATCACCTCCAATTCAGCGAGGCTTTGGGCAACTTCGCGTTGCGCTGCGCCCACCCCATCGTCAAGGCGTTCGACGGCCGCCTGATCTATGCGGGCGGCGACGACGTCCTGGCCATGCTGCCGGCCGACACCGCGCTCGCGTGCGCCTCGGCGCTGCGGGCCGCTTTCCAAGGTTCTGCAGTCGCCGGTCCGAAGGGCGCAACGTTGTTCAACAGTCCGGCTCCCGGCTTCCTCTCGACGGACAAATGGAAGGATGACCATGGCCGCGGCCGCCCCATCCCATTCGTCGTTCCCGGTCCGGCGGCTGATGCCTCGGTTGGCATCGCCATCGCGCACTTCAAGGCGCCGCTGCAGGACGTGGTCCGCGAAGCCCAACGTGCGGAGAAACGGGCAAAGAACCAGTTGGGCAGGTCCGCGGCGGCGGTAACCCTCATGAAACGCAGCGGGGAAATCCATCACTGGGGTGCCCGCTGGAATGATGGCGGTCTGGAATTGTTCAACGCCATGCTCAGCGCCTTGGCCGAAGGTCTTGTCAGCGCCAAGTTCCCGCACCGGATCATCCAGTTGGTGGAGCCCTATCAGACCGCTCAGCCCGGTAGACTGGGGGGCATGAAGCCGGCCTCGACTTTCACCGCCGAGGTCGCCCAGGAAATCCTGCTACTCGAAATCGGGGTCGCGGCCGAGCGGCAACGCGGCCCGAATTACAACCGCCTGAAGGTGGATGAAACCATCGTCCAGAAAGCGGCGGACTACCTTCAAAACATCCCGGAGCCGGCGACCAAGGTGGATGCCCTGATCGGCCTCTGCCAGACCGTGGCCTTCGCCCACCGCACCGCCAACGACTGATCGCCGAAAGGCAACCCACGCGATGAGCAACCTGAACCAGATCCTGCTAAGCCCGACGGACGTCCTGTTCTTCCGCGATGGCCGTCCCATGGGCGGCTCGCTTGCAGGCCACACTGCCGCTTGGCCGTTGCCTGATGTCACCAACCACGCCCTCCATGCGGCCCTGCACCGCGCCGGTTTGGACGGCGTGCATCCGCACCGCCGCGGTCGCAGCGGTCGCTACTCGGAGGACGAGTCGCACCGGGACCGCAAGTTTGGCTCCCTCCTGACGGCGGGTCCATTTCCGGTAAATGGTGCGGGACAATGGTTCTTTCCCCGTCCCAAGGATGCCCAAGGCAAAGGCTCGGCGGCGGTGACGCTGCGTCCCGTCCGCGCGCTTGGCCGCGACGACAACCAAGATCCGTGGCTGAACTCCAGCCTGCCGGATTCGCTCGAATACGCGGTGGCCAACACCGCCCCACCGAACAAGGACGGGGGCGGCGAGCCGTGGCTCAACCTCGCCGCCTTTCGGGCCTATCTCGAAGGCCAGACGGCGGCGGCCGGCGCGCAGTTTCTGTCGGACGAGGAGATTGCAGACCGCGAGCAGCAGATTGGCATCGCCATCGACCCGGCCACCGGCACGACCGGCCAGGGGGACGCGGCAGGAAAAATCTACTCGGCGCACTACCTCCGGCTGCGCGAGGGCTTCCGCCTCGGTTTGTTCGCCCAGGCCATGGACAAGGTGGACGGTGACCCCGCCACGAAACGCGACCTGATCCGGGAGCTGCTCGACGGCCAGCCGGGGCAGATCGTGGTCGGAGGGCAGCAACGCATCTGCTCCGCTTCGCGGAGCGATGTGCGGGAAGCGCTCCCGCTGCCCCGGGGACTTTCCGCCGCGGCGCAGTTTCATCCGCTCTCCCGTGGCAAGTTTGCCGTGAAGTGGGTCCTGCTGACGCCCGCCCTCTGGCCGGAGATGAAGGGGGAGGGAATCCAACCGCATCCGGGTGGCTGGCTGCCTAACTGGATCTGCCCGCGGGCGGGCCGGGTGCTGCTCAAGGGCGGAGACACCGCCCGGCAGCCCGGCGAAGGCCGGGAACGGTGGCGCCACCGGGTGCGCACTGGGATGAGTGCGATTAGCGCCCGCCTGGTGGCCGCCATCGTGCCCAAGCCCATCCCCGTCACCGGTTGGGCGCTGGCCAATGGCACCGACCGGGGGGAAGGCGGTGCCAAGTCCACCCATCTCGCCGTGCCCGCGGGCGCGGTCTATTACTTTGAGGCCGATTCCGCCGAGCAAGCGGTCGCCCTTGCCAACGCCCTGAACTGGCACGGCACATCGCCGGGCACGGAAATCAAGAACCGGCGGAGCACGTTGCTCGGCGAGAAGGGCTACGGCCTGGGTGTATGCGGCACCTGGAGTTTCTTTGGGACCTCGGCGGAGGTCCGGTGAACTGAATTTCAACTGCGAATCTATTAATCAAGCACCATGAGCCAATCACGAATCCTCTACCTGTTCACGCGCACACCGCTCCATGTGGGCGCCGGCGCCAGTGTGGGCGCCATCGACCAACCCGTGCAACGGGAGCGACACACGGGGTTTCCCATTATTCCGGGGACCAGCATCAAGGGAGTGCTGCGGGACCACCTTGAGGAGGTCGGTCAGGCTCAGCTCTCCGAATTGTTCGGCAAGGGCGGTGGAGACGAGGATTTTGCCGCCGGCAAGGTCTCCTTCGGCGAGGCGCGGCTGCTCCTGTTCCCGGTGCGTTCCGCCAAGGGAGCGTTCGCCCTAGCGACCTCGCCGCTGGCCTTGCAACGGTTCGCCCGCGACGCAGGGTTGAAACTGGAAGTGCCGCCGCCGCCGAAGGACATGACCTGCTTGGCGGGCGCCAAGTTGGTCATTCCGGGGAAGAGCGCAGCAGTGCTCGAGGAGTATCGGTTCAATGTTACGGGCGAGTTTCCTGCGGACTGGCAGAAGCTCCTCTGCGGGTTGTTGAACGATGCGGTGCTGGCGGGAGCCGAAGGCCGGTTCGTGCTCCTTTCGGACGGCGACCTTTCCCACTTCGCCGTCAATGCCTGCCAGGTCAACCAGCATGTGCGGATTGACGACGAGACCGGCACCGCGGCCGACGGAGGGCTCTTCAACGAGGAAACCGTGCCCAGCGAGACGCTGCTTTACAGCGTATTGACCGAAACCCGGAAGGTCAGCGGAGCCAATGCGGTCTTCGACGCGTTGAAGACTGAGCAGTTGGTCCAATTCGGGGGCAAAGGCACGACCGGCCTCGGTTTCTGCACCATCAAACTCGCTTAACGAAAGGCTTCGGAATGCAAAACCTTGAACAAATTCGTGCCCGAAACGCGCTCAACTTCGCCAACCAAGGCTCCGTTGGAGGCGACAAAGGCGGTGAAGTCATCAAAAAAGTGTCACCCCTCATTCTGAACCATGGGCTGCTCGCCACCGCCGCTTATTCCTTCACGGAGAAAGAAGGCTGGCAAAAGGTGTTCGACGCCATCGCCCTGCATCTCTCGGACAAGGACATTGGTATCACCGAAGCCGGCTGCGGCGACCGGGGAAAGCTGATGGAGTTTCTATCCCGCAAGGAAACCACCAGTGAAACATTGAAGCTGGCCACTGCGGAGACCATGGCTTGGCTGACCTATGCCCGACGTTACGTCAAGAAAGGCTGACCATGGTGCGCATTCCAATCACCGCGGATGTTGCCGAGTTGATCGGCCCCGCAGCGGAAAAGGTGGAGAATCGCAGCCTTCTGCTGGAAAAATTTGTTTTCCACAAGAGCTGGCCTGTCGAGCAGGACGGCCGGGGACGGGGTATCAAGTGGGACGAGGCGTCCCGCTGGAGCTTCATTCGCATCGCCGACGGGGCTGGTCAGATCCTCAATCGTGAGGCGACGGAGAAGCGCAGGAAAGCCAACGGAGCAAACGTCGAAGAGGACAACCGCATCAGGCTTCTGGCGGAGGCCCAAATAGCGGATTCGTTGGCGAAGGTTTCGTGGGACACCAAGGAGTTGGGGGCATTGCGCGCCAAACATACCCGCCGCTTTCTCGGCATTTTTCGTTCTGCCTATGGGGAACGCGCCGTTCTGCACATCGGACAGCTCGAAGGCCGTCTAGCCATCAATCTCGCCGATTCCCTCATCCAGAATGCCGGCATCTGCCTAGACCGGCTTTTCGGATTGCCGTTCATCCCGGGCTCGGCGGTCAAGGGCGTCTGCCGACATGCCGCGTTGGAAGAACTCAAGGCATCCGAGGGCGAGGAGAGAACAAAACTCTTTGAGGAATTTCGCGGCGTATTTGGCACTGCCGACAACGACTTCACCAATGGGGACCTTCGCCCCTACCGAGAATTGCTCGAAGGGCGTGCGGAGAATCAGCGAGGCTCAATTTCCTTCCTGCCAGCCTACCCGGTAAACGAGGCGAGGATCGTGGTGGACCTGACCTGTGTTCATTACCCGGATTACTATCGATCGGGACGCCCTGAAGATCTGTCCAAGGAGAAGCCACAACCCAATCCATTTCCAGCCGTGGAAATCGGCGCGCAGTTTGCCTTTTGCCTGGTGCCCAATCGACCGGCCGCGGCCGCTAACGTGCTGCCAGCCGCGCGGCGATGGCTTGAATCCGCGCTGACGGTGCGAGGTCTCGGAGCCAAGACCGCGTCCGGTTACGGATGGTTCTCAGCGAAGCCGGAGATTTTGGAACAAATCGAAAAAGAGGCGAAAAAGGAATCCGAGATGGCTGTGGCAAAGGCCCGCCTGGAGGCCGAGGAACGGGCAAAGAAGGAAGCGGCTGCGCGACGTCTTGCGGCCATGCCTCCGGCTGAAGCCGCCCGTGAAAAGTATGCAGCGCTCAACGAGGAAGCATTCGCGAAGCTCGCGTCGGAACTGGGCGCACTGTCCCCCGACGAGCAGAAGGGGTTGATTCTGGCTCTCCTGGCGGCGGACAAAAAGGACACTTGGAAACGTTGGAAGAAGAGCGACAAGCCGGCCAACAAGGCGCGCGTCGAAGGTTTGTTGGCGGCGGCAAAAGCGCAGGGAGTTCCCCTTACATGAGCACCTATCGGCTGGAGTTCATCACCCCGCTGTTCAGCAAAGGTGCCTACGACGATCGGCCGGAGATCCGGGCCGCTTCGATTCGCGGGCAGCTGCATTGGTGGTTTCGCGCCCTTGGCGGGAATGCCCCGGAAGAGAAAGCCATCTTTGGTGGAGTCCACGGCGGTGCCACCGCCAGCAAAGTGGTCATTCGGACCAGCGCAATGCCAGCGCCCGAACAGCGCGCACAGATTGCGACGCTACCTCATAAGAGTGGCGGACAGGCGAGCCCCAAGTGGGCGATTCCTGCCGGCCAAGGATTCGATCTGCACGTCTTGCGGCGATTGGGCGGATTGCCGTCGGCGATGGACGCATCCTTCACCCGGGCGCTCGAAGCCTGGCTTTTTCTGGGAACGCTCGGCCTCCGGGCGACTCGCGCAGCGGGCAGTTTTGTATGGCAGCCGGTTGATGGCGCCCCGCTGGATTATCCGCTCACCTTTGAAGGCTACGAGATCCGGTGCCGGGAGTTGGTCAGGGGCACAGCAATCCGCTTCGCCTTGCTGGGTGAAGCCTATCCCCACAGCGAGGCCGCTCGCCGCGTCGTCTCAGATACCCTTGGAGGGCGCGATGACCAGCACGGCCAAGGAGATCTGGCCCGCCTCAATGACCCGCTGGGGAAAGTCTTTGGCGGAAGGAAAACCTCCCCCCTTCGCTTCCGAATCGTCCGGATGGACAACCAGCATCGCATCGCCGCGTTATGGGATGGTCGCGAAAACGTCACCGGCAACCGCCCGTCGGACTTGCCAAGCATCATCAAGCTCCTGGCGGAAAGAAAACCAGCGCTTGGCAATCAATTGCAAAAGTCGGCGCTGAACCGGTGACTCCCCCACCCCCATCTCCGCCGCCCTCAGCTCGGTCGGTGGTTCGCCCGAGCCAGTGCGGCTTGTCCGGACCGGCGGCTTCGGTTGGTGCCGGTCGGGCATTTCCTTCCCCGGTAACTCCACTTCGATTCCCGTTTTGACTCCCAATCGCCATCATGGCAATTTGCCAGCATGATCAAGACGCAGGTCCAGATCCCCGACGAACTTTACCGCGAGGCCAAGCGTGTGGCGGCCCAGTATGAGATGAGCTTCGCCGAAGTCGTCCGCCGCAGCCTGGAGCGCACGTTGCCGGCTTATCCGCCCAAGGACACCGGTTGGCAGTTGCCCGAACCATTGAACCTCGGCATGTGCGGTCCGATTGGCGACGATGAGTGGCGGCTGCTCGCGAATGAGCCGGACTACGTTCCAAGGCACCGGGGGAAACACCGGCCATGACCGCCGTGGACACCAACCTGCTGTTCGCTTGGCTGAACCGTGACCACGCCTGGCACCGACCGGCTGCTGCGTGGTTGGCCAGTCAGTCCAACAACCCCAACCTGGTCCTGTGCGAGCTTTGCCTGGTGGAACTTTACGGACTCCTCCGTAATCCCGCCGTGGTCAAACGCCCGCTGGACGCAGCCACGGCGGTCGAGCTCATCCAGAGGCTGCGCGGCCATCCGCAATGGGAATTGGTGGACTATCCCGGCGGGTTGATGGCGGACGTGTGGACGGCGTCCGCCCTGCCGGGCTTGGCCCGCCGCCGCATCTACGACACCCGGCTCGCGCTCACCCTGCGGCATCACGGCGTCAAGGAGTTCGCCACGGCCAACGTAAAGGACTTTGAAGGCTTCGGTTTCGACCGGGTGTGGAATCCTTTGGAAGAACTATGACGCCGTCCTCCCCCATCACCGCCGCCCTCGTTTCCGTCGGCGGTTCGCCGGCGCCGGTCCTGCATGTGCTCCGGAAGCACCGCCCGGCGCACGTATGGTATTTCTGCTCCCTCGGGAGTCGCGCCAATGCAGACGAAATCCAGCAGCAGCTCGACTGGCATCCGCAGGCCCGCTTCATCGAGGTGGATCGCTTTGAGGAGTTGGGGCCCTGCTACAGCGAACTACGCCGGAAAATTCCCGGGATTCTGGCGGAGACAAGGGTCGACGCCGCCGCAGTGCTGGTGGACTACACTGGCGGCACCAAAACGATGAGCGCGGCGCTCGTGCTGGCCGCCTCCGAAATGTTTTACCAGTTCAGCTACGTGGGTGGCAACCAGCGGGAGAAAGCCGGGCTGGGCGTCACCGTGGACGGGAAGGAACGCGCGCTGTATCAGGGAAATCCATGGCGTGAATTGGCCGTCCGCGAAGTCGAACGGGCCCGCGACCTTTGGGTTGGTCTTAATTTTGGCCAGGCTGCCGAAACCCTCAGGGATGCAGGCCGGCGTTCCCAGCGGAAGCTGACGTTGTCCCTCGCCGATTTGGCCGATGCCTTGGCCGAGCGGCACAGGCTGGATTTTTCCGGGGCCCGCGACCGGCTCATCCGGCTGCAAAAGCCGCTTGAGCTGCTTCTGGATTCCAATCCGGGTCACCAGCTGCCCGCCACCGTTCGGGCGATCACCGAACTGTGCCGCCAGTGCGCCCCGGACCAGCCTCCAGGGCAAGCGCTCCTGCGCGAACTGCTCGACAACTCAATCCGCACCGCGTCGCAAGAACGCTACGACGACGCGGCGGCGCGCCTCTACCGGGCCATGGAGATGCAGGGACAGTTGTGGCTTGGCGAAAAGACCGATGGCCTTTTTCTGAACGGTCGGTGCAAGGCGATGGACGCCGACCGGATCCCTACGGCGCTTCAGGCGCTGGACTTTTGTCGGCCCGATGCGGATGGAAAGATTGACCTCAGCATGGAACAGTCATTCCGGGCGCTGCACGCGCTGGCGGACCCACGGGTTGCGGACCTGGTTAAGGACTTCGACCGCGCGGACGCGAAAGGCAAGCCGGCAAGCCGTTGGCGCCGGGCCACGGCTCAGCGAAACTCCAGCATCCTCGCGCATGGCGTTCAACCTATCGGACAGGACGGCTTCGCGGCCATGAAGGTGCTGGCCACGGAATTCCTTGATTTCAAGCTCTTGGCGGAGGCCAACCCATTCCCGGTTCTGGAAATCAATTGGTTCGACTGAGACATGACTCTGCTCACCCTCGCCTCCCGTCAGATCTGGCCGCAAGTGCTTGGCTTCCTGCAGCTCCAGCCTCGTCCGGACGCCGTGGTGCTGCTCCATACGGATGAACCGGGCGAGTCAGCCGGTCCTGCTCAGCGGTTGAAGGAGCTGCTGGTCTCCCAAAAGTTGCTGGAAGCGCGCACGGTCGAACTGCTCCGGGTCCCGCACGATCGCTTTGGCGAGATCATCGAAGCCGTGGCGGCGGCGGCCGAGCGCCTCGGCTTGGACGAGACCAACTGCCGGCTGAACCTCACCGGCGGCAACAAACTCATGGCGCTCGCGGCGGCCGAATGGTGCCGGTTGGCAGGCACCCCGTGTTTCTATCTGGAGCGTGACCTGCGAGTCTTCCCATTCCTCCCCCGCGGCACGGACCTCCTGCCGCTGGAGCCCTTCCAAGTAGATCCGCATCTGGCACGCGACCTTGAACCGCTCGCGCTGCTCCGTTGCCAACTGGGCGACGCCGAGGTGGTTGGGCCGGGCCAACGACTCACGCTCAACGCCGCCGGCCGGAACCTTTCGATGGCCGAATTCGAAAGGCTCTTGAGCCGCGACGCGGACGTGCGCCCATTGCTATGCTGGGATGTCCCCGAGCGGGAGAAGCAGACGGGCTTCGGCCTCGAATACGCGACCGCGGTGGCAGTGCTCAAGCTCGGCGTCCCGGTGGTGCAACGCAGCGTGCGTTTGGCGCCCAAGGTGCTCCGCGGCTCTGGGCTGGAAGAGGGCGAGTTGGACCTGGTCTTCAACTGGGGCGGCAAGCTGTGGGTCGTGGACTGCAAGAACCGGCGCTCCGCGGAAAGCCGGGTGGATCGGCTCCGCGCCGAGATCGCGCTGCACTGGGCGCCCGACGCCCGGCTCACCGAATTGCTGGACCAGATCGGCGGGGAACTCAGGGAACGGGACCTCCATCCACTGAAAGAGGATTTGCTGGCCGTCGCGGAGGTGGGCGGCATCTTGGGCCGCACCCTAGTGGTCCGTCGCTCGCCTTTGCCGTTGCAGGCCGCCGAGTTTGCGCGCAGCCGCAAACTGGAGGTTGTGCTGAAGGACCGTTTGGTCGGCGGGTTGAAAACCGTGCTGTTTCCGGATGAACCCGCCTCAATGGAGCATCTGCGTGCGCTCGCTTCAGCACGCACGCGGGCGGTTGCCTGACGCGATCGCGGGGCACGTCGCCGGACGTCCACCGACGTCCTGAACATCGCGCGGCCGAGGTTCATGGGGTAGAAGACACTCATGCAAAACGCATCTGACAGTAAGAAACCCCGGGGCCATGTGTTCCGCAGCGAGCCCTACGAGGACATGACGTGGAATCAAAAGCGTTTTCCCAAGGCGAAGCTCTTTCGCGAACTCGCCACGGTGGACTTCAAGCATGCCAGACTTGAACAATCCGGCTTCTTGCACACTCGCGGCAACTACGGCTGGCTGCTCATCGGCCCCGTCCGGCATGACGGCGATCTTTACGTGCGCGCCTGCGCAAACCGCACACGGGCTTTCGGTGCGGCGTCCGCCCTGCGCGAGTTGGGCATGCCCGAGGCGGCAATCCTGGGCGATAGTGCCGTCGTCGCATTGGCCTTGGAACAATCCCTCTCCCTCCGGCTGGAGAATCACGCCACCGGACGCCGCTACGACGTGGCCATGCTCCACCCGTGGATTAAGCCGGGAGTGCCCCGCACCTGCGGCATTTACCTCCATGAAGATGGCAGTTTGATGTCGCTTAATCCCGAGGAGTCGGCGCGGTATAACACCCCGCAAGTCCGCTACTCCATCGTGGCCCGACTTACCGACGATGTTCTGGCCGCCGCCTTGCGGAGCCGGCTCGCCTCCGCCTGAAATCCCCTGCTCGACCCACTCAGATCATGGACGACACCAGCATCACCTGTCCCAAATGTGCCGCCGAGTTTCCCCTCAGTGAAGCTGTCTCCCACCGCTTGCGCGACGAGCTCAAGGCCGATTTCGAAAAGGAGCGCGGGCAGCTTAACGAGGCGCTGGCTAAGCGTGAAAAGAAGTTGGGTGACGAGCAGGCCACCCTGGCGCTCCGCCAGAAGGATCTCGGCGCCGAACTCGCCAGGCAGCTGGATGCCGAGCGCCGCAAACTCACCGACGCCGCCGCCCGACAGGCCGAGGACAAGCTGGGCACCCAGCTCAAGGATTTGCAGGCGCAACTCGGCGAGCAGCAGTCTAAACTCAGGCAGGCCCAGGAAGCAGAGTTGAGCCTGCGCAAACAGCAGCGCGAACTGGAGGACGCGAAGAACAACCTCGAACTCGAAGTAGCGCGCAAGCTCGACGCCGGGCGCAAGAAGATCGCTGATGACGCCCGCCAGCAAGCCGTCGAAGCCGAGCGTCTGCGACTCGCCGACAAGGACACCGTGATCAATGGGCTAAAAGAGCAGATCGATGCACTCCAACAGCGTGCCGAGCAGGGCTCCATGCAGCTCCAGGGCGAGACGCTTGAACTGGAGCTTGAGAACAACCTGCGGATCGCCTTTCCCTATGACGAGATCGTCGAGGTGAAGACGGGGCTACGGGGGGCAGACGTCACCCAGCATGTGCGAACCAGCAGCGGCTTCGGGTGTGGCACCATCCTCTGGGAAGCCAAGCGCGCGAAGAACTGGTCCACTGACTGGCCAGAGAAGCTCAAGGCCGATCAGCGGGAGGCTCGGGCTGAACTCGCCGTCATCGTCACCACCTGCCCGCCCGACGGCTTGCGCGGCATTGGACAGTGCGACGGTGTCTGGGTGTGCGAACCGCCCTTCGCTCCCGCACTGGCGGCGGCGCTTCGCCAAGGGCTGACCAGCACCGCGGCCCAGCGCCTGCAACAGACCGATCGCGCCGATAAGATGGCCGCCCTGTATGATCACCTTTGCAGCGTGACCTTCCGCCAGCATGTCGAGGCGGTGGTGGAGGTCTTCATCGGCTTGCAGGAGCAACTTGGTGCCGAACAGCGCGCCTTTGCCAAGCAATGGAAGGAGCGCGAGCAGCAGCTCCAGAAAGCCATCACCCACACCGCCATGATTTACGGCGGCATCCAGGGCATCACAGGACGCGAGGCACTGCCGGAAATCCGCACCCTCGCTCTGCCAGGCGGCGAGTAGGATGGCGCCAGCACCATCCTTTGCGATCCATGTCAATCCTGCCGGCCCAGGTTCGTGGCCATCTGGAGACCCCGGACACAATCGCGTGGCATGGCGACAAGCTTCAATCCGACGCCGTCCCGTTACCAGGCCGGTTTAGACGATGTCCTCCTCCTTCAATCATGGGCCGGCCCTTCGATCGGCGCTCGCCGTGGATCTGTCGGCACATGCTCGCCAAGACCATCATCACCGCAATCCGGGGGCAGATCCCATGCTTGCAGCGGCCCTCCCCGGCGGAATCGGCAGACCCCACGCCGAGGCAACGGCGGACCGTCTCTTCGCCGGGTTGATCAACTGTGATCAAGGAGACCATCTTCCGGCGGAATCCGTGATCGCTCGCATTCGCAACACCCGATGAACATCCAAACCGACTCAATCCTTCTCGCCGTCACCGGCATGTCCCCGGCTGTCGTGACCGAAACCATCTGGGCGCTGGCCTCCGAGTCCGACCCGGTCATCCCATCACGCGTCATCGCCGTCACGACGACCGAAGGGCGCACGGCCATCGAGCGCGAACTCTTCACGCCTCGCGTCGACTGGGATGGGCGCACCGTCTGGAAGGCCCTCAGGGACGCCATCTGCCAGCGCTGCGGCCTGCCCGACGATGCGCCGGTTCTGAGTTTCGAACCAGTCCGCGTCTTCACCGTTCCCGATCCCCAATCCGGCCGGGCGGTCGAACTCAACGACCTCAGGACCCGCCAGGAAAACGATGCCGCCGCCGACTTCCTCCTCGAGCAGGTCCGAAGCCTCGTCGAAAACGCGGACACGAAAGTGATCGCGTCCCTCGCCGGCGGCCGGAAAACCATGGGAGCCCTCCTGTATGCCTGCATGACCCTCGTCGGCCGCGAATCCGACCGCCTGACCCACGTCCTCGTGGATGCCCCCTACGACACGTTGCGCGGATTCTGGTTTCCCGGACAACCCGGAGGCGCGCTCGGCGGTCCCGCCACCGCAGATCACACGCCTCTCGCCGTCGATCCTTCGGCCGCCCGGATCGAGATGGCGGACGTTCCATTCGTCCCGGTCCGAAACCTTTTCCTGCGCGATCTGGGTCGGACAGCGGGCACATTCTCGCGGCTTGTTGAGTCCGCTCGCGCCAGCGTCCGTCAACGGGTCTCCGAGGACTTGCAGGTGACAATCGATCCCGTCCGGCAGGAGGTCTCCGTCAACGGGTCCTCCATCAAACTCGCTCCGCTCGAACAGCTCGTCATCCTCTTCCTCGCGCGACGTGCGAAACAAGGCGAGCCTGCGTTCGCCGCCTACAAGGACGCGATCGATGATCTCAACGACTTCCGCACGGGCTTTCTGCAATCACGGCCCAAAGATGGCTTCAACGATTGGCGCCACGCCGATTCGCTGTCCGGTCCTTGCGATGACCGCACAATCACCAAGGCAGTTTCGGGTCTCCGGGAAAAACTTCGCGCCGCGGGCGGCCAAGCCAACGTCCTTTCCCTGTGCCTCCCGGAGAAAGGCCGTTGTTCCCTCGATCTCGCCGGATCGCTGATTCACATCAAATAGCCCGCTCGAACATCCCCGGACCTCCCGCCCCCGGCCGATTCCTGTTCCCTCGTTCATAGTCCCGTCATGCCCACTGCCTGCATCCTACAGCATGGCGCCCACATCCGTCTCTCCGGAGAACGCCTTGTGGTGACCTGCCCTTCGGTTGAAAACGATGGCCCGAACCTGGCCGTCAGGGACATTCCCCTCCGGGACATCGACCGTGTCGTGCTCTCCGAAACCGTGGAGATCACCAGCCCCGCGGTCGCGGCCCTGATGAGGGCAGACACGCCCATTACGCTCCTCGGCACGGACGGCCGATGCATTGGGACGTTCCACCCCCCGTCCAACACCCACGCACGCTTCCGCCTCCTCCAATACCAGAGGACCCTCGACCCCGGCTTCATCCGCAACATCGCGGCCCGCGTCACCACGGCCAAGCTCTACAACCAGCGCCGCGTCCTCCAACGCCTCGCTGCAAACCGCGATGACGTCCACCATTCGGTGGCCCCGTCGGTCCAGTGGCTTGAATCGGGCTTCGCGTCCATCAGGTCGGGCAATTCCCTCGACGAAATACGCGGCCATGAGGGCGCCACCACCGCCCGATACTTCGCCGCATGGTCCTCCTTCCTCCCCCCCGCGTTCCCTTTCGAACGCCGCTCCACCAGGCCGCCCCTCAATCCCGTCAACGCCTGCATCTCCTTCGGTGCCACCATCGTCTACTCCGAGATGGTCGCATGCCTGCACGCCCACGGACTCGATCCCGCCATGGGCTGCCTCCACGTGCCGGACGACAAACGCTGGTCGCTTGCCCTCGATCTGATCGAACCCTTCCGTCCCACCCTCGTCGAAGCACTCGCCCTGGATCTCTTCAGCCATCAAATCCTCGGCGCCCATTCGTTCGAGTGCCGCGACGGCGGAGTCTACCTCAACGCGGAAGGACGGAAGAAGTTCTTCCTCCAATACGAACGGAGAATCGAACGACAATTCCTCAGCGAATCACTCGAACACCGCACCACCCTGCGCCAGCAGCTCGACCACCAGGCCGTCATGTTCAAGGCGGCCCTCGAAACCATAGACCGGTTCGAGCCCTTCTTGATGAACTGATTGAACTACACCCACGCATGCCAGACCCATCGGACTGGTGGTTTCAAGCATTCCCCGTGGTTCCCTACGGCCCGAAGCCGCCCGGAGAAAACAAAATGCTGACCCTGATCGCCTACGACATCTCCAGCCCCAGACGTCTCGCACGGGTCGCCTCGGTCTGCGAAGACTTCGGGACCCGCGTGCAATACAGCCTGTTCGAGTCTCGACTCGAACCCGCCGAGATCGAACTCCTCTGGAAATCCCTGCTTGCCGAAATAGACCCGGCCGAAGATCGCATCGTCGCTTACCAGATCGACGCTCGCTCCGCCCGCGAGATCCGAACTGCAGGGAGAATGGTTTGCAGCGAAAAAGTCGTCTGCTACCTGATCTGATACCCGAAGAGAATCGCGCTCCTTGATCCGGGCTTCAGGTCGGGACGCGACCACCCGGAAAAACAGCCATCCCGCGACCTCGCACCCAACACCCTCATCAACTGCAGTTTGCATGTCCCTCCACATCAGGCTTCCCAGACAAAGCGTCGCATGTCTCCCCACAAAAAACCGTCCCCCGACCTGACAACTCCTTGTAGGCCTCTCATTCAAGGCGATACAATCCCGGGGGGGAACTAAGCCCCCTCCGCCGAAAGGCACTGAAGACAAGTATTTCGGGCATAGCGCCCGAGAGATGCTCAGGACGGGAACTAAGCCCCCTCCGCCGAAAGGCACTGAAGACCATTTGTTCCATCCAACCCCCGTTTGGATTTCTACCGGGGAACTAAGCCCCCTCCGCCGAAAGGCACTGAAGACTAGTCTCTTACCCCGGTAAACCTGACTATTTCTCAACGGGAACTAAGCCCCCTCCGCCGAAAGGCACTGAAGACTACTTTCGCGGCAACTGGCGTGCGATAGGAGAAAAGCGGAACTAAGCCCCCTCCGCCGAAAGGCACTGAAGACCTTGGATCGCCTTGCACGTAGATAACAAGCGCATCGGGGGAACTAAGCCCCCTCCGCCGAAAGGCACTGAAGACTCGTCAAAGGCGGCACGGGAGGCGACATAGGCGTCGCGGGAACTAAGCCCCCTCCGCCGAAAGGCACTGAAGACAAGCCCGTTGCGGGAGAATATAACCAAAAGATTCGGGGGGGAACTAAGCCCCCT
>JAYTUE010000217.1:0-17004 GCA_043744715.1 Verrucomicrobiota bacterium | reverse complement strand
TGTTAAAGACGCCGGTGTCGCTCCAGACGTGTTCGTCGTCGCCGATGAGGCGGCGTTTGGGATCGGCCGAGAGCGTCGTTTTGCCCGTGCCCGAAAGGCCGAAGAGGATCGAGGAACGGTCCGTCGCCGGGTCGGCGGTGGCGGAGCAATGCATGGAGAGCAGGCCGCGTTTGGGCATGAGGTAGTTCATGATGGTGAACACCCCCTTCTTCATTTCACCGGCGTATTCCGTGCCGAGGATGACCATTTCCTTTTCCTCGAAGGACAGGTCGATGGACGTCGGCGAGGTCATCCCGGCGGTGAGGCGGTTGGCGGGGAACTGGCCGGCGTTGTAGATCGTGTAGTCGGGCTCGCCGAAGGCCGCCAGCTCCTCGGCCGTGGGCCGGATGAGCATGATGCGCATGAAGAGCGCGTGGTATGGACGCGAGCAGACGACGCGGATCTTGAGACGATGACGCGGATCCCAGCCGGCAAAGCCATCGACGATGTAGAGGCGCGGCTGGGTGTTGAGGTAGTCCTTGGCGCGCTCGTGGTTGATGTGGAAGGAGTGGGGTTCGAGGGGGACGTTGACGGTGCCCCACCAGATGTCCTTCTCGGAATCGGCGTGGCGGACGATGCGTTTGTCCTTGGGCGAACGGCCGGTCTTCCTGCCCGAGTAGGCGACAAGGGCGCCGGTCGAGGCGATGGAGGCGCCGGGTTCGTAGCGGATGGCTTCCTCGTAGAGCAGGGCGGTGTGAAGATTACGGTAGACGTTTTTGACCGTGATGCCCTGCGAGGTGAGGTCGAATGTCTGCATAGCCTGCTTTTAGTGGAGTCGCGCCTCCGGCTGGGCGCAATCGGAAACTCGGCGCGGATTCCGTCGGGGACGCAACGCGGGTTGCGGGTAGGGGAAACATCCAACATCGAACGCCCAACATCGAATGGAGCGCCGGGCTCCGGCCCGGTATTCGGGGACTTCGATTCACTCGGGCCGAGCGGGAGATCCGCGCTCCATGGCACGGGATCTTGTTTCCCGTCTGCCATATCCGCGTTTTCTGCGGTTCAACTTCTTCGCGATTCTTCACGTCCTTCGCGGATGAACGGGAAGCCCGCCCGCGTCAGACGATCGTCACGACGTCGTTGAGCAGCGGCAGCTGCGCCGTGAGGCCGAAGCGCTCCTGGATCTTGGCGGCCAGCGGGACGCGGCCCTTGGCCTCGCCGTGCGTCAGGTAGACGCGCGGCTTCGCGTGGGCGGCGCAGCCCAGCCAGTCGAGCAGTTCGGTCTGGCCGGCGTGGGCGCTGAACCCGCCGAGGGTGTGGACCGCCGCGCGGACGGGATGTTTCTCGCCGAAGATTGAAACCTCGGGACGGCGGTCGACGATCTGCCGGCCGATGGTGCCCTCGGACTGGAAGCCGACCATGATGACGGAGGTTTCTGGATTGCCGAGATTGTGGCGCAGGTGATGGAGAATCCGGCCCGCGTTGCACATGCCCGAGCCGGCGATGATCATGCAGGGGCCGGGGGCATCGTTGAGCGCCATCGACTCCTGGGGTGTGACGGAAAAGTTGACCATCTTGAGTCCCGCCAGCATTTCGCCCGAGCGCCGCAGCGCATCGGCCTCGACATCGTAGAGCTCGGGATGGGCGTTGTAGATCTTCGAGGCTTCGACGGCCATCGGGCTGTCGATATGGATGGGGAACGGCGGCACGTCGCCGTTCCGGAAAAAGCCGGAAAGGAAATAGATCAGCTGCTGCGTCCGGCCGACGGCGAAGGCGGGTATCAGGATCTTGCCTCGGCGTTCCACGGCGGTCTTCACGATGCCGCGAAACTCATCGACCGTTTCGTCCAGGGGACGGTGGTCCCGGTCGCCGTAGGTGGATTCGAGGAAGACCACGTCGGCCTTCACGAAGCATTGGGCATCGCGGAGCACGGGCGCGCCCTTGGGGCCGATGTCGCCGGAGAACACCACGGTCCTGCGGCCGGTCGGATGGTCCATCATCACGCCGATGCTGGCGGAGCCGAGGATGTGGCCGGCTTCGACGAGCTGCACCGCGATGCCCGGGGCGACCTCGATCTCGCCGTCGTAGGGCAGGGGCCGGAGAAGCTTCAGGACGGCCTCGACGTCGGGCGTGGCATAGAGCGGGGCGAGCGGGGGGGCACCGTGCAGGGCGCGTTTGCGGTTGGTCCGTTCGATGTCGTTGGTCTGGATCTTGGCGGAGTCCTTCAGGATCAGTCCGGTGAGGTCGATGCTGGCGGGCGTGGCGTAGATCGGTCCCTTGTAGCCGGCTTTGGTCAGGAGGGGGAGACGGCCGGTGTGGTCGAGGTGCGCGTGCGTGAGGACAACGGCGTCGAGCCGCGCGATGTCGATCTGCGGGGGGAGGATGTTGAGTTCTTCGGCCCGCCTCACTCCCTGGAACATGCCGAAGTCGAGGAGCACGCGTGAGGAGCCGTTTTCGATGTAGTAGGCCGAACCGGTGACGTCTCCAGCGGCGCCGAGGAGGGTGACTTTCATGTGATGGGTGCAATTGGCCGCACGTCACCGGAGGAAGCAAGCGGTGAATCGTGGACCTCGCATTCTGCACTGCTGAACGACTGTCGATCCGGTGAATCAACGACGAGGTCCGCGCTTCCGCTTTTTCTCGGGAAGGCTATTCTCCGTCCGTGCGAACTCAGTCGCTAGACACCAGCCCCGAAGCCGAGAAAGTGCTCATCGAGCTTCTGCGGCAGGCCCCGCCTTGGCGGCGTATGCAGCTTGCCGACCGTCTGAGCCAATCGATGAGGCAATTCAGCATGGCCGGGATTCGCGATCGAAATCCGGGCGCGTCAGAACCGGAGATACGCCGCCAGTTTGCCGAGTTGCACTTGGGAACGGAGCTGGCGGGGAAGGTGTTTGGCGAGAAGGCGGTCACGGATGAACGCTGAACAAACGGAGGTGAATCTCCTGGTCACCCAGGCGTTCGAGGCGCTTCGGATTCCCTATTTTCTTTGCGGGTCGATGGCCAGTTCCTTCCACGGGATCTATCGGGCAACAGCCGACGCCGATTTTGTTGCCGCTGTCCGGCTTTATCAGGTGGAGCCTTTGGCGGCTTCCCTCCGGAGCTCGTTCTACGCGGATGCGGAAGCGATTCGCGAAGCGGTGATCCATGGCCGTTCCTTCAACGTCATCCATCTGGAGACCATGCTGAAGGCGGACGTGTTTGTGCTTCGTCCCGATCCGTTTCAGATGATCCAGATGCGGCGACGGATACGGACGCCGGTCGACGCCACCAACACACGGACACTGTTCGTCGCATCAGCCGAAGACACGGTGTTGGCGAAGCTCGATTGGTTTCGCCAAACCGGCGGAACCTCGGATCGGCAATGGAACGACATCCTCGGCGTCCTCAAGGTCCAGGCCGGCGCATTGGACGGAGCCTACCTCGCCGAGTGGGCCCGCGAGTTGGAGCTTTCCGATCTCCTCCTACGCGCCTACGACGACGCGGGCTTCGAGCATTGACTGCTGGCCGGAACTCCACCTTGTTCCCCGCTCGGTTGATTCGCTAGGCTGGGGGCTCGTCATGCAGTTCCCGACCACATGCTGGACCGATCTCGCGCACGCGTCGCTCAACGGCGATACCGTCGCGCGTTCCGCGCTGGATGGGCTGTGCCAGCGCTATTGGACGCCGGTCTACGGGTTCCTCCGATCGCGCCGCTACAACGAGGCCGAGGCGGAGGATCTGACCCAAGGTTTCTTCGTCCGCATCCTTGAAAGTGCCAGCTGGAAACGGGCCTGCCCCACCCGTGGAAGGTTCCGGACATTTCTCCTTGGCGCGGTCGTGCATTACCTGATGGACGAGAAGGAACGCCGTAACGCCACCAAGCGGGGTGGGGGCGAACAGCCGTTGAGCTTGGACGGAATGCCTGTGGACCTCGCCCCGTCCGGCCCGGATGCGGATCCGGCCCGTGTGCGGGAATTCGACCGTGCCTGGGCCGTGGCGTTGATGGATGGCGCGATGCGGCGTCTTGAGGCCGAGTTCCAGGAAGCCGGAGCCGAAGCACGCTTCGCGGCGTTGCTGCCGTTCCTGCCCGTGGGGCTCGACCAGCCGGCCTATGAGATCGCGGCAGCCTCGGCCGGGTTGACGCTTTCGTCGCTGAAGACCGAGGTGCTCCGGCTGCGTCGGCGGTTCCGGCTCTGCCTGCGCGCGGAAGCCGGCCGAACCGTGGATGCGCCCCACGAGATCGACGCCGAGCTGTCCTACCTGCAGGAGGTCCTCCTCGACCCGGGACATGACTTCGCAAGACCCGGCAACCCCGCGTGATGAAACCCGAAGAACATGCTCGGACGCGGCATGACGGACGACCCCGTTGGTCCTGTTCCCTTGATGACTGAAAAAGCCAATCTTTGTCCCAGCTGCGGCACGGAGCGCGAGAGCGTCCTGATCCGGGGTCTCTGTGCGCGCTGTCTGTGGAAAGCGTTTTCCGACACCGAGGCGGAATTGGCCGCTGAAGTGGAACCCGCTTCACGATATGGTAAGGGCGCTTTGCTGCCACCGACATCGTCGCCCTTGGGCGGGTTCCGTTTGCCAGGGTTCAAGATGATCGAGGAACTGGGACGCGGCGGCATGGGCATCGTCTATCGGGCCCGACAGGAGGCGCCGGACCGTGAAGTCGCGCTCAAGATGGTGTTGACGCACATCGCATCGTCGCCGGACTTGGCCGAGCGGTTCCGGATCGAGGCGAAGGCCGTCGCGGCCCTGGAGCATCCGAACATCCTCCCAATCTACCAGGTCGGTGAACACGACGGTCTTCCGTGGTTCAGCATGAAGCTCGCGGCGGGCGGGACGCTGGCCCGGAAGCAGCCCGAGCTGAAGGGGCGATGGCGCGAGATCGCGACCCTCATGGCCACGCTGGCCGATGCCGTCCAGTTCGCCCACGAACGCGGTGTGCTGCACCGAGACTTGAAGCCGGAGAACATCCTCTTCGACGAGGAGGGCCGCGCCTACATCAGCGACTTCGGATTGGCCAAGATCGTCGGCGAGGAACAGCAGCTGACGCGTTCGGTCTCGATCTTCGGCACGCCCAATTTTGTCTCGCCGGAGGTGGCCGAAGGCGGCGTCCGCCGGGCGACCACTGCGAGCGACATCCATGCGTTGGGGGCGATCCTCTTCCAGCTGGCCGCCGGCCGGCCGCCATTCATGGCCGAAAGCCTGCCCGCCCTGATGCGGCGGATCGCCGACTCGCCGGCCCCGTCGCCGGCCAAGCTGGCGCCCGGCCTGCCCCGGGATCTGGAGATCATCTGCCTGCGCTGTCTGGAGAAGGATCCGGCGAAGCGTTACCCGACGGCGAAGGAGCTGGCCGAAGACCTGCGTCGTTGGCTGGAGGGGCGTCCCATCCACGCGCGATCTGCGGGGGCCGTGGAGAAGATGGCCGCCTGGTCCAAGCGCAATCCCGCGTTGGCCGGGCTGTCCGTGGTTCTTTTCATGACCGTGATCATGGGGACTGCCTTCCTGATCCGCGCGAACCGGCAGCTGGCCCGGGCGCTGGATCGGACCATGGCGGCGGAGCGGACGGCGAAGGAGAACCTCAGCGCCGTGCTCCGCGAGAAAGTCCAGACCCTCCGTCGTTCCAAGAATTTCTCCGAACGCAGCAACGTCCTCGCCGCCGTGGCGGAATCGGCCTCCATCCATCCGTCGGTCCAGCTCCGCAATGACGCCGCCGCCGTGCTGGCCTGGCCGGACGAGGCTTCACCGGATGACCGGCGAGTCTTCACCGAACTGGCCGGCGCGAATGGAAAGACGGCCTGCGGCTTCGATGTGAGCCCGGACGGTCAGTGGGCCGTGTCGGGGACTCTGGACGCCGTGCATCTCTGGAGTGTCGCCAAGGCCAAGCGGGTCTGGACGGGGAGCGTGATCGCCTTGCCGTGGAACTACGTGGCGTTTCATCCGGACGGGAAGTCGTTCCTCTACAGCTCCCGGGCGTTCGGCATCAAACGCTGCGAGTTCACGGTCGATGCGGACGGCTTGGTCAAAGTAGGCCCTTCCAGGCCGGTCGGCCCGGCCAGCGACACGACCATCATGGGCTACGCGGCCAACGGCCGAGACTGGATCGTCGCCGCAGAACGCTCCGGTCTCTACATCAACCGGGTGGAGCTCTGGCCCGACGGCGATTCTTCCAGGGCGCAGATCCTGGTCAGCGGTGAAACGCTGACGAGATTCTCCCTGAGCCCGGACGGAAAGACGGGCGCCAGCGCGCTCATTCCAGCGGCGGAGCTCCGGCTGTGGGCCGTCGGACCGTCGAATTCGTTCCGCGCCTTCGGGCCGGGCGAGGTGGTGGCCAAGGAATTCACGCCGGATGGAAAATCCATCGTCACACGGGAAGCCCGGAAGTATTCCGTGCATGATCTGGCCACGGGGGCGATGCGGGCGGAATGGCCCGCCTTGCAGGGGATCCATGCGCTGGCCAAGCCGGTTTTCAGCGCGGACGGACGACGGTTGGCCGTAGCCCAGGGGCCGGACCGGGTGCAGCTGCTCGACGGAAAGACCTTTGTTGAACAGCAGGTCCTGGTCTCTCCCGGGGGCACCGCCGTCGTGGACTACCGCTTCACCGAAGGAGGCAGGTCTCTCCTCGTTCTCACAATGGCCAACGGCATTGAACTGTGGCATCTCGACCGGCTCGAAGCGGAGCTGGCCCGGCTGGGAGTTGGCCGCGACCACATGCCGACGATCCGTTGAAGGGCGTCATGCCGACGCGGCGATGGCTTGGTGCGGGCTTAGTTCAGCCTACCAGCCAGGCCAGGATCGCCTTCTGCGTGTGCAGACGGTTCTCGGCTTCGGTGAAGATGGTGTCGGCGTGCGTTTCCAGCGTTTCCTCGCTGATCTCCTTGCCGCGATAGGCCGGGAGGCAGTGCATGACGAGCGCATCCGGTTTGGCCAGCTTCACCAGGCCGGCGTTGATCTGGTAGGGCGCGAGGTGCTCAAGGCGTTCGGCTGATTCGGCCTCCTTGCCCATGGAGACAAAGACGTCGGTGTAGAGCAGGTCCGCTCCGCTCGCGGCCGCTTTCACATCCTCCGTGCAGATAACTCTTCCGCCGGCGCGGGCCAGCAGGTCGGCCGAAGGCTGGTAGGCTTTGGGCGCGGCGATGCGCAGCTCGAATCCCAGCTTGGACGCCGCCCAGATCCACGACGTGGGCACGTTGCACGCGCCGTCGCCGACGAACGTGACGATCTTTTCCAGGATGGAACCGCGCTTTTCTTGAAAGGTGAAGATATCGGTCAGGATCTGGCAGGGGTGCTCATCGTCTGTGAGCGCGTTGATCGTCGGAATGCCGGAGTAGCGGGCGAAGTCGTTGATGTCCTGCTGGGCAAAGGTGCGGATGACCGCGCCATGGACCATGCGGCCGAGGACGCGGGCGGTGTCCTTGATCGGCTCGCCGCGGCCGAGCTGGATGTCGCCGGCATTGAGGAAAAGCGGCCGGCCGCCAAGTTCGTGGATGCCGACCTCGAAGCTGACGCGGGTGCGGGTGGAGGACTTGGAGAAGACCAGCGCCCAAGTTTGGCCGGCGAGTGGTTTGGCTCCGAGGCCGCGGTTCGCCTTGAAGGCGGCCGTGGTGTTCAACACGTGCTCCATGTCCGCCACGGACATGCTTTCCAGACTCAAAAGATGTTTCATCGCACCGTCGGTTTTACTTTTGGAAAGCGCGGAATATGCGGAAACGACGGCTGTGCGCAAAGGGAAGTTTTCTACGATGGCCACGTTTTCGCTGACAAGGTTCTGAGGCTGAGTTCTGGAAAAAAACGAAGGCGACCCCATGAGGGTCGCCTCGTTTGCTGGGATCATGCGGGCTGCTGGGTCAGGAGCGGTTGCGCCTGATGAAGGGTAGCATCGCCAAGGATACCCCAAGTAACGCCCATGTGGTCGGTTCTGGGACCGGAATGATTTCGCCGCTCATACGCTGGAATGCGCCTTGGCCGCCAAGATTTCCCGTGAAACTAATCGAGTTCAACTCCGGTTGGGTAAGAACAGTGGAGAAAAAGAGGCGGTCGGCCGTTCCACCAGGATTCACCGAGAAGTTAGCTCCTCCTTGCCAATTGTTGATGGTGAGCACCATTCCGCCCGCGAGAGTGCCGATGTCGGTGAACGTTAGGTCGGCGTTCAATGCGTCATCAAGAAAGTTCAACACACCATTTCCGGCCAAGTTCATTGTGCCGAATGTCTCCGTGCGATTGTTGGCGTTGAGTGTTCCGCCGTTGAACGTGAGGGATGCGGCGTCATTGACGAGATTTCCGCCCGTTGCATCCAGCGTTAGCGAGGCGCCGACCGCGATGGATATGCTGGAGACGCTGCCCAAAGCCGAGTTGGCTCCCAGGGCGAGTGTGCCGGCATTGATGGCTACCGTCCCGGAGGCAGAGTTTGCACTCGTGAGGCGAAGGGTGCCTGAGCCGGTCTTCGTCAGGGGGGACGATCCGGAGATGACGCCCGCCAAAGTCAGGTTGTCCGTGCCGCCGATCGCGCCTCCGCCCAATATGACATTGTTGCCGATCGTCCGGGTTCCGCTGCTTTGGAGAGTTCCCCCGTTCAAGGAAATGGCCCCCGATCCTGCTCCTGTGTCGGTGGCGATGGTCAATGTCCCCGCGCTTAAAGTGGTTCCCGAGCTGAAGGTGTTGGCGCCTGAAAGAGTCAGGCTCCCAGATCCAGTTTTGAGCAAGGAGCCGGGTCCGGAAACGATGTTCCCCAAGGTGATGTTATTGGCTCCTGAGGACGACAGGGTGAGCTGGAAGGATCCAAGATTGACGTTGCCACCGAAGAGCAGCCCGGCTCCCACAGCCGAGAATGTCTGGCTCGCGCCGAGACTGATCTGCTGGTTGATCGTCTGGAGGTTGGCGCTGGAGTTGAGAATGCCGACGCCTCCGCGACCTACGCCGCCTTCCAGAAGGATCTCGTCGGAAGTAAGGCCGCTGAAGACGAAGGCTCCGGCTCCGGCGGAGAAGTTCATCGAATTGATGTCCCATCCGCCATTGGCGCGCGGGTTCAGTTTGACCGATCCCGCGAAGAACAGGTCGTCTGTCCCGTCATTGTTGGGGACCACATCGCCAGCCCAGTTGAGCGCGTTGCTCCAGAGACGGCTTCCCGCTCCACCGGCCCCGTCCCAAGTGAAATCGGCAGCGAACGACGGGAACGCGACCATCGTGGCTATCATCGAAGTTGAGACCCGAATTTGGCGTGAACGTCTGTTCTTGTTCATAGAGAGGGAATTTCCTTTTTGCATAGGCGGATGCATTTGAGTTACAGGCGGGGTGGGGACGAGAGAGGGATAACTCCGTGGGTCCGCTGACATCAATTAGAAAGTGTGGGATACTCCAAATCTTCGATCGATTCAGGGTTTAGCCCCCTGGCTCTGAGTTGCCGAAGTGAAAGCGGCTCGTGGCGTTTGGCCAGCCGTAGACCGTTCTCATCCCTCATCAGGCTGCAGTGGTGGAATGCGGGTGGCTCGGCTCCGAATGCACGGTAGAGGAGGATTTGGCGGGCCGTTGAAACCAGCAAATCGGCTCCGCGGACGACTTCTGTGATGCCCATCAGAATGTCATCCGTCACGACGGCGAGCTGGTAGCTGGGGAGATCGTCGTGGCGCCAGACGATGAAATCGCCGAAGTGTTTTCCTGACGTGAACCCCTGTGACCCGAAGCCTCCATCCATGAACGAAATCGTCTCGCCTTCCGGGATCCGGTAGCGCCAGTTGAACCGGACGCCCGTTGGGATGTCCTTCGCCGTGCGATGGCGGCAGTGGCCGGGATAAATGGGCTCCTCGTCACCTTCGTTTGGAGCGGAGATGGAGTATTGGATCTCTTTTCGCGAGCAGGTGCATGGATACACCTGGTTGGACTTGATCAGCCGATCGAGAAAATCGCGGTAGAACTCCATCCGGGCACTCTGGTGGTAGGGCGCATGCGGGCCTCCTATGTCCGGACCTTCATCCCAATCTAAGCCGAGCCACTTCAAATCCTCCAAGGCGGCGGCGGCGAATTCCGGCCGGCAGCGTGGGCCGTCGAGGTCTTCCATGCGGAAGATCAACCGCCCGCCGGCCGTGCGGGCGCGGTGATGGGCGGTGCGGAATGTCTGGGCGTGGCCGAGGTGCAAATAGCCTGTCGGAGACGGGGCCATGCGGCCGACGTAGGGTTTGGCGGGGAACGGGGCCATATCAGAATGGGGCTTCTGGATTCCCGTCCAACCATGCCTTCAACCCTGGCATCGGGTTGTTCAACAGCGTCTCCACGCGCGCGCAGGTCATGGAAGTGTCGGGCGATCGAGGCGGTCCTTGGTAGCCGAGGATTGAGCCGGATTGCAGGATCGATTCGTCCAGTCCCCAACGTCGCAGCAGCAGCCTTCCAATCTGGTAGCGGGAAAGCCGGTCGCCGCCGCAGAGGTGGAAGATGCCGTGGGGAAGTTGGTCCAAGGCAGCCAGCTTCCAGAGAGCCGTCGCCGTCATGTCGGCGGATGCCGGACAGCGGAATTCGTCGACGAACAGATTCATCGTCTTTCCGGACTCGACCGAGCGCCGGAACTCCTCGTTGAAGCCGCGATCGCCGGTGGGTGAACGACCGCCGTTCAATGAAAGACGGAAGACTGCATTGCGCGGATGGCGAAGAACGTGACGCTCAGCCTCCACTTTGGTTTGCCCGTAGAAGGTGAGCGGATTGACGGCCGCATTCTCCGCGTAACCGCCCGACTTGCCATCGAAGACGAGGTCGGTGGAGAGGAACCAGACAGGGGTCTCGCCCGCGATTTCGCACAGGACCCGGGTGGACTCCACATTGACCTGACGGGCCATGGGCGGATTCGCATCGCAGGCTGTGCTTTTGGAGATGGCGGCACAGTGGATGATCAGCGATGGCCTTGTTTTTTTGTAGGCGTTGTCGACGGCTTGGTGATCGGTGAGGTCCAGGTCGGCGCGGGTCCAGGCGTGGGTGCGCCATATCCTGGAATGCAACGCGGACTGGTCGGCCAGACAATTGCCGATGAGTCCGCCCGCTCCGGTGATCCAGAGGCTTCTGGTATCGGATTCGTTCACCAGGGGAGCGTAGGAATCCAATTGCCGGGAGAGAAGCTTGGACAGGGTATGGAGGCGATGATCCCATCCGCAGGGATGAACCGGATACGAAACTGTGTGGCTTTTGGAGGAATTATTGTCGCCTCAACAAGGCTGATCTCCGCAGCGACGCTGTATGATGGAAGCATAGGCAATCTGCCATCCAATCAGGGGCTCGCTTATCAGCCGGACCCTGCCCCCGGCTCGGCGACGCAACAGCAGTTGGCCAACGGTGTCCGCCTCAACACGTCTGCGGCGACCACGGACAAGGCCGGTTACTTCGGTGTCTTCGGCGTCAATCCCGCCGTGCCGGTAATGGATCGTGCGACCGGGTTCACCGTGACCTTCGACCTTCGGCTGATCACGGAGTCTCATGGGAACGCCAACCGGGCCGGTCTCAGCATAATCGCCTTGGGCAGCGACAAGAAGGGCATCGAACTCGGCTTTTGGGCGAATGAGATCTGGGCGCAGGCGGATGCTCCACTTTTCCAACATGCCGAGGGGGCGGCATTCGATACGACAGCAGGCCTGCTGCGTTACGACCTGCTGATTTCGGGCAATGCCTACAGCCTGTCGCAGGGGGCCACCACCCTCCTGACCGGTGCGGTGCGGGACTATTCATCCGTGGGTTTCTTCCCCTACGCACAACAGAATTTCCTGTTCATCGGGGATAACACGTCGTCTGCCGATGCGTCGTTCGATTTCGCCTATTTGGCAGTCACACCGGTGCCGGAACCTGAAACTGTCGGGTTGCTGTTAATTGGGCTCGGTTTGATTGGCGCAGCCGGAGCAAAAATGCGGCATAGGAAGGCCAGCTGACCGCCTTTCCAACGACGCTTGGAAGGAATCCAAGTCCGTGGAATCGAGGGGTTTCACAATGGTAATTTAGCCGGCCATTCGGAGCTCCGGGCGTTTGACAATCCATCTGCTGCTCCTAGCTTCCTCCCGCATGAAACGCCTCATCTTCCTCGTCGCCGTCATGGCAGCGCTTCCCGTGCTCGCCCAATCCATGAAGTCTCTCCACGACATCCCGTTGAAAACCATCGAAGGCAAGGACACCTCCCTCAAGGCCTATGAAGGCAAGGTTGTCCTGCTCGTCAATGTGGCCTCCAAGTGCGGCTATACCCGGCAATACAAGGGTCTTGAGGACCTTTACCAGAAATACAAAGCCAAGGGCGTGGTCGTGGTCGGTGTGCCCTCGAATGATTTCGGCGGCCAGGAGCCCGGATCGGCTTCGGAGATTGCGGAGTTCTGCCAAAAGAATTTCGGCGTTTCGTTTCCTTTGATGGCCAAATCAAAGGTCCTTGGTGAAGACAAGCATCCACTCTTCGCCGCGATGACCGGCAAAGAGTCTCCGTTTCCGGGCGATGTTAAGTGGAACTTCGGCAAGTTCGTCGTCGGCAAGGATGGCAAGTTGGCCGCCCGATTCGGCAGCGGAACCGAGCCTGAATCTGCGGAACTTGCCGGAGCTATCGAAAGCGCCCTCAAAGCAGGCAAGTGAGCTTCCGCCGATAATCCTCTCTCGACTCAAAAAAAGAAGCCCTCGGGTCTCCCCGGGGGCTTCGAGTGTCTGGACAGTGCCGCTTCTCAGTGCTGGCCGAGCAGCCACCAAAGGAACGCCAGCAGCATTGCCAGATAGATCGCTTCGGTCCTGATCTGCCCAGTCACAATGTCGTTTTCCGACTCGGACTGGGCTCGGATCGAAACCGGCAGCGGCCCGTAATTTTTCATCTGTGTTTCGGATTGGTTTTTGAATGATTTCACAGCGTGGAATGGGATGGCGGCGTTGATTTGGCTGTTTTTGAAATTTTACTTTTGAATCAGGAATGTTTAATTCGCTGACGACATAAAATGTCTTACAACAGGACATATTGGACACGCAACGACTATTTTCTGCATTTGAAATAAAAACATGTCCCACCATGGGGCTTTCTTCGATGGGTTTTGAAAAAACATTCAAGTGGCTCAATGGGAGCCTTGAACGAGGGTGGCACCTTGGGGCTCAGGTGTTTGTCGCCAGGCGCGACGAGGTTTTGTTGGACATTGCAGTGGGAGAAGCCGTCATGGGTCGACCAATGGAGCCTAGCTCCATTGGTCTTTGGTTTTCTTCCGGTAAACCGATTACGGCTGTCGCGGTCGGGCAGCTCGTCGAGCTTGGCCGACTGGATTGGGACGATCCAATTGCTCGCTGGATTCCTGAATTCGCGGCCCATGGGAAAGGCGGCGTGACGCTTCGCCATGTCCTCACCCACACGGGCGGCTTTCGTGGAGCGGACGCGGTGCCCGAGCCTGCTCAGTGGGAGGACACTCTCGCCCGGATTTGTGCGGCCCCGTTGGAACCGAATGCAGTTCCCGGTGAATTCGCCGCGTATCACACGCATTCAAGTTGGGCTTTGTTGGCGGAGGTCATCCAACGCGTGACCGGTGAGCCTTTTGAAGACCGGATCAAGGAATGCGTGTTCCACTCGGCTGGCATGGAGGATTCGCATGTCCGTCTTTCTCCGGTCGAGTTCCATGACTTGGAGAGTCGGCTCTCCAGGATGCACATGACGGACCGTGGACAGGTCGATGGGGAACTTTTCTGGAACACATCCGAATGCGCCAGTGTGCTTCGTCCCGGGGCCTTTCTGCGTGGGCCGATCCGGGATCTCGGCCTTTTTTATCAGTCGCTTTTGCGGGAAAGGAGTCCGTTGCTGCGTCGTGAAACCATCGAACTGATGACCCGGCGGCATCGTGAACGGAAGTTCGACGACACGTTCAAGCACATCGTCGACTTCGGTCTAGGCTTCATCATCAACAGCCGCCGGTATGGCGTGGAAACGGTTCCTTACGGATTTGGCCATCATGCCGGCGAAAGCGCCTTTGGCCACGGGGGGCAACAGACGTCGTGTGCCTTTGCCGATCCGGAAAACGGCCTCGTGGTGGCCTGGGTGTTCAACGGGTTGCCAGGCGTCCGCATCCACCACAAGCGGGGCAAGGAACTGAACACGGCCATCTACGAAGACCTTGGCATTGTCCGCACCGACTGAGCACGACAGTTCAGGGCTTCGTCGTCGCGGCTGGAGCCAAGGTCGATTCGATGCCCGTCGCCACCTCCCGAGGTGGCTTGCCGGTCTTGTCCGCCAACCCAGCTGCGAGGCCCGAAATGTAGGCGGATGCCGGCGAAGTCCCGGACACGTAGTAGGTCTTTCCGTTGTAGGTGACGACGCTCGTTCCCGGAGCCACCACGTCGACGAAGTCTCCGCGGTTGGCATAGCTCGCGATGGTGCCGCGGCTGTTCCCGGCCGTGACCGCCACGACTTCGGGATACGCCGCCGGATAGGTCGGCGTGGTGGTGGGAGTGTTGCCGGCAGCCGCGACCAGGACGATTCCCTGGCTCGTCGCATCCCGCACCACGCGTTCGAGAAGCGTGCTGTTGCCCTCGCTGCCCAGGCTGAGGTTGATGATTTTGGCACCGCCCTGTGCTGCGAGATAGATTCCATTGGCCACGTCGAAGGTGCTGGTGCCAGCGCGGCCTCCAAAAACGTCGACCGGAAGAATCTGGATACCGGTCGCCCCACCGTCGGTTGCGATGCTTGTCCCCCGCAGAATGCTGTCAGCCATCGCCGTGCTGTGCGTGATGGATGTCTGGTCGGACTCGCCGCCGGTCACGGCGTGGACGGCCGGCAACAGGAACAGGTCCCTCGAATCGCCGAACACCTGGATGGCGGTGTCGACTAGGCCGACGATCATCCGTCCGGAATCAGTCGGCGGTTTGATCTTTAGGTTCAAGCCCGGTGCGCTTCCCAGCGCGAGCTGCTGCGCTTCCGCGGGCCTGTTCACGAAGTAATTGGCGTCGACCGAAGCCACGGCTGGATTCTGTTCCAACGAGGTCTTGGCGGCAGTGGTGGCCGCCTCATCCGGGAATTGCAGACGGTAGCTGTCCAGACCTTCAGCCCGCCCGATGACCTTGGCTCCGAGCAACCGGGCGATGTCCTCAATTTTTTCGCCCGCCTTCAGCGTCACGACGAGTTCGTTGGGAATCCGGCTGGAGCGCTTCGGCACCGGCTTCAGTTCGGGGGCAATCCGGACCGTGGCCTCCTTGATGTCGGTGCGGTAGACCGTCAGCAGCGGGCGGTTGTTGCTGATGGGAGTGACCGAGTAGTTGAGCTGGCCCAGCAACATCCGGAGCGCCTTTTCATGGCCTTGGTCGCGGAACTTGGCCGAGACCTTGTAAGAAATTCCCGGGTCATAGGCGATTTCCCAGCCTGTCACGGTGGCAAGGCGGCTCAGAAAATTGGTGAGAGGCACGCCGTCCACATCGGCGGTGACCACGTTTTTCTGCAGATCCCAGTTCAGCACTGACGGTTCGGCGGGGACGGCCGCACGCCCAGTCCAGGCGAAAGCCAACAGGAGGCAAACGACGGTTGGCAGAAGAGGCTTCATCGCGCGCACAGACTCGCTTCGATCATAGACGGCGCAATTGGAAAAACTGCGCCGGTGTGGCGAGACAAGGACGGCTGGCAGGTCGTTCGCCGTAACCGTCTGCCATTCGTGACCAGGCCCTGAAGCGCGCTATCGCCAAGTTGGAAGACCCCTTCCCGCCGCGTCCTGGTGGTTTCACAGGTCATAGTCTTCCATGCCCCGGGCTCGAGAAGCTCCTCCAGGGGCTCGTGGGCTTCCGGAGTAGCTCGGAAAGGTCCTTTCGGCGGCGTTGGGGAGTTTCAACTTGCGACGCCCTGTAACTTCCTGTTAAGAGACACCATACAATATGGCAGCGATCGGCCGGTTTCAAAAGGGTGACGAAATCTTCTACGCCAAGGTCATTGACGGCGAACTTTTCAAATTGATTGGCGATGTCTTCGGCTCGCCGTCGTTTGAGAAGAAGCCGACACTGGCCAAGGGCATCAAGACCCTCGTCCCAGTCGAACCCTCGAAAATCATCGCGGTGGGCCTAAATTACGCCGATCACGCGCGTGAATCGGGCAAGCCCTTGCCCAAAGAGCCCCTGTTCTGGCTCAAGGCGACCACTTCACTTATTTCTGACGGCACGAAGATCGAGATTCCGTTCGCCAAGCACCGGACCGATTTCGAGGCCGAGCTGACCATCGTCATCGGCCGCAAGTGCCGCAACGTCACGTCCGCCGCCGCCGCCCGCTACATTTTTGGCTACACCGCCGCCCAGGACATCAGCGACCGCACCATCCAGGCGCAGGAAAGCCAGTGGGCCCGGTGCAAGTCCTTCGACACATTCACTCCGGTCGGACCTTTCGTGGAAACGAAGATCGATCCGCATGATCTGACCATCCAGCTCTTCCAGAACGGCCAGCTCCGGCAGAATTCGAACACGTCCCAGCTCATCTTCAACTGCTTCGACATCGTCAGCTTCGTCTCGACGAACATGACACTGCTGCCCGGTGACATCATCCTCACCGGCACCCCCAGCGGCGTCGGCCCCATCGAATCCGGTGACCGGCTAGAAGTCCGGATCCAAGGCCTCGCTCCTCTGGTCAACACGGTCAAGTAACCGGATCCTTTCCCACCGAGGCACAGGCGGCGCGGAGATTTTTCTCTGTGTTCCCTGTGCCTCAGTCGTTATCACCTTCCGACATTTATGCGCTGGTCCCAGACGTTCATTCCGACTTTGAAGGAATCTCCTGCCGACGCGGAGATCCTTTCGCACAAACTGCTCCTCCGCGCCGGCCTCGTCCGCAAGCTCACCGGCGGCCTCTACACATTCCTCCCGATGGGCCTGCGCGCCCTGCGCAAGATCGAGAAGATCGTCCGCGAGGAGATGGACCGCGCCGGCGGGATCGAGGTGTCCATGCCGCTGCTCCAGCCCACCGACATCTGGCACGCCTCCGGTCGCTACGAGGCGATGCGGGACAACCTCTACAAGGTCAAGGACAGGGCCCAGAAGGAATGGGCGCTCTGCCCGACCGCCGAGGAGGTCATCACCACCCTCGCCGCGAACGAGTTCAGC
>JAYTUE010000216.1:0-4339 GCA_043744715.1 Verrucomicrobiota bacterium | reverse complement strand
TGGATGAACCGATCGCCTACTTCGTCTCCGCAGCGCGGGCCGGACGAACCAATTTCTCCATCCTCCGCAGCGTCGTTCCTAGAGAGGCGGATCTACCTCAGCCCACGTCGGTCTTCTGGCCGTTTGTGGAGGGCTTCGAAGAGGGACTGCATAGCTGGTGGGTCGAGGGAGATGGCAGGGCTCCCGGGTTGGCCGTGACGGGGGATTCTCGGACGGGCAACGCCGCTCTCCGTCTCGCCATTCCGGAACGAGGCCGCTCGGCCACGGTGTTCACGACACGCGTCCGTGGATCGATGATCCAAACCGTCCAAGCGACGGGGCTCAGGTTTTTCGTCCGAGGATCGGGCGGGGAAGGCAGGCTCCGGCTGATGGCTTTCGCCGATGCGGAATCCCTCAACCAAACGAGCGCCAGTTTCCGGACAGAGATCCAACTTGGGAAGAATCCTGCGTGGCAGAAGGTGGAGGTCTTGTTTGCCGAACTGGGTTTGTTCCCCGTCGCGGCATTGGACCGGGTCGCGTTCGAGTTCTCCGGCCCGGCCAACGCGGCACTCTTCCTCGATGACTTGGAGATGATCGGGCCTTGGGCGGACGTGAAGTGACGACCGTTGGAACGAGGAACGGCCATCCGATGAGGATGGCCGTTGTGGAGAGAGGAATCCCGGCTTGCGCCCGTCAGGTGTCGATCGCGTAGATCTTGATCTTGTTGTAGAGCGTCTGTCGGCCGATGCCGAGGCGCTTGGCGGCTTCGAGCTTGTTGCCGCCGGTTTCCTTGAGCACCTGGATGATGGTGTTGCGCTCCATCGCCTCCATGAGCGTCAGGTCCTCCACTTCGGCGGGGTTCAGGACCGTGGTGATGGAAAGGTCCTGCACGTCGGCGTGGTCGCCTTCGGCCATCAGGACGGTCCGTTGGACCTCGTTCTGCAGCTGGCGGACGTTGCCGGGCCAGTCGAACGTGCGGAGCATTTCCGCGGCCGTCGGGGTGAAGCCGACGATGTTGCGGCCCGCCTGTCCGGCGAAGCGTTTCAGGAACGAGATGGCGAGCGGAAGGATGTCCTCGCGGCGTTCGCGCAACGGAGGGAGCGGCACGGAGACGGTGCTGATCCGGTAGAAGAGATCCTCGCGCAGCTTGCCCTCCTTGATGGCTTGCTCGGGCGGGCGGTTGGTCGCGGCGATGACGCGGCAATCGATCTTGTAGGTGGCCTTGCCGCCGACGGGGCGGACTTCCTTCTCCTGTAGGACGCGGAGCAGCTTGCTCTGCGTGTCGATGGGCATTTCCGAAATCTCGTCGAGGAACAGCGTGCCGCCTTGGGCCTGGCGGAAGAGCCCGTCGTGGTCCTGGGTGGAGCCGGTGTAGGCGCCCTTCACGGAGCCGAAGAGTTCGCTCTCGATCAGCTCGCGGGGCAGCGCGGCGCAGTTCACGCGGATCATGGGCCCTTTGTTGCGCGGGCTCATCGCGTGGATCAGGTCGGCGATGACCTCCTTGCCGGTGCCGCTGTCGCCGGTGATGAGGACGGAGACGGCGCTCGGGGCGATGCGTTCGACCGAGCGCATGACGTTCTTCATGGCCGGACTCTGGAAGATCGGCGACATGCCCCCGGTCATCGTCGAGAGCGCGCGGCGCAGGGAGCTGGCCTCTTCGGTCAGACGCTTATGTTCCAGCGCGCGCTCCACCATGATGAGAAGCGATTTGTGGTCGAACGGCTTGCTCTGGAAATGGTAGGCCCCGCGTTTCGTGGCCTCGACGGCGAGGTCGAAGGTGGCGTAGCCGGTCAGCACGATGACCTGGGTCTCGGGCCACTGGCGTTTGATCATCGGGAGCAGCTCTAGGCCGTCGCCGTCGGGCAGGACGAGATCGAGCAGCACGACGTCGGGCTGCGGTCCGGAAAAGGATTCACGGAGTTCCCCGGCGCTCGCCTTGAGCATGGGCTCGTAGCCCCCGAGCTGGAGAATCGTGTTCACGAGGACGCGGATTTCATCCGAGTCGTCGACCACCATGACGGTTGCCTTCATAGATTTCGTAGGCCGCTGGTGCAGCAGGCCTTAGTAAAGTCGCTGAAAAACTCCAAGAAGCCGGCGTGTCGGTCAATCAATCGTTCCGGATGAAACTGGACCGACATCAAGTATGGCAAGACAGGACTGCGCGCTTCGAGGACTTCGACGATGCCATCAAACGGGCAGAACCCCGTCGCCTCCAGGAGCGGGGCCACCTTGTCGACGGCCTGGTGGTGCGAGGAATTGACCCTGAGATGCCCGTTGGGCCAGCACTTCCGCAGACGGCTGCCGGGCTTCAGCAGGATCTCATGCACCGGCTCGTCCTTTTGTTTTGAGCAGCGATGCTCTAGGGCGTCCGGGCGTTGGCTCGGGATGTCCACCAGCAGGGTGCCGCCGAGGGCGACGTTTAGGAGCTGATGCCCGCGGCAGATGGCGAGGAGCGGTTTCTTCTGCCGGAAGACTTCATCGATGACCTGGAGTTCGATGGCGTCACGGACCGGATCGGTTTCCTTGACCGTTGCGGCCAAGGGCCTGGTCAGCCTGCTGCGGTAGAGCTTGGGCTGGACGTCTTCACCGCCCGTCAGAAGCACGCCGTCGGCGCGGCGGACGCATTCGGCCACGATCTCCGGATCGGTTTCGCGGGACAGGATGAAGGGGATGCCGCCGGCCTGCGCGATCGAGCGGGCGTAGCAGTCCGAGAGGCTGAGGGACAGGTCGTCAAACTCGTAGCCCTGCGGTTGGATGCAGGGGGTGATGAGGATGAACGGCCGTTTGCTCATCGGTGAAACGCCGGGATTTCAGTCTCCGGGAACAGCTCCTTGATGCGTTTCCGGATCTTGGCGGCGGTCTCGGGACGCGCGGCCATGCGGCGGATGCGCCGGTCCACGGCGTCGAGCAACGCCAGCCAGTCCTCCACCGGCGCGGTCTTGAGGGGCTCCCAATGCTCGAACCGCTCCTTCTGCGCGTAGAACTGCCAGCGGTCGCCCTTGGCGACGGCGTAGCAGTTCATGTGGGTGCCGTCCTCCAGCGTTCGTCTCCAGCCGATCTGTCCTTTGTTCATGTTGGGAAATACTCCGTCCGATCAGGCCACGAACTCCGCCGTTTCCGGCAGGTCGACGCTCGCCACGGCCATCGCGGCGATGCCCTCCTCGCGTCCGATGAACCCGAGCCGCTCGTTCGTCGTGGCCTTGATGCCGATCCGTTTCGGGTTCACGCCCAACGCCGCCGCGATGCAGAACTTCATCTCCTCGATGTGAGGTTTGATCCTGGGGGCCTCACACACGAGCGTCATGTCGACATTGACGATCCGGCCGCCGTGGAACTTCACCTGCCGCGCCGCTTCCTCGAGGAACACCTTGCTCGGGGCCCCTTTCCAGCGCGGGTCGGTGTTGGGAAAGAAATGGCCGATGTCGCCTTCGCCAAGCGCGCCGAGCACGGCGTCCGTCAAGGCGTGGAGCAGCGCATCCGCGTCCGAATGCCCGTCCAGCCCCATCGTGTGGGGGATCTCCACGCCGCCGAGCACCAGCTTGCGGCCGGGCACCAGCGGGTGGACGTCGTATCCAATTCCTACGTGAACCATGGAGTGTGAGTATGGGGTCGAACGGTAAAACGCCAAGTGCGGCGTTGGATTCGATTGGTTGGCCGGCTGCAGGAGGGTGGATTTTCTGGCACCCAGACCTGTGGATCACTCGGGGGATTCTTCCGGCCTTGGCGTTTCGCCGGCGAGACGCGCCTCAAGCTGGGCCACGCGTTTGATGAGGTCGGGCAGATGCTGGATGGCGATGAGCTGGCGCTTCACCCGGCGGTCGGGCTGGGCGGGAGTCCCGAACCATTTTTCTCCCTCCGGCACGTCGTGCATGACCCCGGACTGCGCCGAGATGATCGACTTGCTGCCGATCTTGAGATGCCCGGCGATGCCGACCTGGCCGGCCAGCGTCACGTAGTTGCCTATCTTGGTGCTGCCGGCCACGCCGACCTGGGAAATGATCAGGCAATGGTCGCCGATGCTGACGTTGTGGGCGATCTGCACGAGGTTGTCGATCTTGGTGCCACGGCCGATCGTCGTGGGTCCGAGGGCCCCCCGGTCGATGGTGACGTTCGCGCCGATCTCCACGTCGTCATGGATCACGACATGGCCGACCTGGGGGACCTTGCGGTGCTGGCCCTGGTCGAGCACGTAGCCGAAGCCGTCGGAACCGACGACCGTTCCGGCATGGATGCGGACGCGGTTTCCGACCTGGGATTTTGGATAGATGGAGACATTCGGCTGGAAGACGCAGTCCTCGCCCACGGTGCTCCCGGCCCCGACGAAGACCGATGCGATCAAGGCCGTGCGCGGTCCGATCCT
>JAYTUE010000215.1:0-17139 GCA_043744715.1 Verrucomicrobiota bacterium | reverse complement strand
CTGGATTGGTGGGGCCGCGCTGCTGCGCGGGCATCGACGAGAAAGGACGGCTCGGCGAACCGTCCCTACCTAGGATTGGATTCATCTCTTCACTTCGTTGGTTTCGACGTCGGCCGGGTCGATGACGAATTCGAATACCTTCGGTCGGCTCAAGAGGATCTCCAGACGCGCGACGGTTCCGTTGGTCCATTTGTCGAAGCTGATCGCCCTCGTCTGCCAGCCCCGCGAATCGGTGCGGTAGCCGGTGGCGCGCTCCGAGCCCAGTTCGCGGCCGTCTTCGCCGAAGGCGCGGTAGAAGAGCTGCGCGCCTTCCGTCATGGCGGTGGCGTCGGTCTCAAGGATCAGGAACGGCTTGCCGTAGCCCCAGTGCTCCACTGTCGTGCGGTCGTCGGAGGACGAACCACTGGTGCCGTAGGCGTAGTCCTGCGGCTTGTCGAGCGGCTTGACCGCCCAGCCGGTCGAGTTCGTCCGGTAAAGCATCGCCGGTCCGGAGAGCGTCGCCACCCGCAGGCCGACTCCGGCGAGGACGGCGTTGTTGTCCATGAGGACGAACGCCCCTGCGTCCGGCGCGACGAGGTTCGTGAGGATGAGCTTCTCGGAATCGAGCAGACGGTGGGCTTCCTTGCGATGCACGGTGGCCGTCACCTTCCAGGCCGGTTCCTTGAACGAGAGGAGCAAGCCCTCGTTGCCCGTCGCATCCGAGTAGCCCGAGTAGGTGACGCGGTTGCCCGCCCAGAGGGTGTTCGTGGAAACGAGGTCATAGTCCGCTATGAGGTAGGCCCGGTGACCGCTGCCGCGCTGGACGACGCCCTTCAGCGTCAACAACACGTCGCCGTTGGTTGCGGTCTGGGGCAGGGGACGGGGCGTCCATTCCGGGAACTTTGCCCTCGTGGGATTGGGCACCTTGATCGAGCCGAGCTCCGTCCCATCATACTTGGTGAAGCGCAGGAGGAACTCCCGTTCGCGTCGCGGGAACGAACGGAGCGACAGTCCGTAGATCTGCGGTGCTCCGGCGGTGCCGCCGCCGAAGCTGCAACTGCCGCCTTCGACCGAAAAGATCTCCCCGTCGAGGGATTCCGCCCGGTAGTTCTCCCACGGCAGGCGGGTCACGGTTCCGTCGTTCGGTGGAGTCACTTGGAGGTAGACGGTGATGCTGTTGCTCCCGGAGGAGCACGACCCGGACGACGAACTGGGAATCCAACTCTGATACCGGGAGGGCAAAAGCCGCTTCGCCAACGCGTGCCATTCCTTCGCCGTGGTGAACTGCTTCCCGGCCGGCAGCGCTTGGAGCAACTCCACCTGCATCCCGCCGACCGTGGTCGATGTGCGAACTGGCCTGACACCAGAAACCAGAAGCAACGCCACCGCAACCGCGACCACGCCGGCGACACCGAGGAGGATGAGAAGGACGCGTTTCATTTGGCTGGGCCGTTGGTCTTCACGTCGGCGGGGTTTATGAAGAACTCGAAGGTCTTGGGGCGGGAGACGAAGATCTCTATGCGGGACCAGAACGCTGGCTTTAACCGCGGATTCAGAATAGTAAATCCATATCTATGAACAGGGCCGAGCGTCTCGATTAACTCCGTATCCGAATAGTCATTGATCTGTTTCCCAGCCTGATCGAAGGCAAAGCATAAGGGCCTCTCGTGGGTGAGATCTGATTTTGTATCGATCTCGACGATGATCTTCGGTCCGGAAAGTTCCGAGAACTTGCCTGTTAACCGGCCCGAGGATTCGTTAGCGCGACCACCGAACGTCTTCAGGGTATTGGGGTCGGGAATCCGGAAGGCCACTCCTCCTACTACGGCGTTGGTTGGCGCAAGGCTGGTCAGGATGAGCTTCTCCTCGGGCAGGTATTGAGACGGAGCCCAACGGTGCAGCATGGCCTTGATGCGCCACGCTGATTCGCTTCGCGGAAGAGTCGCCCGCTCGTTGCCGGTGGCGTCGTCCTCACGCCTGTCCGCGAATGATGCATTTTTCCAGGCCGAGTCTTTAGCCATCTCTTCAAACTCCGGCCACAACCTGCTGATCGAGTATGTGCCTGTGTTTGGTCCGCCGATAAACTTCGAGTTGGCGGGTTCTCTGGGAACTACTGTTACTTCCTTGAGGGTCAAAGCCACGCCGTCATTGGTCACGGTTTGCGGCAGCGACCGAGGAGTCCATACGGGAAACGGCTCTGGCGTCACATTGGGCACACGAAGCACGCCGACGGTAGTGCCGTCCTTGGCAACAAAACGGATGTGGAATGCCGGATCACGCCGGGGAAAGGAGCTTGAGTAGAATGCCAGCATGCGGTCATTGGTGGAAGTGCCCACGGATGCGGTCGAGTGCTGGTTTTGCTCTTCATAAGCTTCGCCAGCCAAGGATTCGCTTCGGTATCCCACCCAAGGGAAAGTTTGGGTGGGGATTTCAGGGCTTGGCGTTACCTGGATGAGGATCATCACTGAGGTATTGCTAATTCCTCCACGGGAGAACGATTGCGGGACTGGTATCCATTTCTGGAAACGGCCCGGCAGAATCTTCCGCGCCCACGGATGCCACTTCTTCTCCGTGGTAAACGGCTTTGCGTAGGTCGCCACGCCGACGAAGGAAACCCGAAAACCTCCGACGACGATCGTGCTTTCTGTTGCCCGTTTGCGTGCGATCAGCAGTGCCACCACAAGCGTCGCCACCAACGCCAGCGCAGCGACGATGATCATTCGGCGTTTCATTCTCTTCCTTCGATGTTCGGCGTTGAATGTTGGGTGTTCGATGTTTTCGCGCCGCAGCGTTGGGCTACGAGATCCGCTTCACGATGTCGGCGAGGATCTCGCGGTCGGAGTCGGGGCGCTTGGCGGACTTGGGATGAGTGTCGTCGCAGCCGATCCAGCCGCGCAGCTTGAGGAACATGGCGGCGGAATGTTTGTAGGCCGGCACGGGCGGACGGAACGCGAAGAAGCCGAGATACTGGAGGATGTCGTTCAGCTCGTAGAACGACGAATCGCCGGACAGCCAGGCTGCGTCGCGCTTGGCGAAGAGGTCGGGGGCGAAGGTGCTCAACCCAAGCAGGTAGTCGCTGCCATACATGACCATGTCGATGGCGAGGTCGTTGCCGGTGTAAACGCGGAAATCCGGCCGGGCGGCGTCGCGCAGGGCGAGGCGCTGCCATTCCAGGTCGCGGCGGAGGGAAGAATGTTTCGCGCCCATGCAGGCCTTGTTCGCCAGCAATCCGCGGTAGACGTCGAGCGAGTAGATCTTGCCGAAGGGCGCGAACATGTTGCCCAGCTCGAAGCCGATGAACTTGTCGGCGCTCTTCGCGATGGTCTCGTAGGCGGCGACGATGCCTTCGTCGGATTGCTGGGTGAGGCCGTAGCTCTGGAAGATCACAGGCGTGCCACCGTGCTGCTGGATCAGGTCCATCTGCTGGGCATAGGCGGCGGCATTGAAGGTGGCACCGGGTTGATCGACGACGAAGGCGCCGGAGACGAAGTGGCCGCCGCCCATCTCGGCCTTGGTGATCTCCAAGGTGCGACGGCGGATCGTATCGTCGATGAGGTTGCCGAAGCCGGTGTCCATGTTGATGGCGGGCGCGAGACCGGCGTCGCGCGTGCGGAGGACGTGGGCGCGGAAGCCTTCGTAGTCGACGTCGCCGTTCGCATGAAACGGCAGGAGGATGGCCGAGATGCCCTCGATCTTGCGACGCGGCCGGAGCATGCGGATCGGATCGATGATCTGGAGGTCGGGAGGCGTTTTCATTGGCGGCTAAGGCGAGGGTGCGGCGGTTGCGTCGGGGAGATCAAGCGTGGGAGTGGAGACAGGTCCTGCATGAACTCGCTTGGCCTCGCGGGCCGGTCCCGCCTACGTTGCGGCCGCGTTTCCGCGCAATATTTCCGGACGAGCCGACATGAAAATCCTTCTCGCCACGAGCGAACTGCATCCGTTCTCAAAAACCGGCGGCTTGGCCGACATGGTCGGGGCCTTGGCCAAATTCCTCGCCAAGGCCGGGCACACCGTGGGCGTGGTCACTCCACTGTATGGATCCGTGAAGGTGGATCGGGCTTCGCTTCAGCCGATGGATTGGAGGCTGGACCTGTCGATCGGGCTTCGGGTGGCGCATGGCACGGTGAAGACCCACACCACGGCCGAGGGCGTCACGGTCTACTTCGTGGACCAGCCCGAGCTCTACGGCCGGCCGGAACTCTACAACGACTCCGTGGGCGACTATCCGGACAACCCCGAGCGGTTCATCTTCCTGTCGCGCGCGGCGGTGAATCTGGCGCGTTATCTGCCGGTGGCGGTGCGTCCGGAGGTGCTGCACGCGCATGACTGGCAGACCGGGTTGGTTCCCCTCTACGTCTACCACGGACGCACCCGCGAAGCCTGGCTCAAGTCGCCGAAAACTTTTTTCACGATCCACAATCTAGCCTACCAGGGCCGCTACGAAGGCCCGCGCTACGGCAGCACCGGATTGCCCTGGGACTATTTCCACGCGGAAGGCGCGGAGTTCCACCGCGACTTCAACATGCTGAAGGCGGGCGTCGCTTTCGCCGACCAGGTGACAACCGTCAGCCCCAGCTACGCCGAAGAAATCAAAGGCATCGAACAAGGCTGTGGCCTGGAGGGATTGCTGAAGCGCCGGGCCGAGACGCTTTCGGGCATCCTCAACGGCGTCGACTACGAGGAATGGAACACGACGGCGAATCCGCATCTGCCCGCGCAATTCTCCGCCGCCGATCTTCTCGGCAAAGACCAGTGCAAGGCCGCGCTCCAGCTCGAATACGGGTTGCCGATCCGGTCGGACGTTCCGCTCTTTGGAACGGTGGGGCGTCTCGCCGACCAGAAGGGCGTCGACATCCAGCTGGAGGCGTTGGAGGTGATGCTGGAGGAGGACATCCAGTTCGTCATGCTGGGCAGCGGATCGAAACCGTTCGAGGAGGGCTACCGCGCGTTGGCCGAGAAGTTTCCCGGGAAGGTCGCGTGCCGTTTCGGCTTCAGCCAAGGGCTCAGCCACCGGGTCGAGGCCGGCTGCGATTTCTTCGTCATGCCCTCGCGCTACGAGCCGTGCGGGCTGAACCAGATGTATTCGCTGCGTTACGCGACCATTCCCATCGTGCGGGCCACGGGCGGACTGGGCGACTCGGTCGTCGACATCAAGGAAGACGCGCACCTGGCCAACGGCATCAAGTTCCGCGACTACTCCGCCGCCGCGCTGACGAAGGCGATGTATAAGGCGATGGTGCTCTTCAAGGAGCCCGGGCTGTTCGCGCATTTCCGTTCCAACGCCATGGCGGTCGACTTCTCTTGGGAACGCACCTGCCAGGACTACGTGAAGCTCTACAAGCGGAAGGGCTGACCGCAGTTTACGATGCGCGGCCTGGGCGGCAACTGGTGGTAGGGCGCGTCACTCCGTGCGCGCCGTGCGAATCATCCGACGTTCCCGATCCGGTGGGCGGCCGGCGGCGGGCAGAGGACTGCCTGCCCTACCTCGCTGGCCGAAAGTTTCCCGTTGCCCGATCCGTGCGGTGACGGCCAAATTTCCCTCCTCGAAAGTCCGCAGCCTGCCTCGGGGCATCCCGAATGTCCGGCCGCGGTCGCGATCCAACAATTGCCATCCAAAGCCTGAAGGAACTCCCCATGAAGTATGGTCTGAATATCCGCCCGACCGGTGCCCTCGACATGGTGTCGCTCGGCGCCCTTGTCCACCGCCTCGACCCGGGACTCGTCCCGTTCCGCAAGGCCAACCAGCTCCAGATCCATGTGAGCGGCGGCGAGTTCAACGTGGCCGCCAACCTCTCCGACTGCTTCCGCCGGAACACGGGCATCGCATCGGCGATGGTCAACTATCCCATCGGCGACCTCATCGCCGAGCGCGTCCGCGCCATGGGCGTCCGCCCTTTCTACAAACGCTTCGAGCATGACGGCGTGACCGGCCCGAACATGGCCACCGTCTACAGCGACCAGGGCAAGGGCGTCCGCGCCCCCGTCGTGTTCTACAACCGCTGCAACGAGGCGGCAGCCCAGCTCAAGCCCGGGGACTTCAACTGGAGCGAGATATTCGCCGGTGGCGTGCGCTGGTTCCACAGCGGCGGCATCTTCGCGGCGCTCTCGCCCACGACGCCCGAGGTGATCATCGAAGGCATGAAGGCCGCCAAGGCCGCCGGTGCCGTGACGTCCTTCGACCTGAACTTCCGCGCCAAGCTCTGGAAGGTCTTCGGCGGTGGTGAGCACGCCGTGGCCACGCTGCGCCGCATCATGGACCATGTGGACGTCATCATCGGCAACGAGGAGGATCTCCAGAAGGGCCTCGGCGTGGCCGGCCCCGAGGTCGCCGCGCACTCGAAGCTCGATACGAGCACCTTCTTCGGGATGATCGACCGCGTCGTGAAGCAGCATCCGAACGTCAAGGCCGTCGCCACGACGCTCCGCGAAGTCCACACCACCAACCGCCACAGCTGGAGCGCGGTCGCCTGGATCAACGGCAAGACCTGCACGGCCCCGACCTGCGAACTCGACGTGCTCGACCGCGTCGGCGGCGGCGACGGATTCGCCGCGGGCTTCATCCACGGCATGCTTGCCGGCGAGAGCGAAGACGATGTGGTGCGCCTCGGCTGGGCCCATGGCGCGCTGCTGACCACGTTCCCAGGCGACACCACCATGGCGACCGAGGAAGAGGTCCGCGCGTTCGCCAAGGGCGGCTCCGCCCGCATCCAGCGCTAGGCGATCTGATTCACGAGCGCGGTTGGATCCCCAGTGGATTCAACCGCGCTTTTTGTTTTGTGGAATGATGAAGAAATGAAGCGTGGAGCATCGCTCCGCCCGAAGTAGTCATGAGCATTCCATGGCTCGGAGTATTCGTCGGGCCGTTCGGAGCAATGCTCCGTGCTTCGCAGCCTAGCCGGCTAGTTCCTTCATCTGCTTCAGCAGGGGAGGAATGGCCTCGAACGGGTCGGTGGCGGACTCGTATTCCAACGCGACCCAGCCCTGGTAGTTCGCGTCGCGTAGGATCTGGAAATAGCGCCTGATGTCGGCCGGCTCGCTGGCCTTCTGACCAGCCCGGCGGATCTCGTCCTTCACCTGCACATTGACCGCGTAGGGCGCGCAACGGGTGAAGTCGGCGTAGGGGTCCTCGGTATGGAAATTGGCGGTGTCGAGGTTGATGCCGAGCCAAGGGCTCTTCACTTCACGCACGATGCCGAGGAGCTGCTCGGGTTTCGCCACGATGCCGCCGTGGTTCTCGATGCCGAGCATGATGCCGTGCTTGCCGGAGTAGTCGCAGCATTCTTCCAGGGTTGAGAGGCAGTTCTTCCGGGCATCGTCGTAGCTGACGCCCTTGGGAGCCTCGCCGGCGAAAACGCGGATGTGCGGCGCGCCCAAGATGGCCGCGTAGTCGACCCAGTGCTTGAGCATGGCGACGTTCTTGTCGCGTTCCGGACCGGCGGGATGGGTGAACGTGTTGCCGATGGCCGTGCCGCTGACGCTGAGACCGCGGACGAAGGCGTGGCGGCGCACCTTGGCGACAAACTCGGGCGTGCACTCGGCCGGGAAAAAGTAGCTGGTCAGCTCAACGCCGTCGCAGCCGTGGTCGGCCGCGTAGTCGATGAACTGGAACAGGTCGATCTGCTTGTTGGCGGGAGCGGCTTGGGCGCGTTTGGTGGACGAGTCCTTGAAGAACTCGCGGAAGGAATAGGCCGCGATGCTCAGGCGCAGGCGTGGTTTGCCCACACGCTCAAACGGGGCGATGCCGAAGGCGCTGAGACCGGCAAAGCCGAGCGAACCGACGGCAGCGCGGGTGAGGAAATCGCGACGGGATTGCATGAGGGAACGCTGACCGAGATGCCAGCGGACGTCGAGTTCCGGTTGCAATCCATCAAGTTCCTGCGGCCCGTAGTAGCGGCTGAGGCCAACGCGGACATCCGGGCTGGCCACGGTGGAGTGCTTCGGGAAATCTCATGCGATGCTTCCCTACGCGCTGACGATCTTCACGGGCGCCTTTCTCTTGTTCCAAGTCCAGCCGCTGATCGGGAAATACATCCTGCCGTGGTTCGGCGGCGGGCCGGGTGTGTGGACGACCTGCATGCTTTTCTTCCAGATCGTGCTTCTGGGCGGCTACGCCTACGCGCATCTCACCACCCGGCTCTTGCGGCCGCGTTGGCAGGTGATCGTGCATCTTGTGCTGCTGCTGGCTTCACTGGCCGTGCAGCCGATCACGCCGTCGGAAGCGTGGAAGCCGACGGGTGACGCTGAACCGGTCGGGCGAATCCTGCTGCTGCTGGCGGCATCGCTCGGGCTGCCCTACTTCATGCTCTCCGCGACGGGGCCTTTGATGCAGCAATGGTTCAGCCGGACCAGCCCGGGAACTTCTCCCTACCGGTTGTATGCCTTGTCGAACGTCGGTTCGCTGCTGGCGCTCTTGAGCTATCCGTTCTTCTTCGAGACGCAGTTCACGCGGCAGCAGCAGGCGGTTTTGTGGGGCTGGGGTCTGGCGGCCTACGCGTTGTTCTGTGGCTGGTGCGCGTGGCTGCTTTGGAAACGGTCGGCACAAACGGCGGTGGAGTCGGCGACGAGGACCAATGCCGAACTGCCGGATGCGGGATCGTCTCTTGGGCAACGGGTGTTGTGGCTTTTGCTGCCGGCGTGCGCGTCCGTCCTGCTGTTGGCGACGACGAACAAGATGTGCCAGGACGTGGCGGTCATCCCTTTCCTCTGGGTGCTGCCGCTCGCGCTGTATCTGTTGACCTTCATCATCGCGTTCGACAGTCCGCGTTGGTATGCGCGGCCGCCCTATGCGCTGGCCATGGTGGCGGGACTCGCGGGTGTGACGTGGGCTTTGTTCGAGGGGACGGATGCTCCGCTCAAGGCGCAGGTCGGCATCTACTGCGGTGCGCTCTTTGTATTCTGCATGGTCTGCCACGGGGAACTCTACCGGTTGCGCCCGCATTCGAGCGGGCTGACCGGTTTCTATCTGATGATCTCCGCAGGAGGGGCGCTGGGCGGCTTGTTTGTGGCCTTGGCTGCGCCGCTGCTCTTCGTCGATTTTCTGGAACTTCACTGGGGCCTGGTGCTCTGCGCGGTGCTGTTCGTAGCGGTCTGTTTTCGTGATCGTCTCGTGTCTCAGAGCAAGGCCGGGCGCTGGCTGGCGATGGTGACGACAGTAGCGGGATTCGTGGGCTTGGATTTCCTTCTTGGTTGGCTGCATCGCAGATACGGCATTCTGCCGGGCCGCGTATTGCTTGGCGCGCGCATCACGGTCGGATGCGTCGGGCTGGCTGGAATGCTTTGGTTCCTCTTGGGCGGGAGATGGAGGTTTTTTCATCAGTGGCGCTGGGTCACTTTGGTCTGGATGGTTTGCGGCACAGTCGGGCTCGCGTGGGCGTTGAAGTCGCAGGCGTCCGAGGACAACAAGACGATGGTGCATCGCTCACGCAACTTCTACGGGACGCTCGCGGTCACGGAGCACGGGGCCGAAGATGGGCAGAGCCATCATTACATCCTGCAACACGGACGAATCACCCACGGCCTGCAGTTCACCGACCCTGAGAAGGCCAAGGTGCCCACGAGCTACTACGGCCACGAGAGCGGCATCGGCATGGCGCTGGATGCGTTCACGAACCAGGTGCGCCATGTGGGAGTCATCGGCCTGGGCACGGGATCGATCACGAGCCACGGTAGGCCCGGCGATCGCTTCCGCCTGTATGAGATCAACCCGGCGGTCACGGCGCTGGCGACTTCACGGTTCACCTACCTGAAGGACTCTGCGGCGAAGACCGAGGTCGTGTTGGGCGATGCACGTCTTTCGATGGAGCGGGAGGCGCCGCAGCAGTTCGATGTGCTCGCGCTGGACGCGTTCAGTAGCGACGCCATCCCGGTGCATCTGCTGACCAAGGAAGCCTTTGCGCTCTACGGCCGGCACATGAAGACCAATGGGATCATCGCCGTGCACATCTCGAACCGCTACCTCGACCTCGAGCCAGTGGTGCTGAACCTCGCGAGGCACTTCGGCTACAGCGTGGCCACGATCGAATTCGACGACGAGGAGCGGGACGATTCCTCCGAGGAGTCGGCCTGGTGGTTCTACTCCTCGACGTGGATGCTGCTGTCACACGACGCAGAATTGTTGCAACGCCCGGAGATCCACAACGTCGCATCGAAGCACAAGGAACACGTCCGCCAGATCCCGCTCTGGACGGATGATTTCGCGAGTTTGTTCCAGGTGCTGGAGTGAGGTCATGGAAAAGGAAAAGGGCCGGATTGCTCCGGCCCTTTGTGGGTCCAAATAATTACCAACTTGCCGGGCGAGGACGCCCGGCCTACGGGCCTACGCGTTGTAGGTCGAGGAGCTGACGCGGCCGCCGGTGCCGGTCCAGTTCGTGTGGAAGAACTGGCCGCGTTCCTTGTCCACGCGCTCGTAGGTGTGGGCGCCGAAGTAGTCACGCTGGGCCTGGAGCAGGTTGGCCGGGAGGCGGGGGTTGCGATAGCCGTCGAAGAACGACAGCGCGGTGCCGAAGGCCGGAACGGGAATGCCCTTCTTGACCGCGAGGGCGACGACATTGCGCCAGCCCTTCTGGGCCTTCTTGATCTCGCCGCGGAAGTAGTCGTCGAGGAGCAGGTTGGCCAGCTTGGGATTCTTGTCGAAGGCTTCCTTGATCTTGCCGAGGAAGCGGCTGCGGATGATGCAACCACCGCGCCACATGAGGGCGATGTTGCCGTAGCCGAGGTTCCACTTGTATTCGGCGGCGGCGGCCTTGAGGAGCATGTATCCCTGGGCGTAGCTGACGATCTTGGAGGCGTAGAGGGCCTGCTTGATGTCCTCGATCAAAGCCTTCTTCTTCGCGGCATCCTTGGCCTGGGCCATGGCGGGGCGGGGGCCCTTGAGTTTGCGGGCGGCCTTCACACGCTCGTCTTTCATGGAGCTGACGCAGCGGGCGAAGACGGCTTCGGCGATGAGGGTGACGGGCTGGGCGAGGTTGGCGGAGTCGATGACGGTCCACTTGCCCGTGCCCTTCTGGCCGGCGGTGTCGAGGATCTTGTCCACCAGCGGGGTGCCGTCCTCGTCCTTCTTGGCCATGATGTTGGCGGTGATCTCGATGAGGAAGCTGTCCAGTTCGCCGGTGTTCCATTCCTTGAAGACGGCCGCGATTTCGTCGGCGGGCATTCCAAGGCCGTCGCGCATCAAGCTATAGGCTTCGCAGATGAGCTGCATGTCGCCGTATTCGATGCCGTTGTGGACCATCTTGACGTAGTGGCCGGAGCCGCCGTTGCCGACCCAGTCGCAGCAGGGGACGTTGCCGTCCACCTTGGCGGAGATGCCTTGGAAGATGGGTTTGACCGCGTTCCAAGCCGCTACGGATCCGCCGGGCATGATGCTGGGGCCGAAACGCGCGCCTTCTTCACCGCCGGAAACGCCGGTGCCGATGTAGAGGAGGCCCTTGGCTTCGAGTTCCTTCACGCGGCGGTCGGAGTCTCCATAGAGCGAATTGCCGCCATCGATGATGATGTCGCCGGGTTCGAGGAAAGGAACGATCTGGCCGATGAAGTCGTCCACGGCGCTGCCGGCCTTGACCATGAGCATGACGCGGCGGGGGCGTTTCAGTTTGGCCACCATTTCCTGGATGGAATGGGCTCCGACGATCTTGGTGCCCTTGGCCTCGTTGGCCAAGAAGTCGTCGACCTTGGAGATGGTGCGGTTGTAGGCCACGACGGTGAAGCCGTGGTCGTTCATGTTCAGGATCAGGTTCTGGCCCATGACGGCCAGACCAATGACAGCGATGTCAGCGTGGGGTTCCATGAGTTTGGTATCGGTATCTTAAAATCAGGCCCAGGAAACATAGGGCGGGCACGGGACGGTGAAAGAAATATTCTCCCGACTCCGGCAAAAGGTCAGCCGGCGATCTGGAGGCGGCTATCGTCTTCGAGCATGCGGCGGAGGGGCTCCCAGAAGATGCTGTTCATCGTGTAGAAGGCGTTGAGGTAGACAGCGACGACTTCGCGCGGATAGATGCCAAGAAGCTGGTTGACGGCTGTGGAAAGTTTGGCGGCGTCGATCGTCTCGGGGAGATCCTCCACGGTGCCGTCCTTGTGAGGGATCCCCAGCGTGTCCAAGAAAGTGATGAGCATCGGGGTATGCTTTTTCATCAGCCAATAGCGGAGGAGATTCTGGGCGGCTCCGTCGAGCCGGGGTTTGCTGAGATAGGAAATGATGTCAGCGTCGCGTTCGGTGCGGGCTTTGCGCTCGAGGAACTGGGGCCGAAGTTTGCGGGCTTCCGCGACGGCTCCGAGGATGGCGCGATACATGTCGCGGTCCGTGTCGAAGGTGAACTGGAGAATCTCCGCCGAGAGGGCGGGGGGCATGAAGCCGATTAGTTCGTGCGCGGTCAGCATAGTTTTTTTCAACCCGGCGGCCGGGCCGGAAGCGGCGGAGGGATTAACAAAGGGCGGACGGGTTGTCACTAGCTCACTTTTGCCTGTCTCGACTCTTTGAAAATGTCCCCTTCGCACTCATCGTCAATGTCTCCGTCATGCCGACGGTGGCTACCGCCACCGCCGCCAAAAGGGGACATTTTCATCGAGTCCAGAATGGGACATTTCTAAAGAGTTTTGACAGTGAAATTCCGCCCCGTGTTTTCCTGCTTCGCCGGGGAACCGGTCCTCGCCGACGACAAGATTCCGACGGTTCTTCGCAATCAGCCGGTAGCGCGATTGAAGAATTGGTGGATCATACGGCCATGCATTACGTGGATCGCACGACCGGAGAACTGGTGTTCGAGTTCGCCCGCGAGACGGCAAGGCGGGTGACGCTCCTGGCCGGGCTGGGCGGCGAGTCGCTCATCCGTCAGCCGATGGTGAAACTGGCCAACGTCTGGCGGACACGGGTGAAACTGCCGTCCGGATGGTGCCTCTACGCCTTTGAAGTGGATGGCCGCATCCAGCCGGATCGGGCCGTCGGCCAGTTGCGGACGGACGCCGGTCTTCGCTGTAGCCTGGCCGTCGTGCCCGCGCGCATCGGGGCTTTCCTGCAACGCGGGACGGCCTGATGGGTGGAAAGCCTCAGGCGAGGTAGGGAATCGTCAACGGACCCTGGGGCAGGACGGCGACCGTGGCATCGGATCCTAGTCGGGCGAGGCGTTCGCGGACTTCGGCTCCGATATCGGAGCAGGTTTTCAAATGACACGCCGCCAGGGTTTCCGCCGAGAGCGAGCTGAAGACGCGGACTTCGGCCCGGCGCTGGATCAAGGCCTGGATCTGCGCCTGCCATTGCTCCGGGCGGATGAACCCGGGCGATGCCAGGCGGGTCAGCAGTTCCTCTGGGCTTGGCACGCTCCGCAGCAGTAGATCGAACGGGCTCTTCGCAGGAACGCCTTCGCTGCATTCCGCCGCAAGGATCAGCAAACCGCCTTGCCCCACGATCCGCGCGCCCGCGCTCAATCCCTTCACTCCCTGATACAGGTTCATGTCGAGCGGGTAGCCGCTGTTGGTGGTGACGACGATGTCGAAGGGCGCCTTCACCCTCTGCATGGCCGATCCGCGCACGAACTCCGTTCCCGTCTTGTGGGCTTGGACGATGTCGCCGGCGAAGACGCCTGTGATCGCGCGGCGTTCGTTGAGCGTGACGTTGCAGAGAAAGCTCGGGCCCACCCGCAGGGCGATGTCGCGGAGTTCCTCCCACAGCGGGTTGCCCTCGTTCACGCCGAACGTCGCCTTCGGGCTGCCGATGTTGTGGAAGCCGTGGTTGCTCATCACCGTCCGCAGGCCGGCGCAACCGGGCATGACGCCCTTCACGCCGCCGCTGAAGCCGGCGAAGAAATGCGGCTCGATGAAGCCGGTGATGATCCGCACGTCGGCGTCGGCCAGATGGCGGTTGATCAAGGCCGGCGTGCCATCGCGGGTCGTGCCGAACTGTTTCATCGCGTCCTCGTTCTCCGGTTCGTGGTTCAGCACGCGGTAGCCCGCCACGACGGCCGGCGTCAGCATCTTCCCCAGTTCCTCGCGGGTGTTGGGCCGATGTGTGCCGAGCTGGTTGAGGAGGGTGATGTTTTCGCGGGGAACCAGCGGAGCGAGGAACTCCAGGAGCCAGGGAATCAGCCTGTCGTTCGGCGTGGCCCGCGTGATGTCGGTGAAGGCGATGCAGATCTTGGAATCGGGACGGATCCATTCACGGAGCGGACGGGAGCCGATCGGGTTCTCCAAGGCGGCAAAGACGGCCTGCCGTTCATCGCCCAGGCCTTTGGCCTGCATCGGTTCGATGACCGTCGTCCGCTCTTCCGGCAACTCGATGTCGAGATGGCCTTGGCCGTAGGCGAGGGGAATGCGCATGGAGGAGACTCTAGTGATTTGGGAACGGTTGGCGAATGACGAAATCCGAAGGCCAAAGACCGGACCGGAAAGCAGCCGCTGTCTTGTTCAACATTTGGCCCTGGTCATTCGTCGTTCGCCGCCGGCGCATCTTCCCGATTGAAAGCCCCGGCTTTCGTAGACCACCTTGGGTCCCATGAAATGGTTCGCCGTCCCGCTCGTTCTCCTCGTGGTCGCCCTCGTCGGCTGCGACCAGCCGCAGGCTCCAGCATCCACCCCGCTGGCAATGGGCGTTCCCGGAATTCCGACGCGGGCCCAGGCCCGTCTCCAGACGATCAAGCTCTTCATTGGCGGCAAGGAACTGCGGACGGAACTCGCCATCACCGGCGGGCAGGTCCAGACCGGCATGATGTTCCGCACGAACATGGCTCCCGACGACGGGATGCTCTTCGTCTTCGGCCAGCCGCATCAGGCCTCGTTCTGGATGAAGAACACCTACGTCCCACTGTCCGCCGCCTACATCGATCCCCAGGGAGTCATCCGCGAAATCCACGACTTCCATCCGACGAATGAAGTCTCGGTCGTCGCGGGTATTCCCGACGTGCAATACGTCCTCGAAGTGAACCGCGATTGGTTCAAGTCGAACAACATCGTCGTAGGCACCCGCATCGCCACGGAAAAGGGAAGCCTCCGCGACACATTCTTCCGTCCTACGGCCAAGTGATCCGATGAAGCTCGCACTTGCCCAGATCAACACCACCGTCGGCGACCTCGCCGGCAACGAAGCCAAGATCCTCGCCGCCTACGAACGTGCCGTGGCCGCCGGATGCGCCCTGGTGCTGACGCCCGAGCTCGCCCTCACGGGCTATCCACCGCGCGATCTTCTCCAGAAGAAACATTTCGTCGCGCAGAACCTCGACTCCCTTCAACGGCTGGCCGGGAAGACCGGGCAGACCGGCCTGCTGGTCGGGTTCGTCGGCGACCATCGGTCCGAGCCCGGCCGCGACCTGACGAACTCCGTCGCCTTGCTGCGGCATGGAAAAGTCGTGGCCATCCGCCACAAGACGCTGCTTCCGACCTACGACGTCTTCGACGAGGACCGCTACTTCGAGCCGGCCAAAGAGAACGCTCCGGTGGAGTTCGACGGCCTCAAGCTCGGCCTGACCATCTGCGAAGACGTCTGGAACGACGAAGACTTCTGGCCCGATCGCCTCTATCGACGGAATCCGCCGATGGAACTGGTCGCCGCCGGCGCGGACATCCTGCTCAATGTCTCGGCCTCGCCGTGGCATCTGGGCAAGGAAACGACGCGCTTCGAGATGCTCCGCAGCCTGGCTCAAAAGGCCGGACGCCCCGTCGTCTACTGCAACCTCGTCGGCGGAAACGACGAACTGGTCTTCGACGGCGGCAGCATGGCCTTCAACGCGGCCGGCGAACTGATCGCCCAGGGAAAATCCTTCGAGGAAGACTTCCTGATCGTGGATCTGGAACTCCGTAGGCCGGGCGTCCACGCCCGGCCAGTTGGTGTTGGCGAGAACCTCCAACATCCAACATCCAACACTGAACATCGAAGCCCGCCAGTCGCTTTGGATGTTGGGAGTTCGATGTTGGATGTTGGAGGTTCTTCAGCGCAGCAGCCCCCCCTTGCCGGGCGAGGACGCCCGGCCTACTGCACAGAAGAACTCCTCTTCAAGGCCCTCGTCCTGGGCCTGCGCGACTACCTCCACAAGTGCGGCTTCAAGTCGGCCGTGCTCGGCCTGAGCGGCGGCATCGACTCCGCGCTCGTGGCCGTTCTCGCCGTCGCGGCGCTCGGAAAGGAGAACGTCCGCGGCGTCTCGCTGCCGTCGGAGTTCAGTTCCCAGGGTAGCTTGGACGACGCCCGCATCCTCGCGGAGAACCTCGGCATCCGTTGCGACGTCATCGCCATCCAGCCGCCGTTCACGGCCGTTCGCGGACAATTGGGCGTCGTGTTCGCCGGGCTCAAGGAAGACACCACCGAGGAAAACATCCAGGCCCGCCTGCGCGGCGTGACGTTGATGGCGCTCTCGAACAAGTTCGGTTCCATCCTCCTCACCACCGGCAACAAGTCCGAGCTGGCCGTCGGCTACTGCACCCTCTACGGCGACATGTGCGGCGGCCTCGCGGTCATCAGCGACGTGCCGAAGACCATGGTCTATCGCCTCTCCCGCTGGATCAATCGCGAGCGCGAGATCATCCCCGCCGCGTCCATCACCAAGCCGCCCAGCGCGGAGCTTCGGCCTGACCAGAAGGATCAGGATTCCTTGCCCGAGTATGAGGTGCTCGACGCCATCCTGGAGGAATACGTCGTCCGGCACCGTTCGCTGACGGAGATCCTGGGAATGGGGTTCGACGAAGCCGCCGTCCGCAAGGTCGTCCGCCTGATCGACCTCAACGAATACAAACGCCGCCAAGCCGCGCCCGGCCTGAAGGTCACCACCAAAGCCTTCGGCGTCGGCCGTCGCATGCCCATCGCGCAGCGGTTCAGGGAGGGTTGAGGGCAGGCGTCCCCTTGCTTCGAGTCCTGTTGCGTCGGTAGCTTCACTTCATGCCGATCCGTTCGCGTTCTGAAGCGCTGTTTGCCGAGTCGTTGAAATACATTCCCGGCGGGGTGAACTCGCCCGTGCGCGCCTTCCGCGCCGTCGGAGGAACGCCGTTCTTCGTCGACCGCGCCAAGGGTTCGCGCATCTGGGACGTCGATGGCAACGAGCTGATCGACTACGTGGGCACGTGGGGCCCGGCCATCCTCGGCCATGCGGCGGAACCGATCATCTCGGCGGTCAAGGCGGCGGCCGAACACGGCACCAGCTTCGGCATCCCCAATCCGCTCGAACCCGCCATGGCCAAGGCGGT
>JAYTUE010000214.1:0-107709 GCA_043744715.1 Verrucomicrobiota bacterium | reverse complement strand
TAACCCTGACCACTGGGAAAAATCGCCGGCCTGATCCCGTGATACCCGTCGCACCCGAGACTTGGGCGCAACATAGGGAAGAACTTGAGCTGAGGCTGAAGACCAACGCCGCCAAGCTCCAAGTGCCTCCAGACATGCGCTTCCTCGACAGGCTTAAGCCCATTCCACCCACACCGGACAAACAGTGACCAATCTAGTCTACGTCACGGCGACGTCGAACTACTGCCCTGTCCCTTTGTGCTCTTTGTGCTGGTGCGGCAGGCGCGGGTGGCCGACCAACTCCGGCGCGGCCTGAGCGCCGCTAGATTCCTTCACACCTTTTGGCGGGACACCGGCGGTTCAGCGTTCGGCGTTGAAGTTCCACTTGTCGTGCGTCACAACGATTTCAGCAATCTGGTCTTCGGTGAATGGGATGTCTTTGCGTCCTCGCATCTCGGTGATTCGTCCTTCGACGACGGCAACCTGATCGAACCGTTTGCCGTCTTTCAGAACGACGCTCACGACTTGATAGCCCATTCCAGTTTCCGGCTTCGACGCCAACTCCGTTGCCCATTTTGATGAGAGTGCAATCATGGTTAATAACCTATTGGGAAGAGGACTTCATTTCCAGTTCCGCCCATGACTGGACGCGGGCCGATAATTGGCGTGCCTGGCGGAGGCGTGAGCGTGATTGCGTTCAGTCGAGGGATTTGCGGACTTGGCAGATTGTAAACTGGAACGCGGTTTGCGACGGGAATGAGTCCATCACTTGCTGGCGCTGCGAACGTTCCTGGCTTCACGCCGCTGGGCGTGATTTTTGTGTATAGCGGATTGGCGGATTCGTAGCGGATGAAAGTTTCTCCTGCGGTCGTAACCCGATAGGGACTCAATGCGGTTGTCGTCTTTGCGGCACTGCAAAGCTTTCCTGCCCCGCCTGCTTTTTCTGCGCCCCTCAAGAGCCTGCCCAGCCCGCCTAGGCCATCCAAAGCGTTGTCGACGGCATTCAACAGCCCGCCGGCTCCACCAATGGCTTTGGTGGCCAAACCGGCTCCAAGGCCCATGCCAATATCGACCCAGTTGTCTCCGTTGGAGAAGTAGTCCTTCGCCCCGTCGCCAAGCCGATCAAGGACTCCTTTGCGGAAGCATGGGTCATCCATCATCTTCTTGGCCAGCTCCCTGAGCCGCCCAAGCTTGTCGGCGAGCTGTTGCCGGCCTTCCGCCGAGGAAAGGGTTCCCGCCAAACTGGCCAAGCCGGCTACTGCATTGGGAATAGCCATGACAGTTCCCTTGATCACCCGCCCCGCGCCGCGAACGCCGTAGTCCGGGACCATCAGGCCTGGTCCGCCGAGGCCCGCCCGGCGCAGGAAACTTTCCACCGGTGAATGCCGGGCTTGAATCCGGAGTCTGCACTCGCATCTTTCCAGCATGTCCCCTCGTCGCCCCATTTCCTGGACGCGGTTCAGCCTGCTGGCTTTGCTTTGCCTGGCTCTTCCAGTGCGCGCGGCGGTGACGAAGCCGGCCAGCGACCTGGTCGACTTCAACCGCGACATCCGTCCTCTCCTCAGCGACCGCTGCTACGCCTGTCATGGTCCGGACGAGGCCAAACGCAAGTCCGGCCTCCGCCTCGACACCGAGGAAGGCGCGCTCGCCCTGCTCAAGTCGGGCGAACATGCCATCGTCCGCGGCGCGGGCCATCTCAAGAGCGGATTGCTCGGCCGCATCACCACCAAGGACGAGGAGGACGTGATGCCGCCGCCGAAGTTCGGCAAGCCGCTCACAGGCGCCGAAACCGACCTCCTGACGCGCTGGGTCAAGCAGGGCGCGCAGTGGCAGAAGCACTGGTCGTTCATCCCGCCCGTGCGGCCCGAACTGCCCGTGGTGAAAGACAGGAAGTGGCCGCGCAACGCCGTCGACCGCTTCATCCTCGCCCGCCTGGAGAAGGACGGGATCAAGCCCGCCGCCGAAGCGGACAAGGCGACCTTGATCCGACGGGTGACATTCGATCTGACCGGCTTTCCGCCGACCATCGCCGAGGTCGATGCCTTCCTCGCGGACCGCTCCTCGGACGCCTATGAGAAACTCGTGGACCGCCTCCTCGCCTCGCCGCACTACGGCGAACGCCTCGCGCAGAACTGGCTAGATCTCTCCCGCTACGCCGACACCAGCGGCTACCATTTCGACGGCGTGCGCTTCATGTGGTTGTGGCGTGACTGGGTCATCAATTCCTTCAACGACAACAAGCCCTTCGACTCCTTCACCATCGAGCAGCTGGCCGGCGATCTCATGCCCGCGCCCACACAGGCGCAGCGGATCGCGACCGGCTTCGTGCGGAACAACATGACCACCGACGAGGGCGGCGCCGATTCCGACGAGTATCTCAACAAGTATGTCGTCGACCGCGTGAACACCGTCGGCACCGTCTGGCTCGGACTCACCGTCGGCTGCACCGAGTGCCACGACCACAAATACGATCCGATCACGGCGAAGGATTTCTACCGATTCTACGCGTTCTTCCACAACGTGCCGGAGAAGGGCCTCGACCGCATCCGCACCGACAACCCGCCGCCGCGCCTGCCGGTGCCGACGCCCGAGCAGGCCATGAAGTTCGTCGAGGCCGACTTCCGCCAGAAGGACGCCGAGAAGACGCTGGCCGACCGCATCAACGAACTCGGCGAAACCCAGGAGAAGTGGGAACGCGAAGTCGTCGAGACGCCGCCCACGAAGCCAAACCCGGCCGGGTTGCGAGCTGTCTTGTCGTTCGATGAAACCCTGGACGGCACCGCGACCAACGGGTTCGCCAAGTTGTCGGGAAAGTTCACCGGGACGAACGCGGTCGAGTTCGCCGAAGGCCGCGTCGGAAAGGCTCTCAAGCTCGACGGCAAGACGCATGTCGCACTGGTGCCGGGCGTCTCCTTCGACCGGACAAACACCTTCAGCTACGGCGCGTGGATCAAGTTCCAGGGCAAGGACGGCACCGTCCTCAGCCGGATCGAGAAGGAGCCGGGTTATCGCGGCTACGACCTGCTCGTCAGCGAATCCAAACTGGAGCTGCACCTCGTCGCGAAGTGGCCGGACGACGCGCTCAAGGTCCGCACGAAAGAAGTCCTGCCCGCGAACCAGTGGCTCCACGTCTTCGCCACTCATGACGGTTCGGCCAAGGCCGCCGGCGTGAAGCTCTACGTCAACAGCAGGCTCCTCGAGGTGGAGGTGCAGAAGGACCAGCTGAAGGGTTCCATCACGAACTCGGAACCCATCCGCATCGGTTCGCGCAACGCCCAGTTCCCCTTCACCGGATCGATCGACGACGTCCGCATCTACGACCGCGCCTTGGCGGCCGAGGATGTTCGCCTGCTCGTCTTCGATTCCTACCTGCCGATCATCAACCGCTCGCGCGGCAAACGTTCCGCCGAGGAACGCACGGACCTCGCGCGCTTCTACAAGGAAACCCATGCCGTCGACTTCATCCGCGCCGAGAAGAGCCTGGCCGATGCGAAGAAGTCCAAGGACGCCTTCTACACCCAGATCCCGTCGTCGCTCATCATGGAGGAGATGGATCCGCCGCGGGACACCTTCGTGCTCGTGCGCGGCGACTTCCGGACCAAGGGCGAGAAGGTCGCGGCCGCGACGCCCGCCTTCCTTCCGGCTCTTCCACCAGGCCCGACGAATCGTCTGACCCTCGCGCGATGGCTGGTCTCGAAAGAGAATCCGCTCGCCGCCCGCGTCACCGTGAACCGCTATTGGGCCATGCTCTTCAGCAACGGCCTCGTGAAGACCGCGAACGACTTCGGCTCGCAAGGCGAATGGCCCAGCCATCCCGAACTGCTGGATTGGCTCGCGGTGCAGTTCCGCGATGGAGCCCCGCTCAATGAAAAATTGAGAATGAAAGATTCAAAGGTTGTCGGCGCATGGGATGTGAAGGGGCTGATCCGCATGATGGTCACCAGCGCGGCCTATCGGCAGTCGGCGGCCGTGTCTCCGGAGAAGCTGGAGAAGGACCCCTACAACCGGCTCCTCACCCGTGGGCCGCGCGTGCGGCTCGACGCCGAGTTCATCCGCGACAACGCGCTGGCCGTCTCCGGCCTGCTCAACTCGAAGATCGGCGGCGCCAGCGTGAAGCCCTACCAGCCGCCCGGCATCTGGGACGGCGTGGACGCTACCTACAAGCAGGACAAGGGCGGCGATCTCTACCGGCGCGGCCTCTATGTCTTCTGGCGGCGCTCGGCGCATTATCCGTCCTTCGCCACGTTCGACGCGCCGAACCGCGAGGTCTGCACCTTCCTCCGCCAACGCACGCAGACGCCGCTCCAGTCGCTCGTGCTCATGAACGATCCGGCCTACGTCGAAGCCGCGCGCGGCCTGGCCCAGCGCGTCTTCGCCGAAGCGCCCTCCGACTTGAACCGCCGTCTCGTGCTCGCCTTCCGCCACACGCTCGGACGCCCGCCGCAACCCGAGGAAACGGCGCTGCTGAAAAAGACATTCGACCAGCAGCTCACCAACTTCCAAAGCGATCCCAAGTCGGCCGAGGCGCTGCTCAAGGTCGGCGAGTCGCCCGCGCCCACGTCCATCGACAAGGCCGAACTCGCCGCCATGACCGCCGTGGCGAACGTGCTGCTCAACCTGAACGAGGCCATTACCAAGTAGGCGCCAAAGTCTGGCTAGCCTAGCCAGAATAGCCATGAGACCATCTGCACAATGAAGAACACGTGGCAGCTTCAGGAGGCGAAGAACCAGTTCAGCCTGGTGGTCGAGAACGCGTTGACCCAAGGCCCGCAGACCGTGACGCGGCATGGCGAACCGGTGGTGGTGGTGGTCGCGGCGGCGGAGTTTCGCAAAACCAAGGCCCGCAAGAAGAGCATCATCGACCTGTTCGAGCCGCTGCGCGGCGTTGAACTCGACCTGTCGAGAGACAAGAGCTTTTCACGAGACGTGAAGCTATGAGTTGGCTTGTCGACACCAATGTCATCTCGGAACTGAGCCACAGGGCTCCGAATCCGAAAGTCAGCGCATGGTTGTTGGCCAATCAAGATGAGCTGCATGTCAGCGTCCTGACGCTTGGCGAATTGGAGAAGGGCTTGGCGAAGGTTACAGACAAGGCCAGACGACAACGATTGGAACGCTGGGTTAGGAGCGATGTCCCCACATGGTTCGGGAACCGGGTTCTGGAAATCGACGTCAAGGTGGCAGTCCGTTGGGGACGGCTTGTGGGTTCGTTACCCGATCCGCTTCCGGCCATCGATTCCCTCATTGCCGCCACGGCTTTGGAGCACAGCCTGACCGTGGTGAGCCGGAACGCCTCGGACTTCGGCCGGGCCGGAGTCGCCGTTCTCGATCCATGGACCTGATATGCAGCCCGACATCGAAAAGATCCTGACCCGCCGCGCCTTCCTCACCCGCAGCACGACCGGGCTGGGTGCGATGGCGCTCGCCACGTTGTTCCAGCCGTCCCTCTTCGGTGCGGCTCCGGCTCCGTCCGGAGCCGGCGGCGCGCTCAAGACGCTCCACTTCGCGCCCAAGGCCAAACGCGTCATCTACCTCTTCCAGTCCGGCGCGCCCTCACACCTCGACCTCTTCGACCACAAGCCGAAGCTCAAGGAGATGACCGGCGAGGAATTGCCGCCCAGCGTCCGCATGGGCCAGCGCATCACCGGCATGACGGCGGGCCAGTCCGTCCTCAAGTGCGTCGGTCCCGCTTTCGACTTCCAGCGCTACGGCAAGTCCGGCGTCGAGCTGAGCAGCATGATCCCGAACATCGGCGGCATCGTGGACGACATCGCGCTGATCCGCTCCATGCACACCGACCCGATCAACCACGATCCGGCCGTCACCTTCTTCGGCACGGGCAACCAGCAGCCCGGCCGGCCGACGATGGGCGCGTGGCTCGCCTACGGCCTCGGCAGCGAGAACCAGAACCTTCCGGCCTACGTCGTCCTCGTGAGCGGCAGCGGCGGCCAGTCGTTGCAAACGCGCTACTGGGGAAACGGATTCCTTCCCGGCAACTTCCAGGGCGTGCAGCTCCGCAGCCAGGGCGATCCCGTGCTCTACGTCTCGAACCCGCCCGGTCTCAGCGGCAGCGCCCGCCGGCAGCTGCTCGACTCGATGCAGGAGTTCAACCGCCGTCAGCTCGGCGCGCTCGGCGATCCCGACATCGCCACGCACATCGAGAACTACGAACTCGCCTTCCGCATGCAGACGAGCGTGCCGGACCTGATGGACCTCGCGAAGGAACCCAAGGAGGTCCTCGAGGCCTACGGCGCGGAACCGGGCAAATCGTCCTTCGCCAACAACTGCCTGCTCGCGCGGCGCCTGGCCGAACGCGGCGTGCGCTTCGTCCAGCTTTGCCATCGCGACTGGGACCACCACGGCGGCTTGCCCGACGGCATCAAGAGCCAGACGAAGAACACGGACAAAGCCAGCGCCGCCCTAGTCAAGGATCTCAAACAACGCGGCCTGCTCGACGACACCCTGGTCATCTGGGGCGGAGAATTTGGCCGCACGGCCTATTCTCAAGGCGACATCACCAAGACCAGCTTCGGCCGCGATCATCACCCGCGCTGCTTCTCGCTCTGGATGGCGGGCGGCGGTGTGAAACCCGGACTCGTGCTCGGCCAGACCGACGACTTCGGCTACAACATCGTCTCCGATCCCGTCTCGGTGCACGACCTGCACGCCACAATGCTCCACCTGCTCGGCATCGAGCACACCCGCTTCACCCACCGCTTCGAGGGCCGCGACTTCCGCCTGACCGACATCCATGGGGAGCTGGTGAAGAAGCTGATCGCCTGATGGTAGGGCGGTCGCTGCCGCCCGCATCTCATTCTCATCCTCCTTCTCCATCTCTTTCTCGAAATCCGCCGAGAAGGAGAACGAGGTCGAGGACGAGAACGAGGTTCGGCCTCATCCCCGCACTTGCCTTTCGCCCGCCGTCCTTCGCACCTTTCCGGCCAGCCATGATCATCACGCGCTCCCCTCTTCGCATCAGCCTCGGCGGCGGCGGCACCGATCTTCCCTCCTACTACGAACGCCACGGCGGCTTCCTCGTCGCCGCCGCCATCGACAAGTATATCTACACGACCCTGCACCAGACCTTCGTGCCGGACCTGATCGTGAAGTATTCCAAGCTCGAACGCGTCGCCTCAGCCAAACAGATCGAACACCCGATCATCCGCGAAGCCTTCGACCTCGTGGGCGTGGAAGGCCCGTATCTGGAGATGACCAGCATGGCCGACATCCCGGCCGGCACGGGGCTCGGTTCCTCGGGCAGCTTCACGACTTCGCTGTTGAAGGCCCTCCACAGCTTCAAGAAGAACCTCGTCCATCCGGCTGAACTCGCCGCCCAGGCCTGCTACATCGAGCTCAACCGCCTGCGCGAACCCATCGGCAAACAGGACCAATACATCGCGGCCTACGGCGGCATCACCTGCTTCGAGTTCCAGAAGGACGGCAACGTCAAGGCCTGGCCCCTCAAGCTCTCCGAGGAGACGCTCTACAACCTCGAAGACAACCTCCTCCTCTTCTTCACCGGCTACAGCCGTTCCGCCTCGTCCATCCTCAAGGAACAGCACGACAAGTCGAAGCAGGACGACCAGGCGATGCTGGAGAACCTGCATTTCATCAAGGACCTCGGCCGGCAGAGCGCCGCCGCCATGGAGAAGGGCGACCTGCGCGAGTTCGCCCGGCTCATGGACGTGCATTGGCAGCGCAAGAAGGAGCGCAGCGGCAACATGAGCAACGGCCAGATCGACCAGTGGTATGAGACCGCCCGGGCCAGCGGCGCCCTCGGCGGCAAGATCATCGGTGCGGGCGGCGGCGGCTTCCTCATGTTCTACGCCGACGAGGACAAGGCGAAGCTCCGCCACGCCATGCGCCAGGCCGGCCTCACCGAAGTCCGCTTCCGCTTCGACTTCCAGGGCACGAAGGTGCTGGAGGGGTGAACGCTCATGGCCGCCAAGTTCACCAAGAGACGTAAGGCCGCCATAGCCGCACCGTTTGTTTTGGCTATAGCAGTCGTTGGCTGGTTTGCTTTCGTCCGGGACCGATGGCCAAGCGATAAGCACCTTGTCTCAAGCTGCGCGAATCATGTGATTCAGCTGAAGTTGGGTCTGCTCTTTTTCGCAGAATCAGCGACGAACTTCCCGACCGAGACGGACACACGGAGAGCATTCTTGGCCATGGCTCCAATATCCGACCACTCCGCAGAATGGTTGGCTTCGTTTTCGTCAGCGTGTCCAGAAGCTTTCTTCAAGGATGGTTCCATTGGCTTCGTTTTCGTCGGCGATGGGTTGCCCACATCTGTGGCAAAGGAGACCAAAGCGCTCCTCCTCTTCTGTCCGGCCGACAGCCATCAACGCTCAGAGCAGCACTGCCATGCGGTTATGGGTGATGGTTGGGGGCTTTGCGTTAAATCGAACTCGGAGATGATGGATCGCCTTCGGCTTGCGCTCCAGAAGGCAAGCGACGGGACAGTTCCCTATTCCACCAATGCCGTGGCCCGGATGCGGCAGGAGCTGGATGCGAGACAGGTGCATGAAACTCGTCGACGGGGCAGCAAGGGCAACGGCGCCTGATCGAAGCCACCGCCAAACGACTGACTCCATTCAATGTCCATCATCGCCGACATTCCCCTCGCCATTCTCGCCGGCGGTCTCGCCACGCGGCTGCGGCCCATCACGGAGACGATTCCCAAGTCGCTGGTGGCCCTGGCCGGGCGGCCGTTCATCGAGCATCTCCGGCTTTGACCGGCCATCGGGTTGGACTCAGGTTGTGACTGTGCTGAACACGAAAAAACTGGAGGAGCTGCTGGTGTTCATTGCCCGGCATCCCGATGTCCAGGACTTGGGAATGACCAAGCTTTGGAAGCTCGTGTATTTCATCGACACCCAGGCGCTGCGCGATCTGGGCGAATCGGTGACGGGTTCCGAGTTCATCAAATACGAGCACGGCCCGGTTCCCAGCCGGGGTGACAAGCACATCAGGAAGTTGAGCAAAGATGGCTCCGTGACCTGCGAGCAGCGGCAGGTCGGAAACTTCAGACTCAATTCCATCCAGTCGCTCCGCCCGGCGGACATGGCTGTTTTCTCGCCCGAAGAAGCACGAATCATGGACGAGGTCTGCCGCAGTCACGGGAGAAAGAAGGCCGCGACGCTCTCCGATCTGAGCCACAAGGAACCCGCCTGGCACCATGCCGCCAAGCTCCAGAAACTGTCTCCGGCCCTGATGGCCTATGGCGTGAGCGAGGACAAGGAAGGTCTCTGACGAGGGCGATGGACGTTCGATTCCATTGCTCCCACCGGGTCCGCCGCAGCGGCAGGAAGTCCCGTCATCATCTGTTCGACGCCTGCCCCGATGTCTGCAAAGTCTTGGGCTTGAATCCGGGTTATGGAGTCTCCATTCCGGGGCACGGCCAGCTCCGCAAGATGCGCCTGCGGGTGCCCGGCTTGAATGTCGGCAAGAGCGGCGGATACCGCCTAGTTTACCGCCAGTCCCAGATTGACGAGTGCATCCATGTGGTCTTTCTCGATGCGTATTTCAAGGGCGACAAAGAGGATCTGACCAAAGCGGAATACGATGCGTTGCTGCGAGAGTCCGAGATGATTCTGGGTTCGCCAATCGACTATGAATGGACAACCGGCTGATCGGATGCCCGCGATCCTCCTTCCTCCCCTCGCCATCCTCGCCGGTGGGCTCGCCACGCGCCTGCGGCCCATCACGGAGACGATTCCCAAGTCGCTCGTGGCCGTGGCCGGGCGGCCGTTCATCGAGCACCAACTCGAACAGCTCCAGCGCGAGGGCATCCGCCATGTCGTCCTCTGCGTCGGTTACCTCGGTGAGATGGTGCGCGATGTCGTGGGCGACGGCTCGCGCTTCGGCCTGCGGGTGGATTACTCGTTCGACGGCCCCACGCTTCTCGGCACCGGCGGGGCATTGCGGCAGGCGTTGCCGTTGCTGGGCGACACCTTCTTCGTCCTCTACGGCGATTCGTATCTGCCTATTCCCTTTGCGCCCGTGGCTGAGACGTTCCTGAAGTCGGGCAAGCAGGGATTGATGACCGTCTATCGCAACGAAGGCAGCCATGACACGAGCAACGTGGTCTTCGCCGACGGCCGCATCCGCATCTACGACAAGAAGGCGACGCTGCCGGAGATGCGCCACATCGACTACGGGCTGGAGCTGCTCAAGCCCGCAGCCTTCGAGCCGTTCGCCGGCCGCGAAGCCTTCGATCTAGCGGAGCTGTTGCAGGACTTGCTCCGCCGCGACCAGCTCGCCGGGCACGAGGTGGCGACGCGTTTCTACGAGATCGGTTCCCACACCGGGTTGAACGAGCTGGATGCGCTGCTGGCGAAGTGAGTCGGGCGAACATCACCAGACCGACTTGAGCCGGCGCAGCGTCCAACCGGATAGCCGCATCGGGGACTCGACGGCGGTGAGACGCCATTCGGTGTCGCCGGATTTGGGGATGAAGCAGAAGGACATCGCGACTTCGCCGTTGTTGCCGAAGATCTCGATGGAGCTCCGGTCCAGCACCACGTTCAGGCTGATCCTGCCGTCGACGGGTGCGAGCGGGGCCTTCCGTCCGAAGGCGTGCAGCGAACGATCCGCGGCCGACCAGCGGATTTCGGCCCCGCGGACATTGAGGACGACATCGCCGCCTGCGCCGGGTGCGAAGCGCAGCTCGCCCTGGACGAGATCGGACTGCGGGTTGAGGGGCAGGCTTTCACCCGCGCGCAACGGCGAGCCGCCGAGCTCGATGCGCTGGCCGGTGCGGAGCTGGGCGAGTTCTTTGGCCGGCTGGCGGAAGAGGCGGATTCCAGCGGGCGTCGTGACGAGGCTGAGTTCAACGGGAAGGCCCATCTGCTGGTTGAACGGCATGCCCGGATATTTTCCGCCACGCATCCAGCCGACGAGGATCCGCCGGCCGTCGGGCACGTCGCTGTAGGTCTGGGCGGCGTAGAAGTTCGCGCCGTGGTCGCCGGTCTGCCTAGGGCCTTCGGAGACGAAGTCGGTGCCGTCGAAGCGGCCGAGGAGGTAGTTGCCGTCCGCGCCGAAGAGGACCCAGCGGGTATTGGCCCGGTTCCCATCGACGGGAAGCTCGAAGAGATCGGGGCACTCGTAGATGCCGGGCACGGTGGAGAGAAAGGTCCACGCCTTGAGATCCGGCGAATTGAAGATCTGCGCGGTGTGGCGGATGACGGGATGGCCCTTAGGATCCTTCTCCTGCGCGTCGGGCACGCCCACATAGAGGACCATGACCCACTTCTTCGTCGGTTCATGCCAGAAGACCTTCGGATCCCGGTCGCCGTCGCCACGCTGGGCGATGACCGGGTTCGAGGGCGATTTCGTCCACGAGCGGCCCTTGTCGGTGCTGTAGGCGAGCCTCTGGGTGAACGTCTTCTTGTCGCGCTCCGGAGTGAAGCCTCCGGCCGTCGTGTAGAGGGCGACCAGGGCCTTCTCTGGTCCGCCGGCGAAGCCGGCCGTGTTGTTCCAATCGACCACGGCCGAGCCGGACCAGATGTCGCCCTGTTCATCCTGCCGGATCGCGTCGGGGAGCTGTTTCCAGTGGAAGAGGTTCGTGCTGACGGCGTGGCCCCAGGTCATGTTGCCCCACTGGTTTCCCCTGGGATTATGCTGGAAGAACAGATGCCATTCGCCGGCGTAGTGGACGAGGCCATTTGGGTCGTTCAGCCAGTTGCTGCGCGCAGTGAAATGGAACTGGGGACGAAGCGACTCGCCGTAGGGTTCCACGGCGGAAGCGGCGCGGACCAGGCCCAGCAGCGCCGTTAGGATGACAAGGAAACGCATGGTATCAGTATGGATGACGGACCTTCTCCGCCAGCCCCCGAAGCACTGCCCCAAGGATCCTGCGGTCAAAGCCAGGAGACAATCGACGTATCGGGCCACCCTCTTCTTCAGCAAGGAAACGAGTTCTTCGTTCATGAATCCATAGGAATCTTCGATGTGTCTCGACTCTTTGACAGGCGAAAGCCCGCTTGGAACGCCGGCCCGTTCATTCCATTCGAACGGGCCGCATCCTGTCCCAGACCGCCGCGACCAAAATCACCCCGAACTCAACCGGCCCCACCCACGCCGGATGGGCGAAGGGTTCCATGGCTTCCAGCCCGAGATTCCGGCCGGTGCAATAGCTCAACGTGACCATGGCCAATGCCGCCACGCCGGCGCGCGTCGGACGCATCGCCACGAAGGGCCAAAGCCAGAGCACATACCAGGGATTGATCGTGGCCGAGAGCAGGAGGAATCCGCCGAAGACCATTCCTCCCGGGGGAGCCACCGTTTCCGAGCCCGTTTCTCTCGGACGATTTCGCAGCCAGCGCCAGGCGACGACGACCCACAGGAGTCCGAAAAGGAAAAGGCATGACAGGCGAGCGGCAGTCGACTCCATCAACAGATCCAGCAGGGCGAACACGGCCGGGTTGAACTCCCAGCTTGTCGCCATGGTGCGAAGCGAAGCGAACTCCGCCAGTCCCCCATTGCGGAGGAAAGGCACGTAGAGGACGGCCAGGGCCAGGCCGAACGCCGGCCATGCGCGCCATCCGGATTTCACGAGGATGAACGGCGCCACCAGCCAGCCGAAGACCTTCGTGCCGCCGCTGGCGGCGGCGAGCACTCCGGCGAGCCATGGGGAACGGACCGTCCACGCCGCCACCATGAGCGCGACGCCCAGCATGTCCGGATGGGCGTTGAACGAGGACTCCGCCACCGCCAGCGGACACCACGCGAGCAGCAGGAACCCGGTTTCAGAAAGCCGCCGGCGCAATGCCAGAAGCACGGCCATCTCCGCCCCGATGAGGACCAGTTTCCACGGCCAGAGCTGCGCCGGGGCCACGACGTGTCCCAGGGCAAAACCAAGCTGGCAGACGGGCCCGTAGACCGTGGTCAATCCGGGATTGTTGATCTGGTCGAGGACCCGCTGGAAGCGGGGTTCAACCGTTGAATCCTGGAAAAATTCCGCAGGCGCCCTGCGATAGGGATCTCCCGTGAGGGCCATCATCCTTCCATCCCAGAGAAACCGGTGGTGATCGTCCTCCAGCACGGGCTCAGCCATGAGTCCGCAGATCCGGAAGGCCAGCGCCCAGGCGAAAATGCAGCCCGTGTTGAAACCGGGCCGCCCGGCACGCCCGGCACGCCAGGCGATTGCCAGGAGGAGCCAGCCGGCCGCGTGCGCGCCGAGCCACCACGCCAGCTTGCCGGACTCGGGACCGTGTTGGCTCCGCCAGGCAAGCGCCCCCCAGCAGACCACCCCAAGGAATCCCGTGACATGGATCCACGGGATTTTCTTCGACACGGTTGGAAATGTTGGGCCGCTGGTCATCGCGCATCCGTCGGACGGCGTTCAGCCGGCATCCGAAAACCACATGAGGAGCGTGGGGATGACACTTCCAAGGCGCAAGACTCCCGCAAATTGACAGCAGGGCACCAGCAACGACGCCCCTTTTCGTTCATCTCAGTCGAACGACGAGCGAATAGAATCCGGTGGAAGGCAGCGAGGCGGGATCGATCAAGACGGTGAACTCGTCGCCGTTGCGCGTGGGCCGCCAAGGCGACGTCCAACGGACGGCGATGTTCAACGCGTCCCGGGGATCCGTCGCCACGAGGCTGCGTTTCAGGCTGGCCTCAAGGCCCTTCTTCACCGCAGCGGGCTCGGTCGCTTCCGTCAACTTCAAGCCGCGGCGCTCTCCGGCCGCCAACGATTCGACCACCTGCATACGGGCACGCCCATTCTTGAACTCGGCGAAATGGAGCGAAGCCGGCCGCGATGCGGGCTCTCCCCGCCGTGGCGGCGAGGATTGATAGGAGGATGCGGGTTTTCATACCCCTTCGATGTAGCCCAACCCGACAAGGCGGTTGTCATGGCCGGGTGCGGAGTTTGTCAGAAAGTTGTCAGCGAACCCCCGGTTGCTTCGCTGCTGGGCCTCCTTCCTGCGTGACTCGCCTTCGCCGCGTTTCCACACTCCGGGCGCCGATGAAAAAGACCGCCCGTTCCAAGTCCACCGCCAAACCTTCCTCCCAAGCCGCCGCGCCCATCTCGGTGACTTCGCGCTCCGGCCGCTTCGCCCATGGCCCCGCCGCCGATGTCGCTGCCTTCTCCGAATCCATTTCCTTCGACTGGCGCCTGTGGCGGCATGACATCCGTGGCTCCATCGCCCACGCCACCATGCTCTGCGTCATCGGCATCCTGACGAAGGCCGAGCGCGACGCGATCGTCGACGGCCTGGAACAGATCGGCTCGGAGATCGGGGCGGGCACGTTCCAGTGGAAGCCCGAGCTGGAGGACGTCCACATGAACATCGAGGCCGAGCTGACCAAGCGCGTCCCGGCCGGCGCCAAGCTCCACACCGCGCGCTCCCGCAACGACCAGGTCGCGCTCGACGTCCGCCTCTGGACCCGCGACGAACTGCGTTCCCTCGAAGCCGAACTCGCCTCGCTCCAGGCCTCGCTCGTCGCTTTGGGCGAACGCGCCGGCGACACGCTCATTCCCGGCTACACCCATCTCCAACGCGGCCAGCCGGTCTACTTCGCGCACCATTGCCTCGCCTACGTGGAGATGTTCGACCGCGACCGGCAACGCCTCGGCGACTGCTACAAGCGCGTCAACGTCTGCCCGCTCGGCTCAGGCGCGCTCGCCGGCACCACTCTCCCGATCGACCGGGAACTCGTCGCCCGGCAGCTCGGCTTCGTGGACGAAGCCGGCCGGCCCCAGGTCACGCAGAACTCCATGGACGGCGTGAGCGACCGCGATTTCGTCGTCGAGTTCTGTGCCGACGCAGCGCTCGCCGCCGTGCATCTCAGCCGCCTGGCCGAGGACGTGATCCTGTGGGCCACGAGCGAGTTCAACTTCATCAAGATCGCCGACGCCTACACCACCGGCTCGTCGCTCATGCCGCAGAAGAAGAATCCCGACGTGGCCGAACTCACGCGCGGCAAATCCGCCCGCGTCATCGGCAACCTCGTCTCCCTGCTCACGCTGTTGAAGGGGCTGCCCATGACCTACAACCGCGACATGCAGGAGGACAAGGAACGCCTCTTCGACACCGCCGACACCGTCCGCGCCTGCGTGCGTCTCATGGCCGCGATGCTCGACAACACGAACGTGAAGGCCGCGAACTGCAACGCCGCCGCCGCCGATCCGCAGCTCCTCGCCACGGACCTCGCCGACTATCTCGTGCGGAAGGGAATGCCGTTCCGGCAGGCCCACCATGTCATTGGAGCCGTCGTGGCGCTGGCGGAGAAGGCGGGCAAGCCGCTCGACCAGGTGACGCTGGAAGAGTTCCGCAGCGCCAGCGACCAGTTCGGCCCGGACGTCGCCGACGTCTTCGACCTCAAGAAGGCCATGCAACGCCGCAAACTCGTCGGCGCGCCCGGCACGGCCGAGGTGAAGAAGCAGATCGCGCGGTGGAAGAAGCTGCTGGGTTGAGAAGGTGCTGAGCACCGCCAGACAGTAGCCAACGGCGAGAGCCGTGGGTTGAGATCGGGAGCCGGATTAGCCCCGGGAGGGGCGGAAGAATCGTGATGGAGGAAGGCGGGCGAGAGGCTCTGCCGCCCCGCTGGGGCTGGAGGGCCTCAACGCCAGATCACCCACAGCTCACGCTGGGGGCTACTTTCTTTCGGCGCTCCGCGCCTTGCAGATGCAAACGGATCGTATCCTCCTCGGCCCCGTCAGGGCTGACATTCCTGCGCGGCTTTTCCGGTGGCTCGCGCCTCCGGCTAATATCCCAACGCGCCTCCGGCGCTTGAGCCACAGCTCGCGCTCACTTCGAGAAGACCCACTTGATCATCTTGCCGATGGTGGGTGCCTGGCCCTGGGAGAGGATGCCGATGCGGAAGACCTTCGCCGCCGCCCAGAGGCAAAAGATGGTGAAGGCCGTGCAGAGCACGACGCCCAGGAGGATTTCCCAGAGCGGCGGACCGGGTTTCGAGGCGATGCGGAGGGTCATCAGCATCGGTGTGGCCGGCGGGAAGAGCGAGATGGCGCGGGAGAAGGTGCTGGAGGGCGATTCCAGCACGGGCACGAGGCAGAACATCGGCAGGACGATCATCATCATGGCCGGGCTCATCAGGCTCTGGGCGTCGCGGATCTCGCTGCAAGCGGAACCGATGGCGATGAAGATGGACCCGAAGATGAGCAGGCCCAGCAGCTGGAAGACGATGAACCAGAGGAGGAGCGCCGGGTTCACATAACCCGTCAGCGCCATCTGCGTCATGATCAGCGCGGCTCCGCCGAGGTAGAGCACGGACAAGGTGAGAGAGACGAAGACCGTGCCGACCAGCTTCCCGGCCATCAGCTCGAAGGGCGTCACGGAGGACACGAGCACCTCGGCGATCTTCTGCATCTTTTCCTCCAGCACGCTGTTGAGCAGCGCGGGCGCGGAGGACATGACGAGCATGAACATCATCATCATCGAGGCGAAGGGGATCATGAAGGTGGCCATGCGGTTGGTCTCCTTGGCCTTGATGACTTGTCCCGACTGGTCCACTTCGGCTAGGCCGAGCTGCCGGACGTTGACCGGCTTGGTCAGCTTCTCCACGAGGCCCTGGTCGACGCCGGCACCCTCGAAGCGTTTCCGCGTGATCTCGTCGGTCAGCACGGCGTTCAGCCAGCCCGGCAGCTCCATGAAGGAGGCGGTCTCGGTGAAGTAGGAGACGGTGTTCGTGGCGGCCGGATCGACGATGCCGGGCCGGATGATGAGGAAGGCGAAGAGGTCCTTCTTCCGCACGCGTTCGGAGAGCGAGACCTCGACCTTCTCGTCGGCGGACTTGGCGTCGATGCGTTCGATGACGAACGCCGGCCGGATCTGCTTCGTCCTGTTGGCCGGGTCGAAGAGGTCCTTCTCGTTCCGGGCGGCGGCGCGAGTCTCGATCTTCTCGGCCAACCAGCCCGACTGGTCGACGATGGCGAGCTTCCGCGGGCGGATGTCGGTGTTGCCCTTCGTGAGGCGTCCGACGATGAGGCTGCCGGACATCATCACGGGCAGCAGGATGATGCCGATGATGAACGCCTTGGAACGGATGGCGTTGAGGTATTCGGTGCGGGCGATGGTCCAGATCTTACGCATGGGCGACCTCCTTGGTTTCGGGCCGGGCGATACGGACGAAGATGTCGTGGAGCGAGGGCGTGGTGACCTCGAAGAGTTCCACCCGGGCCTTCGCCGCGATCCGCTGGAGCAGGGCCTGTGGATCGCCCGGATTGCGGATCTCAAGGTGCTGGCCGAAGTCACGGGTGACCTCGACGCCGGCCACTCCTTCGAGTGCGGCCCGTCCGCCTTGGACGCGTAGCCGGATCGTGTCCTCGCCGTAGGTGGCGCGGATGCTGGCGAGCGTGCCGTCGAGCACCTTGTTGCCCCGGTAGATCATGAAGATGTAGTCGCACATCTCCTCCGCCGTGGTCATGTTATGCGTGGAGAAGATCACCGTCGTGCCCTGCTGCCGGACGTCGAGAATGGCACTGCGGAGGACCTCGAGATTGACGGGATCAAGGCCCGAGAACGGTTCGTCGAGGATGAGCAGCCTGGGCTTGGACAAGACGGAGGAGATGAACTGCACCTTCTGGGCCATGCCCTTTGAAAGGGCTTCCACGTTCTTCTTCGCCCAAGGCGTCAGTTCCATGCGTTCGAGCCAGCGGTCCACTTCAGGGCCGGCCACCTTCTCGCCCACGCCCTTGAGCGCGGCGTAGTAGAGGAGCATGCGGCGGACGGTCATCTTCTTGTAGAGGCCGCGTTCCTCCGGGAGATAGCCGATGTCGTCGTTGGCCGAACGCGTGCCCTGCCGGCCCAACACTTCGACGGTGCCGGAGTCCGCGAGGAAGATGTGCAGGATCATCCGGATCGTCGTGGTCTTGCCGGAGCCGTTGGGACCGATGAAGCCGTAGATCGAACCGGTGGGGACCTGGAGTGAGAGGTCGTTCACGGCCACCTGAGTTCCGAAGCGTTTGGTGACGTTGACCAGGTTGACGGCGAAGGAGGGAGGGGATGCGCTCATGTCAGACGTGGTTCGACGCGCAAGGGGTAGACGGGGGCGGGACAATGCACAAATCCTTTTGCGTCCGCGAACCGCCGAACTCCTTTTCGGCCCGGCCGCTGGGCCTACGCGGTGCAGAAGACCCGCAGCATGCGTTCACGTCCCGTGTCGTCCTTGCGGACCTCTGCTCCGGACCACGGACGATGGCCGAAGATCTTGAGGAGATCGGCTGCCTGGCCGTCGCCAAACTCCACGGCCAGCCAACCGCCGACCTTCAGAAAGCGCGGCGCGTCCGCAGCCAGACGGCGATAGAAGCCGAGCCCGTCCTCCCCGCCATCCAGCGCGAGGCGTGGATCATGGTCCCGGACTTCGGGCTCCAAACCGGCCATGTCCGACGACGGGATATAGGGCGGGTTGCTCACGATGCCGTCGAAGCTCAGACCATTCGGCAAGGCCGCAAAACCGTCGCCCAAGTGGAAGGCCACGTCGGCCCCGAGGATGGCCGCGTTGCCCTTCGCCACAGCCAGCGCCTCCGCCGAAATATCGACCGCATGAACGGACGCGGCGCTTCGCTCCAAGGCCAGCGTGATGGCGAGGCAGCCGCTGCCGGTGCCAAAGTCGAGGAGGCGTGGCGCTTCGACGGACGAGGCGGCGATCGTTTGCAGGGCCCATTCCGCCAGCAACTCCGTCTCGGGCCGGGGCACGAGCACGTGGCGGCTGACCCGGAATGGGCGTCCAAAAAACTCGGCCGTTCCGAGGATGTGCTGGAGCGGTTCGCGGGTTTCGCGGCGATGCAGGCGCTCTTCCATCGCGACGGTTTGTTCCGCAGTCAGTTCGCGGCGCGAATCCAGATAGAGCGACAGCCGGTGGATCTGAAGCACGTCGCCGACGAGGAATTCCGCGTTCAGACGCGGCGATTCCACGCCCGCGTCTTCCAAACGGGCGCAGCCCAGCTGGATGGCTTCAAGAACGGTCACCGGGCGAACCTACGGACTTTCGACAACGACCGAAAGCGGCGTCTCCTCGTTTGACGGAACGTAGCGGCTGATCGGCATCGGCGCGTGTCAAAACTCTTTAGAGCCCGTCTGAGAATTCCGCCGCGGCGCCGTGTGAGGGCACACGGCCTACAATAAACCGAAGGTTTGCCGTTTTCCCTGTAGGCCCGGTCCCCTGACCGGGCGGTTTTTCAGACAGGCTCTTAGAAATGTCCCCTTAAGAACTCACGAGAAAATGGGTTCCTCGCTGTTTTCAGTGGGTTGGTGGGGCCGTTCGCGCCCGTGGTTGGCTGGCCGTTCTCCCTCACCCCGGCCCTCTCCCGCTGGGAGAGGGCCGGGGTGAGGGAGAACGCGGTCGTGCAGTCCAGAGCAACTCGGAGCCGCAAGACGCATGGTTACCCACTGAAAACAGCGAGGAATTTTTTTTATCGAGTGATCGGCTCTCGCGAATACAAGCCTGAGCTGAGACAGGGTTCCCACAAATGCATCAGTCGGGAGAACTAGGCCCTGCTATGTTGTGGAGAGGGCGATCGCCCCCTTCTCCACCTGCCAGCGGTTCATTTCGAGGCCGAGGTCGCGGGGCCAGTTCTCCTCGGTGCAGGTCATGAAGACCTGGCTGCGGGCGTGGTGGGCGCGTTCGAGGATGGGTAGGAAACCCTTCCGGCGTCGTGCGTCGAGTTCGCCCATGACGTCGTCGATGAGGAGCACGGGCGGCGAGCCGTGGATGCCGGTGAGGAACTCGGCCTGGGCCATCTTGAGCGCGAGGGCGATGGAACGCTTCTGGCCTTCGCTGGCGAACTTGGCGGCGGGCTGGTCGTTGAGCAGGAGGCTGAGTTCGTCGCGGTGCGGCCCGATGAGCGTGGTGCGGAAGGCGAGTTCGCGCGGGCGGGCCTTGGCGAGGGCCACGGCGAAGTCGCCCTGGAACGACGGCTGGTATTCGAGGCGCAGTTCCTCGGCGTCACTCGTGATGCGCCGGCAGGCGAGGCGGGCGAGAGGCGAGATCTTGGGCAACAGTTCCTGGCGGAAAGCCACGAGCTTTTCGCCGGCGGAGACGACTTCGCGGGAGAAGCTTTCGAGGGCGGCTTCGTCGACGGGGCGGTGCTTGAGCAGGACGTTGCGCGAGCGGACGGCGGCGGCGTAGCGCTGGAGGAGCGGGAGGTAGTGGGAATGGGTCTGCGACAGGAGCAGGTCGAGGAAACGGCGGCGCATCCGGGCGGTGCCTTTCACGAGCTGGAGATCCTCGGTGCAGAAGACGACGGCGCGGAGCGTGCCGAGGAAGCCGGCGAGGCGTTGGACGGGCTGGCCGTCGAGGGAGAGCTGCCGTTCGGAGGAGGACCAGTAGAGCTTCGCCTCGTGCGTGCCCTGCCCGACGACCTGGGCGCCGACGAAGTAGCCCTTCTGCCCGTGCCGGATCATCTGCGCGCCGCCCACGCCGCGGAACGAACGGAGAGTGGCGAGCAGGTAGATGGCTTCGAGGATGTTGGTCTTGCCCTGGGCGTTATCGCCGAGGAGGAGGTGGAAGCCCGGCGCGAACGCGGCGTCGAGGCGCGCGTAGTTGCGGAAGTCACGGAGTCTGAGCCGGGCAAGGTGCACTGGGGGGAGTGTCCGGGGCGGGCGGGAGCAATTCAAGCGGGCGGGATTGGCGATGACTGGCGCCTGAGGTCCGTTCTAGCCTCGCCGCATGGCATCACGACTTGGTGGGAAATGGATCCTGATCACGGGCGCGTCCTCCGGCTTCGGAGCGGCGGCGGCGCGGGCCTTCGCGGCCGAGGGTTGCCGCCTGTTTCTGGGCGCGAGGAGGCTGGATCGGATCGAGGCCGTTGCGGCGGAATGCCGGAAGCTGGGCGCGCCCGAGGCGGTCGCGCACGTCGTCGACGTCGGAAGCACGGCGTCGGTGAAGGTATTTGCCGAGTGGGCCAGAGGCATCCTTTCCGCCAGCGCCGAGGATTCCGGCCGGGCGATTCACGCCCTGATCAACAATGCGGGCGGGGCCCACGGCGCGGAGCATGTCGTCCAGGCCCGTGACGAGGATTGGGAAGCCATGGTGCAGTCCAATCTCCTCGGTGTCCTCCGGATGTGCCGGGCCTTCGTGCCCCTCATCCAGGCTCCGGGCGGATCGATCCTCAACATCGGGTCCGTCGCCGGACGCATCGCCTACGAGGGCGGCGCGGCCTATTGCGCGGTGAAGGCGGGGGAACTCCAGATCACCCGCGCGCTCCGGATGGAGCTGTTGGGCACGGGCATCCGTGTGGGCACGCTTGATCCCGGGCTGGCCGAGACGGAGTTCGCGTTGGTGCGGTTCAAGGGCGACGGGGACAAGGCGAAGAACGTCTACAAGGGCATGACCCCGTTGAGCGGGGCAGACATCGCCGAGACCCTGGTCTTCATGGCCAGCAGGCCGCCGCATGTGTGCATCGACGAGGTGCTGATCCTCCCCACCGACCAGGCGACCCCGGCCAAGGTCTTCCGGCGCAACTGACGGCTAGGACGTGGCGAAACCCGGACTGCTGGCCGCTTCAGCGTGGACAGGATTGATCCGAACTTTCCCGGGAAATTGACCCGGCTCGGGCACACCTTGTTTTGGTCCCCTTCAGGACAGAAGAAGGACGCCTAAAAAGGGTCCTAGAGCACCAAAAAATCGCTTTCTCGCGAGGGCGATGTGAGCCAAGTTCCAGCCTTGTGCCCGGCGTCTGTCGCCGGGTTTTAGAAAACCACAGATGCAAGAAATCCTATTTTGGGCCGCAGCCGGTTTTGGTTCGGCCATCGTGTTCGCCTCGTTCTACGAGTGGACTCTCCACAAGTTCTTCATGCACCGCCCGGTCGGGAAGTTCGACTACGCCTTCCAGGCCCATGCGGTCGTCCATCATCAGACCTTCAAGGCGGACCACACCTACCACCTGATCAACGAGAAGGACAAGAAGACCATCCCCATGGCGTGGTGGAACGGCCCCGTGCTCGTCGCCACCTGCATGCTGCCCTTCGTCACCCTCTGCGCCTTCATCGGCCACTGGTGGCTGCTGCTCGGGGCCGGCATCGCCTTCGCCTCCTATTACGGCGTCTACGAATACATCCACTGGTGCATGCACCTGCCCAAGAAACGCTCCATCGAGCGGTCGGGAATCTTCTTCCGGCTGAACGGCCACCACCTGCTCCACCACCGCTACATGCACAAGAACTTCAACGTGGTCCTGCCGCTGGCCGACCTGCTGCTGGGCACGCTGATCCTGCGCTCCAAGGCGAAGTTCGCCCAGGCCATCGGACCCGCCGTTCCCAACGTCCAGCCGCGCGAAGGCGGGCTCGTCTCCGCCTGACCCCATTCCGTTTCACAGGCCCGCCCGGCTGGTCCGGCGGGCCTTTTTCATTTTCACGGCACCGCCGAACCGCTCGACTGAGACCGGCCATCTGCTGATGGAAGACGAGCACCAACGCCTCCGGCCCAGCTCATGGTCACGACGCTGTCCAACGACGTCATGCCGTTGGTCCGCTACCGCATCGGCGACTACGTGGAACGGCTCTCGGATGAATCCGGCGACCATTTCCGGCTCCGTTACATCCCGGACGGCCCGGGTCCGGCCTCCGCCCGCTTGGCCAAACTTCAGGATGAGTTGAATGGCCTCCTGGGACCGGAGAGCGGCATCGCCTTGGAGCAGGTCGCTCAAGTGCTCGCCGAACGATCCGGCAAGTTCCGCCTGACGGTTCCGCTCGTTGAAGCGACGCGATAGGACGTAGGCCGGGCGTCCGCGCCCGGCCAGTCGGTGTTCTTCCGCTACGAGCATGGAGGATCACTATGGCCGACCGTCGGACTGCGGTGCGCCTCGCCTTCAAGGAAGGCATCCTTTGCCTTGGATTCTCAGTGTCTTTCGCGTGATCCGGGGGTTCCATTTTTCCAAGATCGACGCGGTCAGGCCCGGTTTACGTCCAGCTGCGTTCATTCGTCTTTTCAAGGCTTTGCCCCGCGGTGATCCGGGGAATGGCTGGACAGGGCCTTCCGGGATTCCCTAGCGTCCGCCAGCTTTTCCGGTGACCCCATCGTGCCTGTTCGGGTCGTCGGATTTCCTAAATGTTCGTTCGCCTGCTCCAACGGATGGTCAGCACCGCGTATCTGGACGCCTGCCAGCGTTGCAACGACTGGAGCGGCCAGCAGACGGCGGAGCTCCGTCCCCGCGCGCTGCTCGACGTCGGCTGCGCGGACGGCGCGTTCCTCGGCAAGTATCTCAAACACCAGCCCGAGATCTTCCAGGGCATCGAAGCCTCGCCGCCGCTCCGCGAAAAGGCCGAAGCCCGGGGCATCAAGACCTTCGATGTCGACCTGAATGGCGAGTGGCCCTTCGCCAATGAAAGCTTCGACGTGGTCCACTGCTCGCAGGTCATCGAGCACCTGCACAACACCCGCCTCTTCGCCCAGGAGATCCACCGCGTGCTCAAGCCCGGCGGCACCGCGTTGATCACGTCCGAGAACCTCACGAGCTTCCTCAATCTCGGCGCGATGGCCTTCGGCTACACGCCGTTCACCCTGATGCGCTGCTGCGGCTGGTATCTCGGCAACCCGCTCGGGCTGCACTACCAGGAACACGTCAGCGAAGACGTGCCGGTGACGCATCCCGCCTTCGCCGGCGTGACCGGCCACGTCCGCGCGCTCGGCGTGCTCCAGGCGCAGGAGCTTTTCCAGAGGATCGGCTTCGCCGACGTGCAGGTCTCTTCCTACGGCCTGATGCCTTTCCCGAAGTGGCTCGGCAAACCGCTCGAAGGCCTGATGCCCCGGCGCGGCCACCTGCTGCTCGTCCGCGCGACCAAGGCCAAGACCTGATCCGCCATGGGACTCGACATCAACGCCGTCCGTTTACTCATCGCCGCGCACCAGCGGGGCGTGCGCCACCGAGATGTCCTCATGCTTGGCCGCCAGGATCTCAACGTCTACCCGGCCGCGATGGTGAAGGAACTCCGGAAACACGGCCTTCCGGCCGACGAGTTCCTTTCCAATGATCCGGCCAAGGTGCGCTACGCCGAGCCCGTCTTCCGGGCGTTGGGCGCGACGAACGTGCAGTCGATGGACGCCTCGTCGTTCGAAGGAGCCGAGCACGTCCACGACCTGAACCAGCCGATCGGACCCGAGCTCCGGGAGAAGTTCGACCTCGTCTACGACGGCGGAACCCTCGAGCACATCTTCAACTTCCCGCAGGCCCTCAAGAACAGCATGGAGATGGTCCGCGTGGGCGGGCACGTGATGATGCATACCACCACCAACAACTGGTGCGGCCACGGCTTCTACCAGTTCAGCCCCGAGCTGTTTTTCCGGGCCTTCTCGGAGCCCAACGGCTTTGTCGTCGACCGGATGGTGGCTCACATTGTTGGTCCCTATGGCCGTTGGTATGAGGTTTCCGATCCGGAGAAGATCCGCCAACGAGTCGAAGTGGTGACGACGCTGCCGCTTCAGCTTTGGGTTGAAGCCCGCCGAACAAAGCTTGTTCCGATGTTTGCCTCCGCTCCGCAGCAGAGCGACTACACGCCCCGCTGGGAACCCGGCACAAAGCCGGAGGTGGTCTACCAGCCGGATCGAAGCGCCCTTTCCCGGGTGCTTCCCGGCCTTGCCCGCGTCTTCAATGTCGCGAAGAACGGCCTGACGCTTCTCCACCGGCAAAGCCTGCGAAACCGGGTGCGGTTCAAAGTGACCCCAAAGCCCTGAGAAAGACTTTCTGATGCTAGACCACATCAAGCCGATCGTTCAGCGGTTCTTCAACAAGCGTGGATTTGAGATCGTCCGCATGAGCACGGGACTCAGGCCGGAGGAGGCGACGACGATTGAATTGGCCAAGCCGCACACCGCCGCCAGCCTAGGCCGCAATCTCGGGATGTTGGATTCAGTCCGTTACGTCCACGAAAACGGCATCCCGGGCGCCATCGTCGAATGCGGTGTCTGGCGCGGCGGCAGCATGATGATCGCCGCCAAGCTCTTGAAGGATCTCGGGGATACGAGTCGCGAACTCTACCTCTATGACACCTTCGAAGGGATGTCGGCCCCGACCGAGGCGGATGTCATGTTCGACGGCACGAAGGCGGCGGCGGTCCTGAACGAGGCCGACAGGCAGGAGGGTGTGGAAAACTACTGGTGCTACGCCGGCGTGGAGTTCGTCCGTAAGAACATGCTGTTGACCGGCTATCCGGTGGAACGCATGCACTTCGTCAAAGGCAAGGTGGAGGACTCCATTCCCAAGACGCTTCCCGGAAAGATCGCCCTGCTCCGTCTCGATACCGACTGGTATGAATCCACCGCCCACGAGCTCCGGCACCTGTATCCGCTGCTGGCGCCGGGCGGTCCGCTCATCATCGACGACTACGGCCATTGGGAAGGCGCGAAGCGCGCGGTCGACGAATACTTTGCCACGCTAAAACCGCGTCCGTTCCTGAGCCGGCTCGACTACACCGGCCGTCTCGCCATCAAGCCCCAGTCCGCATGAGTTCCCTCCGCAGCTTTGTTCGCCACACCGCCGCCGGTCGGCTGGCCCTGATTCCATACAGGCTCGGCTGGGCCTGGCTCCAGGCCCTGAAGCAGGCCGGACGGATGACCTCATGGGCCTTCACGTCGAAGGAGTATTACAACCACACCTACCACCTCACGCCGCTGAACCGCCGGTATCTGGCCGAGTTCACCGCCGTGGTCGCCGGGAAACCCTGGCCCGAGATCGAGCGCTATTGCCGGGAGTTGGAAGAAGACAGCGTGCTGCGCGACAAGCTGGTGGCCGCCACCCAGGCCTCACCCGACCGCCACAACTCCGATGCCGAACCCCGCTACGGCCGGCGCATCGGCTGGTATGCCCTGATCCGTGCGCTCAAGCCCAGGGTCATTGTCGAAACCGGAGTCGACCGCGGCCTCGGAACCGTGGTCATCGCCGCCGCGCTCAAGCGCAACGCGGCCGAGGGTTCGCCCGGACGCGTCTACGCCACCGACATCATCCCGGACTGCGGCCATCTGTTCCTGCCGGAATACCGCGACGTCGGCGAAATCCTGCTGGGCGACTCCGTGGAGACGCTGAAGAAGTTCGGCCAACCGGTGGATCTCTTCCTCCACGACAGCGACCATCGGCCGGAATACGAGTGGGCCGAGTTCCTCGCCATCGAGCATTGCCTGCACCCGGGTTCCATCGTCCTGAGCGACAATTCGCAGCAGTCCGTCAAGCTGGCTGAATTCGCCGAGAAGACCGGCCGCAAGTTCCTCTATTTCCAGGATCAGCCAGACCGGCATTGGTGGCCAGGCGACGGCATCGGCGCGGCATTCTGAACGGCTCATCGGATTCTTAGGCGAAGCAGGTGTTCTGGGTGAACTTCTGACAATTCTATCCAAGAAAAGAGATTGGCATTGCCCGCATTCCCGCCCTTGTGTATTTTCAACTAGCCAATTGGAGAACTACTTATGAAAAGACTCAGGGGAATCATCTTCACAGCCATCGCGGCGATTGTTTCGACGTTGAGCGTCAATGCTCAGCTCGCCACCTACAATCTATCAGCCGACTACTCGACCAATCAGAATCCCACAGGGGTTTGGTCATACGGCTACTTCACCAACATCACTTCTAAGTTCGCGTCTTTGGCCAACCCCCAAAGAACAGACTATCCAAACGGCGCTGCGGAAATGCGCTGGAATCGTAGCCCAGACTCTTTTCCGGAAATTGTGAAGTTCTATTTCAACACTGGAACTTCCGACGGCGGACAGGGGGTCTATCCTCCGGGCACCGTCCTGCTTTTCGGCGGCCAGCCCAATAGTTCGGCCGACTACGGTGCGGCTCGGTTCATAGCTCCGACGAACGGCTCCTACACGATCACCGTCGGGGTAACCAATTACCTAAACGGGGCGAGTTCCGGAGACACAGATTTCCACATCCGGGTAAACGGGGCTGCCTATATCTCCAATGCCCTTCCCGTAACGGTCGCGACAAACTACTCATTCACGACGAATCTTTTGGCGGGCGGAACAATCGATTTCGCGGTTGGCCGCGGTCTCGACAATAGCCTCTTCGGATCTGGACTAAAGATTGGCGCTATAATCACCCTGAACTCCCTTGGGGGACCGTCCTACCAGCTCTCAAAACAATTCCCAATTTCGGCCAACCCTTCGAACAACTGGACCCTCGGTTACAAGGGCGCGACCAATGGTTCCTTGATCCCCTACACAGAAAGATACAGCGCAGCCGGGGGGAACTCGCTTTTCCTGGGATGGATGAGGATCCAGAATCTTGAGTCTTTGGCCCGAATCAATGTGGGTCCCGATCCCTACTCATCGGGGGCAGTCATCCCGGTAGGAGGAGTCACGCTCAATCCTGGACCTGCTGGTAACCCGGACAACTACGCCGTGGCCCGCTACACGATCCAATCAAGTGGCAACTATCGGGTTTCGGCTTGGGCCAGCCCCTCGTTCCCGTCGGGCCAGGGGGATACAGACTTCCACGTCCTCGTGAACGGGGTTTTGCTCAAGGGAGCTTTTCTTTCCGGAACTGCGACGTTCGGTTACACGAACCAGTTGGCATTGACTGCTGGAGACACTGTGGAAATCGCGTCTGGTCGCGGCGCTGATAACAACAACTCCGCGTCCTACCTCAATTCAGATCTTTTGATCGAGCTATTGGGCGGAGTCGTGATTCCGCCTCCCGACATCGTGTTCTCGCCCGCTTCCCCGTCAGGTTTCACCAACCAGCTGGCCGTCTCGATGGTCAACAACGTGGGAGCTGGCAGCGAGATCCGGTTTACGATCAATGACGTCGATCCATCCGCAGGATCGTTGCTCTACTCCAGCTCGTTCACCATCACGAGCAACTCGACTATCCGGGCGCGCCTGTTCGTGAATGGTTCCCCCGTCTCCGCCGTCTTCAGCAACACCTACACGAAGGCCAGCGACGTTCAATTCAATCCCCTCCCGGGATCCTTCACGAACACGACGACGGTTTCGTTGGTCAATCTCGTCGGCTCCGGCCAGATCCGCTACACGGTCAACGGCTCTGATCCCACGGCAAGTTCGACCCTTTACTCGACGCCGCTGACGCTGACGGGCAGCACCACCTTCCGGGCCGGTCTGTTCCTCAACGGCTTCCCGATCTCGACCGTTTCCACCGGTGCCTTCACCCAGGTGCTGGCGGATGGGGTCAAGTTCGGTCCCGTCCCCGGCCTGTTCACCAACCAGCTCACGGTCCGCCTGACCAACATCGTGGGAGTCGGCGAAGTCCGGTTCACGATCAACGGCGGGAATCCGACGATTGGTTCCACGCTCTACAGCGGCGCGTTCACCATCACCAGCAACGCGACGATCCGGGCAGGCGTGTTCCTCAACGGATCGCCGGTTTCCCTCGTTGCACTCGGCGACTACGGCCGCGTCTACGCGCTGGCCGACGGAGTGCCCAACAGCTGGAGGCTGCAGTATTTCGGCGCGGGCTACTTGACCGATCCCCGAGTCGGGGCCGGAACGGATGCGGACGGCGACGGCAGTTCCAACCTGCAGGAGTATCTGGCCGGAACCGATCCGCTGAATCCGCTGTCCGGCTTCACGGTCGGCATCCAGGCGATCCCGCGCATCACCTTCGTCTCCATCCCCGGCACGACCTACAAGATCCTGCGCCGCGACAACGCCAACGCCTTGACCGGCGTGGAAGTCGGGCAGGTGACGGCGACCACGGTCCAGACGAGCTTCATCGACACGTCGGTGAGTAATCCGACCGGCTTCTACACGGTCCAGCCGGTGCCCTGACCGCCTGAAGCTCCAATTCATCCGCAGCCCCGGACGGGACGCGCCGTCCGGGGCTTTTTGTTGGTTGGCCCAATCAAGGTAGGGCGGTGCATCTTGCCTGCCCGCCATGCGCGCGCTTTGGATCAAGACCTTGGCGACCTCAGCCAGAACCATGCAGCTGAAGGTAGGGCGGGCTTCCAGCCTGCCCCGTGAAGACCGGGGTTTACCCACGAAGCCATTGCGTGAGAAACTCACGTTGTTTGGTGTTCGCTCTGAGACTTCCTTGGGCAGGCTGGAAGCACTGCCCTACCTTGCCGACGCCGTTTCGTGGCTGCGTTTCCACGATTTCACTTCAGATCAGGTGCCTATCTTTCTGCCGACGGCCCCGTCGCTCATCGTGGCCACGATCGGCGCCGTGTCGCGTTGGAGGCAGGCCGCGACGTCGCCTTGAAACTTCGGATGCGCCAAGAGCCTGCGGCCGTTGCGCGAATGACGGATGGCCCCGGCGAGATCGGCCTGCGCCCCGAGCCAGATGGTCCGCGCGATCGCGACGGAATCGGCCGTGTTGGCCTCGCCAAAAAATCCTTCGACCAACTCCGCCATCGCGCCGGCGGCGAGCGTGTCCTCGTAGGCGGCCTCCTCGTAGGTGCCGGCGCAGACGAGGAAGAGCTGCTTGGGCTCGCTCGCGAGAACGGCGTTCGCGGTGGCGGTGAGATTGGGAAAGGAACCGATGAACACCTGCTTCGCTCCGGCACACGCCCGCAGCGCCCGGGTGCCGTTGGTCGTGGTCATGATCAGGGTGCGTCCGGCGACCTTCTCGCGGGTGAACTCGCGCGGTGAATTGCCCAGATCAAACTCCACGCCTCCGGTCAGCTCCGCACCGATGCGGAGCCCGTGGCGTTCGCCCGCCAGCAGCGCCTCGGGAAACTTCGCGCGCAACGCCAGCGCGTCCGGAATGTCGTTCACCGGCAGGACGGCTTCGGCGCCATAGGCCAGGGCCATGGTCATGGAGGTCGTGGCGCGGAGGATGTCGAACACGACGCAGACGGCCTGCGAGAGATCACGCTTCTGCAGCGCCATGAACTCCGCCGGGCTGAACAACACTTCGCAGGACTTGCCGATCGACATGGCTGGAAGACTGACGAGAGGAACCGGAACCAGGAAGCCGGCTTCTTCGACGTCCAGTGTTCGATGTTCGATGTTGGATGTTCGATGTTGGATGTTCGATGTTGGATGTTCAGAACACCGAACATCGAAGCGTCGCCCCCGCAAACCCATCCCTTGAACTTGGCCGCATCGGGCCCATGGTTGCCGCATGAAGTCCGCCTACGAACTCGCGATGGAACGGCTGAACAAGTCCCAGCCCATGGCCAAGCTCACCGAACGGCAGAAGGCCGAGATCGCCGACCTGGATTCCAAATACGCCGCCAAGATCGCCGAACGTGAGATCATGCTGAAGGGAAAGATCGGCGAGGCGGCGATGGCCGGCGACTTCGAGAAGCAGCAGGAACTCGAGGCCGAGCTGGCTCGCGAACGCAAGGCTCTGCAGACCGAGTGGGAGGAGAAGAAGGAGCGCGTCCACGGCCGGAAATAGTTTCGCATCCCAAGAACTGGCGGTTCCCGTTTCGTCAGCCACCTTTCCCCGATCAACGGCGCTGGCGCGTCGTCTTTCCATGAACACCGTCGGAGACAGCTTTGAGCGCGTCCACCACAGTCATCTTGGTGATCCTTCGGCCGCGTCGTTGAACCAGGTGGCCGTGCCGGACCCCTGGCAGCAGCAGGCCGTCGCCGCGTTGCGCGACGGACAGGATGTCGTCGTCCATGCGCCAACCGGTGCCGGTAAGACGCTCGTTTTCGAACTGTGGTCGAACAACGGCAAGAACCGTGGCCAGGCCATCTACACCGTCCCCACGCGCGCGTTGGCCAATGACAAGCTCGCCGAGTGGCGCGCGCGCGGTTGGAACGTCGGGATCGCCACGGGCGACCTCGCCGAGAATCTCGAAGCCCCCGTCATCGTCGCCACGTTGGAGACGCAGAAGAACCGGCTCATCCGCGGCGACGGACCGACTCTGCTCGTGGTCGACGAGTATCAGATGATCGGCGATGCCGACCGTGGCCTGAACTACGAGCTGGCCATCGCGCTCGCGCCGCCGCAGACGCAGCTGCTCCTGCTCAGCGGCAGCGTGGCCAATCCCGATCACATCGTGAAGTGGCTCACACGCCTCGGCCGGCGCGCCGTGCTCGTCCGCCATGAGGAGCGGCCCGTGCCGCTGGAGGAGATCGATGGCAACAGCCTGAACTACTTCGTCCCGTCCGAGATCAAGGGCTACTGGCCGCGCTTCGTGGCCAAGGCCCTCGCCGAAAACCTGGGGCCAGTCCTCGTCTTCGCCCCGCAGCGCCGAGCCACCGAAGCGCTCGCGGCCGAACTCGAGCGTTATCTGCCAAACCCGAATCCGCTCCAGCTCACGGACGAGCAGAAGCAGGTCGTCGGCGAGAAGATGGCCCGGATGCTCAAGTCGCGCGTGACCTACCACCACAGCGGCCTGAGCTACACGACGCGCGCCGGCGTGATCGAGCCGTTGGCCAAGGCCGGTCAGCTCCGGGTCGTCGTCGCGACGATGGGCCTCGCGGCTGGAATCAATTTCTCCCTCCGCAGCGTCGTGCTCGCGGGCGATTCCTACCGGCGCGACAACGTCGAGCACGCCATCAAGGCTGACGAGATCCTCCAGATGTTCGGGCGTGCGGGGCGACGTGGATTGGACGAATGCGGCTACGTGCTCGTCTCGCAGAACGGCCTGCGCCTGGCCGACGGCCGGCCCGCGTGGCTGTCGCGCAACGGCATGATCGACTGGAACGCGCTGCTCGGCCTCATGCACGCCGCGTCGATCCAGGGGCGGCGTCCCTTCGAGGAAGCCGTGCGAGTCCAGCAGCGACTCTACACGACCAGGCCGATCATCCTCGGAGTCGAGGAGTCGTTGAAGCATCCGGATGTTCCCTGCGGCCTCCAGACCGACGCCGAACGCGCCCGCTACGTCCGCACCCACGTCCGCGAGATCCTCAACAGCCGCGGCGAATGGGAACGCCTCGGCCAGATGAAGCCGGTGCCGGTGAAGGATGTGAAACTGATCCAAGAAGACGCGCCTCCATCCGGCGAAACCGCCCCGGTCTTGATCCCCGCGCTCACGTCGGCCAAGGCATTGGAGAAGATCGGCCAGGGTTTGATGGTCGTGGTGAGTGAAGCCGATGGCCGGCCGCTCTTCGGACGCTCCAGCACGGTGGCGGATCGTCTGGCCGATGGCCATCTCGTGCTGGCCAAGTGGGTTCGCCGGGCAACCAACTGGCAGCGCCGCGAGCTGGAGCAGAAGGATTGGGAGCAAACCGTCCTGCCCGCGCTTCAGGCCCATCTCGCCGCGCAGCACACGCCCGTCGTGCGGGTCGTCGAGGAGGAGATGCGCCTCATGGTCCATCTCGACGTCGGCGGGCTCCCGCTCCGGGTCGCCATCGACCGGCACGGCGTTGCCCTGTGGCGCCCGCCCGAGCGGGAAACCGTTTCCGCCAACTGCGCCCGCTGTTCCCTTGTCGATACCTGCATGGGCCTTCCCGCCGCCAGCGGCGTCGCGCTGCTCTGGCGACGGCTCGGTCTCGTCAATGCAGGCGGTGTTCCGACGCGACGCGGCCAAGTCGTCAGCTTCTTCCACCAGGGCGACGGCCTTGCGCTGGCGGCGGCGTTGGAGGACGAGGAATATCCGCTGGAGGAACTCGTCTATGACCTCGCCAACCTCGACGCCGGCTTCCGCTTCAGCGGCGGCGAAGCGCGCTTCGACGGACGGCTGGCCTACGCCTGCCGGAGGCTCTTCGGCAGCCAATCCATCCCCGGCTATCTGGAGGACGGCATTCCGCCCAGCTACGGCTTCGGCGCGGAGGAAGTGGTCCGCAGCGTCCATCGCAACCCCGAGGCCAAGCACGCCTTCGTGACCGAGTGGACCGGCCCCGGCGACATCGACCGCGTGATCATCGAATGGCGCAGCACGCTCCGGCAGGTCGTGCATTCCCCCGCGCTCGAATGGCCGCGCTGGAACGAGTTGAAGGCCTTGGCGAAAACCATCCTGAACGAAACTGAATCCCCCACCTTGACCGACCTGCCGAAGCTTGAGTTCAGCCAGACCCGCCGCATGGACCACAAGCTGAACTTCCGGAGACATTGAGGCGGGAACGGCTCCAGCGGAGCCGGCTGTTCATCCCGAACTCCGAAACAGAAATGGGAGCGCACGCGTCCCGGTCCGTTCTCATCCGCTGATTCCAACTTCGGAGTTTGGGATAAACTGGCCGGCCGGTTCCGGCGTCTGCGCCAAAACCATGCAGCCACGGGGGGAAGTCCATCGCGCTCCCGTCACTTTTTATCGGTGCGGGGGCGGTTGCGGAACTTGTCGTAGAGCTGCGTGTTCCGGTTCTTGAGCGACTGCTCCTCGCCCGCGATCCAGAGGTGTTTCACCTGCGAACGAATGTCGAGGATGTCGCCGGTGGCGGCGAAGAGCGACGCGTCCTTGCCGACCTCGATGCTGCCGAGCTTGTCCGCGACGCCGTAGATCTGCGCGGGCACGAGCGTGATCGCCTTGATCGCCGCATCGGCGGGAAGGCCGAAAGCCATCGCCTGTGCGGCGGCGTAGGGGAGGTTGCGCGCGTTGCTGGAGGTGAATCGTCCGAGGCTGTCGGTCAGCGCGACGGTGACGCCCGCTTTGTGGAGGATGCCCGGAGTGCTGAAGTTCGCGTCGTAGCCGTCGCTGTCGCGCGTGGGGAGCGGGAAGACGTGGTTGTAGATGACGGGAACCTTCTGCCTGGCCAACTGCCCGGCGACCAAGCCCGCGTCGCGCCCCCCGAGGATGACGATCTTGAGCTTCCGCTTCTCAGCCCAGGCGAGGGCCGACTTGATCTCGCGCAGATCATCCGCGCCGATGATCAACGGCAGCTCGCCGCGCAGCAGCGGCAAGGCGGCCTCGTAGGCGGGGACAACTTGAGAACCGGCCGCACGGCCCTTCGAGTAGGCGTCGACGTCGTTGAACCAGTTCTCGATGGCCTGAACCTTTTCGCGCCGGGCTTTCGACTGCTCCTCGATCGACGCGCCGTCGCCCCCGCCCCGGCGTCCGGGTGTCGCCAGGGACATCGTCGGCCAATCGAGATGGTAGGCGGCGCGTTTGCGGACGGCCATGTCCTCGACCGTCCAACCGCCCGTGGCCACCACGGAAGAGACGCCGCTGAGAATGGAGCCCTGCGGCACGGGAATGAAGTGGGTGATGCCGTTGGCGCGGGCGACGGGGATGAGTTCGGAGTCCGGGTTCACCGCCTTCCACGATTCGACATCCGGGTTGAAGTCGCCGACCTCACGGCGATCTAAAGAGGCGCGGACCGACGGGATTTCGACAAGGCCCAGCTCGGTCGAAGGGCTGATCAATCCGGGAAAGAGATGCAGGCCGGAGAGGTCGTTGGTGCGGTCGGTTTTCTCGGTGATCGACGCCGCGATGGCGGCGATCTTGCCATCCTTCACCAGCACATCGGCGGACGGCAGCGTCGCGCCGGAGACGGTGTGGACGGTGGCGCCGCGGAGAAGGAGCGAGTCGGCGTGCGAGGAAGCCGCGAAGGCGAAGGCGAGCAGGCAGATCAGGGAACGCCCAACATCCAACATCGAACATCCAACATCGAAGGTGGAAGCAGCGCCGGAGGCGCGTTTGGAAATTAGCCGGTGGCGCGAGCCACCGGAAACATCCGCAAGAGAGCATTCGCCCTGAAGGGGCGATGGAGAGAATGGAAGAGAAGATCCGCCGCCCTTCCAGGGCGAATACGCGCTGCTGCTATACCGGTGGCTCGCGCCACCGGCTAATTTCCTGATGGCCATCCGGGCCTTCCTCGTGGCGCTGTGCGCTGCCGAAAGAAGAGACGACATGCTTAGTCCCGGGTTTGGTCCAAAGCTTCCAAATATGTTGGGCGGGATCTTCATTCTCAGTTCCTCATCGGGAGTTCGCAGTCCTGGCACATCTCGACGCCGAGGTGGCGGCTGGTTTCCAGCGCGCGATGGAAGAAGGCGGCGCGGGCGGAGTCCGCGCCCTTGTCGGGCACGGCAACATCGACGGCGAGCTTCTTCACCTTGTCGAGCAGCGCGAGGCGTTCGGCCTTGAGGGCGTCGCCCCGTAGTTTGGCGTCGTCTCGGTCGAAGTATTTCCTGCCCTCGATCCACGTCTGGAGGCAGATGCTGGAGGTGCTGAGCGGGCTGCCGCTCCAGATGGCGAAGTCGCCGTCTTTGCCGTTCTCCAGCGAGCCGACCCATTGGTCGATGCGGAGCTGCTTGGCCGGGTTGATGGTGACGAACTTCAGCGCTTCGGCTTCGGGCGTATTGCCGTATTTCACAGCCTTGGCTGCTTCGAGATTCAGGCGCCGGGCGAGGTCGGAGGAATCGCTGTTGAAGCTGACGAGCACGCCCCGGTCGCGCATCAGGCTGCCGGCATGGGGAATGGCGTCGAGGACCTCGAACTTGTAGGCCCACCAGTCGGAGAACGACGACGCGCCGGCGCCGTGTTTGGCGATCTCGTCGGCCACCTTGTAGCCCTCGAGGATGTGCTGGAGCGTGCCGACTTTGACGCCGAACTGCTCCATCGTGCGGAGGAAAACGAGGATCTCGTCCTGCCGGTAGCTGTGGCAGTGGATGAGCCGCGTGCCGGCGATGATCTCGGCGATGGCTTCGAGTTCCAGGTTGCGGCGTGGAGGAACGACGCTCTTGCCGGCGCGGAAGTCGGCCCACTCCTGCTCATACTGCTGCGCGGCGGTGAAACGGTTGATGTAGAAGGCCGGCACGCCCATGCGGGTCTGCGGGAAACGGGTCGTGTATTTGTCGCCCCAGTTGGCCTGCTTCACGTTTTCGCCGAGGGCGAATTTGATGCCCTGCGGCGCGCCCTTGAACTTCAGGTCCTCCGGCCCTTCGCCTTCGCGGAGCTTGATGACCTGGTTCTGTCCGCCGATCGGATTGGCCGAGCCGTGGAGCAGGTTGGCGACGGTCAATCCACCGGCGAGCTGCTGGTGGATGGTGTCGGCCTCGGAGTTCACCACGTCGCCGATGCGGACCATGGCCGTGCTGGGCAAGGTGCCTTCGTTCACGCCGCCGAGGATCATCGAGTGGCTGTGGCAATCGATCAGCCCGGCAGTGACGTGGATGTCCGGCAGGTCGATCGTGACCGTGCCGGGCGGCAGCGCGATGCGAGGAATGGCACCGACGCCCATGATCTTGCCGTTCATCACGAGCATGGGGGCGTTGGTCAGGATGCCCTTCTCGCCGCTGGTCCAGATGGTGGCGGACTTGATGTAGACGGCGGGCGGATTGGTCAGGACGCCCTTCAGGTCGAGCGGATGACGGGCGACGCGTTTGGCCTGGAGCGCCTTGGTTTCGGCCTTCTTGGCCTCGGCTTTCGCGTCGGGCTTTGCTTCGGCCTTGGCGACGGCGTTGGTGCTGGAAGCCGGAGCCTTCTTGGGTGCGGGCGGTGCGGGTTGGAAGACGCGGCCATCGATCCAGACTTCGCGGACCTTGGCGTCGCCGACGAAGTAGTTCGTGCCTTCGACGATGGTGAGATTCGCCAGCTTGCCGGCTTCGATGGAGCCGAGCTGCTTGTCCACGCCGCATAGTTTTGCGGGAACCGTGGTCAACGCGGCCAAGGCGTCGTCTTCGGAAAGGCCGCGCGCGACGGCGGACTGGAGATTTTTGAGGAAGGTTTTCTTGTCGCCGAGGCCGTAGGTCGTGAGGGCGACTTCGAGGCCGTTGGAGCGGAGCAATGACGGATTGCTCGGAGCCCAGTCGAGCGCGCGGAGCTGGTCGAGCGAGACGCCGTGCCAGTCGTCGTCCTCGGGGAACTTGGGCGCTTCCGGAAAGTTCAGCGGCACGATGAAGGCCGCGCCGGAGGCTTTGGCGAGATCGGGCCGTCGCCATTCCTGGCCGCTGGAGACGATGAGTGGCTGGAGGCCGAGTTCCTTCGAGAGCTGCGTCGCGCGGTCCACCATCACGGCGCTGCCGGGCTCGAAGACGAACTGGAATTTCTTCTCCGTGGCCGAGTGCAGGGCGTCGAGAGACGGATTGAAGGGCGGGCGTTTCCGCGCGGTTGAGTTGGTCGCGTAGTTCGCCTGGTCGAGCGCGTAGTGCTGCGCGTCGAAGAACGTCTGGCGCACGGCGGCGATCACGCCCATGAGCGATCCGGGGAAGACATCCGAACGGCCGGGGCCGCTGTTCACCTCGAAGGCGATGTGCTGGAAGACATCGGGCTTGATGACGGCGTCGTTCGGGTTGTCGCCGGAAAGCGAAACGAAGGCGCTGGTTCCCCGGAGGATTCCCCGGTCGGGCACGACGTTCCCGGCGGTGAAGCCGATCTCGCGAAGTTCCTGCAGGGCCTTGGCCGGCGGCGCGAAGGACGCGGCCACACGCCGCTCGGGAGCAATGTTGGCGAGTTCCGCGCCTGGACTGGACTGTGGCGTGGCGTTGGGCGTGCCGAAGAACTGGTAGTTGCCCGCTCCGGAGGTTAGGGCGGCGGCGCGGTCGACGGGCTCGAAGGCGGCCGTCGAGACGGGGGCGTTCGACCCGACGAAGACGAGGTGGGCGTCGATGAAGCCGGCGTAGACGACGTTGCTCTTGAGATCCCAGACCCGCGCGTCGGGCGGCACGGCGATGTTGGCACCGACGGCTTCGATGAGGCCGTTGCGGATGACGATGGTGCCGGAGTCGATGACCGTGCCGGGCTTCACGACGATCTTCGCGCCGGTGAGCGCGTGGACCGACGGGGCGGACGGGCGGGTGCCGGGCGGAAGGATTTGGGCGATCGTGCCGGTGGCGGAAATAGCGGCCAGCGCGGCCAGGGAAAAAGTGCGGACGTTCACAGTTGTTCGGGCTTGGGGCCGGGGAAGGAGTTGCAGATCGGCCCCCTGCGGGCAAGTGCAGCGGCAGGATTCGGCCGAGTTTCCTGTTTTGATCCGGCGCCTTCCCGGCCTAGCTTCGTTCTATGGAACTGCGCGGCAAAAAGCTCGGCCTGCTGATCTCGTGCAAACCGGGCGAGGCCAACTTCACCCACGGCATCCGCACGGCGGAGGCCGCGCTCGCGGTCGGCGTCGACGTCTATCTCTACTGCGTGGACGACGCGGTGCCCGGCGTGGCCGATGAAAGGCTTCAGGCGTTGAAGGCCCGCGGCCTGAAGCTTTATGGCTGCGCCTACGGTGCGCACAAACGCCACTTCCCTTTGAGCGATGCCGCCACGTTTGCCGGGTTGACGATCGTCAGCGACATCATCTCCAGCACCGACCGTTTCCTCGCCTTCAACTGATCAGCCGCATGAATCCCAAGGTGCTCTTCATCGTCACGGGCGATCCACGCACGAGCCATCGCCCCGCCGAAGCCATCCGCGTCGCCGCCGGCGTGGGGACGTGGAAGAAGGTGGACATCACCGTCTACCTGCGCGGGCCGGCGGTGCTGGCCTTGAGCGAATGGGTGGACGAGTTCGTCGACGAGGACAACTACACCCGATATTTCCCGATCGTGGCCGAGTGGCCCCGCCCGATCTACGTGCAGAAAGACGCCCAGGAACTGGCCGAACTGGGCGAAGCGCCGTTGAAGTTCCAGCCGATCGACGATGCCCGGTTGGCCGCGCTCGCGGTGGACTCGACCTACGTTGTTCGCATGTGACGCCCGCCATGAAGACGATCCTCCACATCCTCACCCGCCCGGAAGATCCCCTGGCGGACTCGGTCATCGCCGTGCAGTCCGCGCTGCCCGAAACGCGCGTGGAATCCATCCGGCTCACCGCGACCACGACGGCGGAGCAATACCGGGAGCTGGTGACGAAGGCTTTCTCCGCCGACAGCGTGCAGGTCTGGTGACACGGCCGCCGAGTTTGCCTGAACGGATGGACTGCGGGCGTGGTCCATGGGAGAGACCGGAAAGATTGACCCATTTTCCCAAGCCGCCGCTGGACCTTGTGTGGCCCAGCGGCTACCTGTTTCCCGTCGCCATGCGAATCTTGAAGACGCCCCCAAACCTTCTGCCGCGGTTCGCGGCGCTTTGCCTCCTCTCCATCCTCGGTCTGGCCATCGCGCCATGGGCCACGGCGTTGGCGGCCCAGGAGAACATGCGCGGTCTGGACAAGCTCGACTTCCGCGAGGTCGTGCGTTCGGCCAAGGAGAAGGTTTTCCCCACCGTCGTCTTCATCAAGGTCGTCCGCGAAGACCTGGCCGGCGGCAAGAAGACGTCGCAGGAAGTTTCCGGCAGCGGCGTCCTCATTTCGGCGGACGGCGAGATCCTTTCCAACTGGCACGTCGTCGACAAGGCGGTCGAAGTCCGCTGCCTTCTCGCCGACGGCCGCGCCTTCGATGCGAAGATCGTGGGCTCGGACAAGGACGTGGACGTCTGCCTGCTCAAGCTGAAGATGCCCGAAGGCAGCACCCCTTTGCCATTCGCGCTGCTCGGCAAGTCCGTCGAGCTTACGGAAGGTTCTTTCGTCATGGCCATGGGTGCGCCGTGGGGCATGTCGCGTTCCGTCTCCATCGGGATCGTCTCCTGCACCAAGCGGTTCCTGCCGGGCACGAGCGAATACAGCTTCTGGCTCCAGACTGACGCGGCCATCAGTCCGGGCAATTCCGGCGGCCCCTTGGTCAACACGGCCGGAGAAGTCATCGGCATCAACACGCGCGGCATGATGGCCGGCGGAGACACCGGCTTCGCCACACCCATCGAAGTCGTGAAGGCCGTGACCGACCGCATCCGGTCGGGCGGGAAGATGGACTGGAGCTGGACCGGCCTGCAGTTGCAGCCGTTGAAGGATTTCAACCGCAACATCTACTTCGACGCGACCAACGGCGTCATGGTGGCCGAGACCGACACCGGCAGCCCGGCCCGGCGCGGCGGCATCCTCGCGGGCGACCGCCTCGTCAGCGTGAACGGCGAACCGGTCACCGCGATGACCGACGAGGATCTTCCGGTCGTGCGGCGCCTCCTCGGGTTCCTCGCCAAGAATACCCCGGCCAGGCTGGATCTCATCCGCAAGGGAGAGCCGGTGAAGGTCGAGGTGAAACCCACCGCCAAGGGCCAGGTGGAAGGCGATGAACTCGACTGCCCGCGTTGGGATTTCACGGTCAAGGCGATCAACCAGTTCGACAATCCCGACCTCCACTTCCAGCGCGAGAAGGGCGTCTTCGTCTACGGCGTGAAGTATCCCGGCAACGCCGCGACCGTCTTCCAGCAGAAGGACATCCTCCTCAAGGTCGACGGCAAGGACATCGCCACGCTCGACGACGTGAAGGGCTACCACAGGGACGCCGTCGCCAATCTGGCCGCCAAGTCCCGCGCCGTCTTCACCATCCTGCGCAACGGCCTCATGAGGCAGGTCGTCCTCGATTTCTCCCGCAACTACGAAAAGGAATAGCGTCCGAGGTCCAAACCAATTCCATGAAGCTCACCACCACCCTCGCCTCGTGCCTCGCCGCCGCCGCGCTTGTCGCCCCCGCCAACGTCCTGTTCGCCGCGCCGGCCGCGGCCGGCGCGGCGTCCCAGCAGACGATCCTGAAGGCCGTCACGCCGTCCCTCGTCCGCGTGGAATACCATCTCCAGTTCGACAAGGGCGAAGGCCCGCAACGCCGCCTGCCCGGCCAGGGCCGCCGTGGCGCGGCCGCCGGCGGCGAGCTCACTGACCTCGACCAGCTCATCGACGACGAGCGCCCGTGGGAAGTGGGAGCCTTCCTCATCGCCCCGCGCCGAGTTGTGCTGACGGATCCGATGATCCATCCGCGCTTCATCCAGAAGATCCTCGTCCGCTCCGGCGACAAGACGGTCGCCGCGAAGCCCGCCGCCTACATCGTCGACAGGGACGCGGTCATCCTCGAACTGGAAGGCGATCTTCCCGGTGCCGCGCCGATCAAGTTCAAGGGCTCGGGCAAGGGCCCGTTCTTCGGCGTGACCTACAGCCAATACACCGGCGAATGGGGCACGGGCATCGCGCCCTTCAGCGAATCCATCTGGCGTTGGGACACCCATCCGGCCGTCACCACGATCCAGCACGACATGCTCATCGTCGACGCCAAGGGCGAGGGCGTCGGGGTTGGCATCAAGCCCTTCACCCAGTTCGGCGCAGGCTGGAAGATCTCGCCGGAGAAATGGGCTTCCGTCTCGCCGGCCGAGATGGCTTCCAAGCTCAAGCAGCTCCAGGCCGTGGCCGATCCCGCGATCGTGCGGGTCACGCTCGGACTGCGCAGCCCCAAGGCGTCGAACCCCGCCGTGATGCGCCGGCAGATGCAGATGGAGGATGAGGACGGCAGCGGCGACAGCGGCACAGAGCGGACCGTCAGCGGACTTCTCGTTGGAAAAGACCGCGTCGTGGTCCTCGCCGCGCTTTCCCCGAAGATCACCGCACGGCTGGAACGCATCCGCGTCCATGCCGGCAAGGAAGTGATCGAGGCGAAGTTCACCGCGTCGCTCAAGGATTACGGGGCCGTCGTGGCCACGCTCGCCAAGTCCGCGCCCGGTTCCGTCACTCTTTCCACCGCGCCGTTGACCGACCACCGCATGACCCTCCTGCTCCGGGCCGATGTCACCATCAGGGGCGAACAGCGGTCCGCCTACTTCGACCACGAGCGTCTGCTCTGGTTCGAGACCGGTGCCAAGCGGCGCACCTACGCGCGGCTCTACTCCAGCCAGGAAGGCATCTTCCTTTTCGACCTGAAGAACCAGCTCGTCTCGTTGCCGATGAGCCTCCGCGAAGGACCGTCCCTCGAACGCGGCGGCCGTTCCCCCCGGAACGAGGTCATGGTTCCGTCCGCCTATCTGGCGGAGGCTCTGGCCGATCTCGGCGGCAGCGCCGATCTCGCGAACGTGCCCCTGTCCGAAGCCGAGGAGACCCGTGTCGGCTGGCTCGGTGTGGAACTGCAGCCTCTCGACAAGGACCTTGCCCGCGCCAACAACGTCGCCGACCAGACCCAGGACGGACAGAGCGGCGCCCTCGTGACCTACGTCTATCCCGGTTCCCCTGCGGCCAAGGCCGGGGTCGAAGGCGGCATGATCCTGCTCCGCATCAAGACCCCCTCGAAACCCGCGCCCATCGACGTCCGCGTCGACGACGACCGCAACCGCGGCCCGTTCCCGTGGGAACAGCTCGACCAGGTGACCGACCGGTTCTTCGACCGCGTGCCCGTTCCCTGGCCCGCCGTGGACAACTCAATCAACCGCCTCATCACCGACCTTGGTTTCGGCACGAAGTTCACCCTGGAATACGTCGCCGACGGCCAGCTGAAGAGCGCCGCCTTCTCCGTCGAAGGGAGTCCGAAGCACTACGAGTCCGCCGCCCGCTACAAGTCCGAGGCGCTCGGTCTGACGGTGCGCGACGTGACCTACGAGGTCCGCCATTATCTCCAGCGGAAGGACGACGAACCCGGCGTGGTCATCGGCAAGCTCGAACCCGGCAGCCGCGCCTCCATCTCCGGCCTGAAGCCTTACGAACTCATCACCCACATCAACGACCAGCCAGTTTCGACCGTGAAGGACTTCGAGAAGTTGACCCAGGCGGGCGGTGAACTGAGGTTGTCGATCAAGCGCATGTCCAAGGGCCGCATCGTGACCATCCGCCCGGCGAACTGAGCGGCTGTCTATCCTGGGAACTTAAAAACAGAAACCGCCCGGCCGATCACTCGGCCGGGCGGTTTCGTTTGAGGTGGAACGATGCAGTTGAAGGCAGGGCGGGCTTCCAGCCTGCCCCGTGCTGGCAAGGGGGTTTCCGCACCGACGGACGTCCTGATACTCCCGCACCGTTTGGTTCCAGGCCGGGAGCGTCTTGGGCAGGCAAGATGCGCTGCCCTCCCTTGCGTCAGCCGCTTCGCGGCCGCATTCCCCCTGCATGGTTTCGTTTGAGGCTTGGATCTAGTTCGGTTGGGGAACCGGTGAGGAAACGGGTTCTTCGGCTTCTTCGACCGGGCCAGCCTTCAGCGCCCGGCGGGCTTCGGAGAGTTCGTGGCGGAAGACGTAGGGCAGACGGGGCGAGATGACCACCTGACGGAAGAGCCCGTCCTTGAGTTCGATCACGAGGGTGCGGCGGCCGGGCATGAGCCTGTTGACCCAGAGTTCCGCCAGTATGTCCCTCTCGCGGACGTAGCGGCGGATGCGCTGGAGGGCGATGCGGCGGATGGGGACGCCGAACACGCGGATCTGGAGATGGGTGCCAGTGACGCGGTAGGTGGTGCGGTAGATGGTGAGGACCACCATGAGGGTCGCCACGAACGAGACGGCACCGATTTGCAGGAGCGGATGCATAACTTCGGGGGCGACACGCCGGGCAGGCGGCGTCGACGCCGGGTTGGGTGACTGGGTTTGCTGCGGCTAACGTTTCTGGCCCAGCCAAAGGAGAACCAGTGGAAGCAAGATGCCCAGGGTGAGGCAGAGCATGACTGGCCAGGGACGGCGGCTGTGGCGGATTGCCAGATACAAGCCAAGGAGGGTCGTCAAAAGCAATGCCAGAGATGCGGCCGCCACGAACCAACGGAAGGTCTTCGTGGAGTAGCCGGTCGCGGTCTGGCTCGGCAGGAGGGACTCCGCGTGGACGAAACGCATCCGGTCGAAGACGGCCTCCGCATCCTGCGGGGTCTTCCGCCGGTCCGGGTTCATCGTCTGATACCAGCCGCTCACGACGAAGAAGACGAGGATGGGGGTGAAGAAGACGCCGAGGTAGAGGTGCGCCTTGCGCACGAAGGATTGAACGTTCATCGCGTCGTCTCGGATTGGCGGATCACTGGGGCATCGGGATGAAGATCTTCTGCCCGACCTTCAGCTTCGCGGGCACCAGGCCGGGGTTCGCATCGAGCACCTGCTGGAGTGAGACGCCCTTCTTGCCCTGCTTTTTGAACTCGGTGTTGTAGAGCCCGATGATGCCGGAAACGGTGTCGTTCGACTGGACGACGTATTCGTAGCCCTTGTCCGGAATGGTGGCGGGCGGGCGAGGTCTGGGCTTGGAACCCTCGCCTTCGGACGGTTCATTCCGGGCTGAACCTCCCTCCGTATGACGGACCGGTGGAGGGGAGGGGGCCGGAGTGGACTTGATCAATGTGGCCAGCTTCTCGAACTGGTCCTTCACGACGCCGGCGTCGCCGATGCGTTTGCGGTCCACCTCCTCGATCTTGTCGGAGAGCTTGCGGACCTGCTCCGACAAGGTGCCCACGGCGGGATCGCTCTTCTGGCGGTTGGCCTCCTCGCGCACGGTCTGGAGCTGGCGGGTGAGTTCGGTGATGCGTTTCTGCTGTTCCAGGTTGGTCGCCATCAGGCGTTCCACGTCGGCCTTCAGCTGTTCGATGTCGGCGGTGATCGTCGGATCCGCCGCCCATACGCTCCCGGCCAAACCCGCCGACAACACCATCGCCCCAAGAAATCGTCTCATGCCGGCAAGATAGGAACGCATCCGCAAGAGGCAAGGCGGAGCTATTCACAGCGACGATCTTGAACGGTCGAAATGGTAGGGCGAAGGCTCCTGCCGAGCCCTACCAGACCGGTTGGTGGTCCTTCACCGCATCCAGGATGGTCAGATACTCGGACCTTGGAATCTCCGTCGCGCCGAACGGCAAGGTCGTCTCCGTGACCATCTGCGTGTCCAGCAGTGCGAATCCCTTCGCGACGAGGATCTCCATCAGGCTGGCGAGGGCGATCTTCGAGGCGTTGTCCGCCGTGTGGAACATGGATTCCCCGCAGAAGACCCCGCCCACCGCCACGCCGTAGATGCCGCCGACGAGGTCGTCTCCCCGCCAGCATTCCACGCTGTGCGCGTGTCCGGCGCGGTGCAGGCGGACGTAGGCTTCGAGGAACTCCGGAGTGATCCAGCGTCCGGGCCGGGAGGCGCTGGCGCAACCGGCCACCACCTGCTCGAAGGCGCGGTCTGATGTGACGGTGTAGGGCTTTTGCCGAAGCGTGCGCGCCAGGCTGCGTGCGATGTGGAACTCCTCGGGAAAAATAACACCGCGTGGATCGGGCGACCACCAGCCGATCGGTTGGGCGGTCCATGGGAAGATGCCGTTGCGGTAGGCCAGCATCAGGCGCTCGACGGAGAAATCACCGCCCATGGCGACGGGCTCGGAGCCCAGGAAATGTGCGGGGAATTGTCGCGGATCAGGAAAGCGCAGACGGCCGTCGAGCTGGACCGGGCGCATCGATCAATCCTTCTTCGGCCGTTTCGGCTTCCTAGCCACCGGCTTCTTCGGAAGCTCTGCGGTAGACTTTGCTTTCTTCCGGGCCTTCTGCGGAGGCACGGGGCTTTCCAGCGCCTGCAACAAGTGCGACTGGAGGTAGCCCGTCGTCAGCAGGAGCCAGCCGGCCACGCCGTTGACCGTGTCGGGAGGGAATGGACCGCGTGGCAGCTCCGGCGGGCAGCCGAGGATCTTCCAGGACGAAACCCGGATGTCGTTCAGCATCTGGAGCAGCGACTCCATGCGGTCCGGAGCAAGGGTCAGTTTCCAGTTCCGGCCGTGCCGCGTCCACGTGCCTTTGGCGGCGGCGAGGTCGGAGAACCACTTCCACTGTTCGGCCCGCTGCTCGCGGAGGGCCGCGTGGAGAAGCTCCTGCTCGGCTTCCGCCAGCTCCCCGGAAATCGAGAGCGTCCCGTCGCTGCGCGGAAGCTGGTCGAACGAGGAGAGCACGGCGTCGATGAGCCGGCGGTCCATCGTCGTGATCGAGAGCGAGATGGTCTGCGGACCTTTACGAAGAAGCTTCACGAGGCCTTCTCCAGGGTCGCGTGCAGGTGGTAGCCATGCAGCAGGTGGACGTAGTGCTCGGCCTTCTCGAAGGTTTCCTGGGCGACGACGCTCCTGCCCTTCTGATGGACCTCCATCATGTGCTTCTCGGCCCTGTCCTTCTGCCAGCTGAAGACCTTCATGAACACATGCGTGACGTAGTCCATGAGGTTCACGGGATCGTTCCAGACGATGACCAGCCAGCCCGGATCGGGTTTCTCCGAGGGTTTGGTCCTGGTGGCTGCATCCGGCAGAACGGCTGGATCCATGATGTCCGGCATTGGGAGAAGGCTAGAAGCGACCGGGGAATGAGGCAACCCCCGCGCATTCTCGCCTACGGCTCTTCAACGGAGCTCGGCCTCGAACTGCCACGAACGGCGCGCGTCCAATCTGACCTGGCCTCGGAGAAGCGGGGTGCCCTCGGCGGTTCCGGGGATGAGCACGGCCTCGACGGTGACGGACTGGTCGAGGGTCACGTTGATGCCGGTTGCGGTGAAGCGGACCGTGGAACCACTGGCGATGCGCCTGCCCACGTAAACGGAGCCATCCTTATCGATCAACCGGACCATGTCGCCCTGCGGAACGAGGCGGAAGGACGCCAGCACGTCGGGCTTCGGGGGAGACTGGATGTTCCGACGCATGCCGGACCGGACCTCCCGTTGCACGAAGGTGCCCTCGGGCAGCTCCAACGGCGCGGCCGCGCCTCCCAATGCACCGGCTGTTGCCGGATTTGTCGCGGGAGCGGCTGGAGCTGCAAGAGGCCGGCGCGCAGCTAGCCGGCGTTCCGCTTTGTTTTCGGCGAGATCCATCTTCTTCGAGGCGGATTCGGTCGCTGATGGGATCACTGCCTGGGTCGGTGTGCTCGCCGCCGCAGAAGAGGGGGCCGCCATGGCGTCTTTGTCCTTCTCCTGGATGCCCGACGCCGCGAGAGATTTTCCCACCGGCGCGGATTCGGGACGGAGCGAGGAACGGCCTGCCGGTGCCGTCGCCGGCATGGGGGCCGCGGCATCGTTCGCGGCCAGCAGCGGTGCGGCGGGTTTGGCCTCATCGAGACGCAGGAGGGCGTCGGTGTTCTTCGGAGCATCCGCGAGCGCCTTGGAGCGCGTCCCTTCCGCTTCCGGCCCGATGGGAAGCGCCTTGTCCGATGGTGTAGCCGAAAGTCTAGCGAAGGAGCTGCCTTCGCGCTCCGCCGGGAACTGCAGGCGGATGATGAACGCCGCAAGGCCGACGAGCGCAACGGATCCAAACGAAAACGCCAATCGCGTCCACAGCATCCGCCAGGCGGACAGGCCCCCGGCTTCACGCGGCGCGAAGGCCTTGGCTGGTTCATCCGCGCGCGGCGCTTCCGCCTGGAGGTTGTGGCGCAGGGCCTCCTCCGCCTCCGGCGCGGTAGCTTCCACGGGCTCAGGCGCCACCGCCATGGCCGCTGGAAGCAGGGGCCGAAAGATTTTGGCTTCAATCTGAGCTGCCGCTTCGTCCAGTCCATGCACGCGCCGCACCTCGGCCAACAGCGTTCGCTGCGAGGCCGCGTCCAGCTCGAAGACGCCACCGGCCGCCTGGCGCCGTTGTGCGGCGAGGGCTTCGAGGTGGGCTTCGATCAGTTTTTTGGGTTCGTCGGACATCTCAGCGCGATGAGGGTTGGACGGATTGGGCCGGGAATCCCTTCCGGGAAAGAAGCTGCTGGACGATGTCCTCGAGGCGGTCGAGGCATTTGCTCAGGCGCGAACTGACGGTCTTGGCGTTCAGTTCGAGCTCCTTGGAGATCTCGTCGTAGCTCAGGTCGCCGAAGTAGCGCAGCTCGATCACCTCCCGGCAAAGCGCCGACAGATGGCCCATCGCCTCCGTGAGCGTCCCGGCGGTTTCCGCGCGTTGCATCAATTCCGCCGGCGACGGGAGTGGCGACACCGCATCGGGCGTCAATCCCGTCTGCGGATCCTCCGCCTGGAGCGAGAGGATCGTCTGGCCCGCGCCCCGTTTGAGCGCATGGCGCATCTCGATCACGTCGCGGGCCTTGTTGGCCGCGATGCGGAAGATCCAGGTTTGAAGCCGGCTCGTGCCCTTGAAGGTCCCGAGGTTCTGCACCACCGAAAGAAACGTGTCCTGGGCGATCTCCGCGGCGTCCTCGCGGGTGAAATCGCCGGAGAGCTGGAAGATGAACCGGGCCGTCGGGTCGTAGTGGCTGCGGAAGAGTTCGTCCCAGGCCCCAGCCTCGCCCCGCAGGCAACGGGCGATCGTCGGCGCATCGGCGTCAATCGGCATGACGAGGGTCTAAAGCAAACACCCGCCATTGCCAACCGGGAGAATTCCCCTTTGGCGTCTCAACCCCGTTCTCATTTCCCATTTTGAAAACCGTCGCAATCCCTGTCTGCCCGAAGAGCCGGCCCCGTTCCTGATTCGTTGGGCGATTGCGTTCCCGTCCGTCGGGCGCAAGCTCATGTCCATGAAAGCCCTGATCCAGATCGTGGGCTCGGTGCTGGTCGCGTGCCTCGGCGTCGCACTCTACGTCGTCTACATCAACACCCGCGCCGACACTGTCGCGGCCGCCATCACCTCGACGGTGAAGCAGCAGATGGAGGCCATTCGCGACGGGGACTACGACCGCGCCTATGCCTTCGCCGCACCCGGGCTGCGGCGCGGCAGCGACCGGAAACGTTTCGAGGCGATGATCCGCCGGGACTATCCGGTCGTCGCGGAGAACACAGGCTACTCCCTCGGCGACGTCATGCACGACGACGAGACTGCCGTCGTCAACGTGGCCGTCTCCAACGCGGTGGGCCGGGTGGTCCTCTACCAATACCGTCTGGAGCTTGAGAAGGAGGGCTGGCGCGTTCAAAGCGTGGCGCCGCTGCGGATCCCCCAGGGGCGCAAAAAAACTCCGCAGTAAGCCGGAACAATCCACTCGAAGGCTGGACGAGGTTCCGCCCTGTCTGGAGCGGACAAGGCCATCGCACAATGCCCTGACGGGCCCGCATCTCACCTTATCTCCACATCCGATTCCGAGTCCTGCGACAGGAGCAGGCCGCCGCGCCGGGTGAAACGGGTGTAGCTCACCTTCACCACGTCGCCCGTCTTGGCCGACCAGAGCAGCGCGGCCGCTCCGAGCGTGTCCTTCACCTTGCCGTTGTTGAATCCCTGGACCAGGCATCCGGCCCGGATGCCGGAGGATTCCGCGGGTCCGCCGCGTTCCACGCTCGTCACCATCAGCCCCGATCCCTGGGCCAGCCCCGTTTGCTTCGACAGGGCCGCGTCGATCGGCACCAGCTCCGCTCCCAGCTTGTTCGTGAGGACCGCCGCCAGCGGCAGGGATGAGAACGAGGCCGTCACGCTCCTGCCCGCGCGCAGCAGCTTCAGGCTCACCACGCTCTTGCTCTCGGAAAGCTTCGTCGCCGCATCGATCACGTTCTCCGGAGGCCGGCCGTCGATCATCTCGAGCTTGTCGCCCGCCTTGACTCCCGCCTTGGCCGCCGGGCTGCCCGGATGGACGTCGCTGATGCTGAAGCCGCCGTCGGGCGCCTTCTGGAAACGGAGTCCCATCCAACGCTGCGCCATCGCTTCCGGCGAAAAGAATTCCGCGAGGGCAGCGGCGACGCGTTTGGCTGGGATGGCGAACCCGATGCCCTGTCCGCCGCGCGCCATCGCCACGTTGAGCCCGATCAGTTCGCCCTTGAGGTTCACGAGCGGACCGCCGCTGTTGCCCGGATTGATGGCGGCGTCGGTCTGGATCCAGTCCGCGTTGTCGAGTTCGTTGCCGGTGGGATCGGCGCGGCGCGGCTTGGCGCTCAGGATGCCCTTGCTCACGGAACTGCCGAGGCCGAGGGGATTGCCGAGGGCGAGGACGGTCTCGCCGAGGATGATGTCGTTGTCGGCGGCGAGTTTGACGGGCGTGAACTTCTCTCCGGGCTTGGACTGGAGCTTGAGCAGCGCGACGTCTGTGCCGGGAATTCCGAAGATGGCCTTGGCCCGGAGTTCGCGGCTGCCGTCCCAGAGGCGCACCCAGATTTCGTCGCGTTCGCCGATCGCGTTCTCCACGACATGCACGTTCGTCAGCACCCAGCCGTCGGCGTCGATGATCACGCCGGAACCGGCGCTGCGCTGCTCGGGAATGCGCGTGAGCTTGCGGCCGAGAAGCTCGCCGAAATACCAGTCGTAAACGGGCGTCACGGCGAGGTGCTCGGCGGTCTTGGTCGCGATGTTGACGACGCTCGGCGTGACCTGCTCGACGGCGCGGACCACTCCGTCGCGGCGCATGTCGTCGGCCACGGACTCGGCCGCGGACACGCCCAAGCCGGTTGCGGCGATGAGGGCGGCGACAAGTGCTGGGATGGGAAAACGTTTCATGCTCATCAGTTCAACAGGATTCCGGACAGCGGGTGGGCCACGGTGTTCAACCCACCCGCAGCTTGACTTTCGGGCGGCTCCCCGGAAAAGCAAACCGCGTGTCCATTCCGAGCCCCATCCCCGCCGGCCTCTATGCGCAGTGGCGCGGCCTCCATGCCTGCGATGCGCTGCACGACGGCGACCGCGTTTCGCCGCCGCCGGAGAAGTGGCTCCAACTGGCCTGGCATCACCAGCGCCTGCTGCGCGACGCCCTCAAACTCACCGACGGACGCCGCGTCCGCATCCTGCATCCGGGCTTCCACAGCCGCGAGGGCGGTCCCGATTTCCGCGACGCCGTCATCCATGTGGAAGGCTCGCGGCCCTTGACCGGCGACATCGAGATCGACCTTCAACCGTCCGGATGGAAGGCCCATCACCACGATACGAATCCGGCCTTCGACAACGTCGTCCTGCATGTGATCTGGTCCAGTGGCTCCGCGAAATCCGGGCGTGCGACGCTGGCCATGGAGCCCCATCTCGATGCGCCGTGGGACGAACTGCTGCCGTGGCTTCAGGCCGAAGGCCAGCCGTGGCAGGAAGAGTTCCTCGGCCGTTGCTGCGCGCCGTTGAAGGAGCTGGCCGTCGACTCGCGCAACGCGCTCATCCGCCAGGCGGCGCTCGTCCGTTTCCAGCGCAAGGCCGGCGATCTCGCCCGTCGCGCCCGCGACATCGGCTGGGACGGGGCCCTCTGGGAAGGCCTCTTCCGCGCGCTCGGCTACAAGCACAACACCTGGCCGATGGAACGGCTCGCCGCGTTGATCCATGGAGATGGAGACAGGCAGAAACCGGACACGGCGCTGGCTCTTGAAGCCCGCCTGCTGGGACTCGCGAATCTGCTGCCGCACGAATCGAAGGCGCGCGTCAGTTCCACCCTTCCGCCCCATCTCCAGCAGCTCTGGAACCTCTGGTGGCGCGAACGGGAACGCTGGGACGAGGTGGTCCTGCCCGCGACCCTATGGCGGCGGCATGGATTGCGCCCGGCGAACTTTCCCCAGCGCCGCCTCGCTCTCGCCGCACGCTGGCTGGCGCAGCCGGACTTCGTGGCACGGCTGGAGAAATGGTTTCTCGAAGACGGTTCCGCCGAGGCCTTGCTGGAAAAACTTCTGCCCAGTCCCGATGACCATTGGAGCCGGCATTGGACCTTGGATTCCGCGCGCCTCGCCAAACCCCAGCCGTTGCTCGGCGCGGCCCGCGCCACCGACCTGGCGGTGAACGTCATCCTGCCGTGGTTTTCGGCGCGCGCTGAAGCCGGCCGCAACCAGAAGCTCGTTCTTCGAGCCACCGATTTCTGGCTGGCCTGGCCATCAGGTGAAGACAACTCGCTGCTCAAGCAGGCCCGCGTGCGGCTGCTCGGAGGAAACGCCCGCGGTCTGGAGGCCACGGCCGCGAGCCAACAGGGACTTCTCCAGATCCTGCGCGACTTCTGCGCCCGCACCAACGCCCTCTGCGATGGATGCCGTTTCCCGGAGTTGGTGAAGGGACTCGGCAACGTGCAGCAAGTAGCGCCGATCTCCAATCCTACTTGAGCTGATTGATCCAACTAGGGGGTGCCTTGAAACCCTGGCGGAAGCTTCAATGTGGTAGGGCGAAGGCTCCTGCCGAGCCGCCTTGTGGCTCGCGAAGACCGGACAGGCTATGCCGGGGAATCCAACGGCCGGGAGAGGTTGCATTGCCGCTTTTGCGTGCCGTGATAGCAGGAAGTTTCCAGGCGGCTTGGCGGGAGCCTGCGCCCTACCTCCGCGACTTCGCCCGATACCTTAGTCCGTCAGCGCGCAGCCTCCTCGGTCAGCAGGCCTTCGATGACCTTGCCGTCCACGTCGGGCAACGACTGGCCGAGGAGGTTCGCCATCTGCGGGTTCTTGTCCGGGTCTGGCAGGTGGAGCGCGGAAAACTTGTCCGGCGTGAGGATGTCCGCCACGCCTTCAGCCTCGCGCAGGAGGGAGATGACCTTAGCCTCGTCTTCCTTACGGGTCCTGGGATCGGTCAGGTAAACCATCGCTATCCTGCCTTCGGAAATGCTCTGGGCCTTCGCGCTGATCAGCGCCGGCGACGCGGCCACGCGGATGAGGCCGGCCTTGCGGAAGGCGACATTCGGATTCACCGCCTTCAACGCCCCCGCGAAGCCGTGGTCCGCCGTGACGAAGAGCGTCGTCGTGTCGCGGATACCGGCGGTGTCGATGGCCTTGAGCACATCGCCGAGCTGCGTGTCCGCGAGTGCCAGCGCGGTGTAGGCGGCTGGAGAGTTCGGGCCGTATTTGTGCTGGGTCGAATCGGTGATCAGCATGTGGATCGCCATGAAGTTCGGTCGGCGTTTCTGGATCACGTGTGCGGCGGCGGAAGTCCAGATGCGGTCTTTCGTGGGCGGACCTTGCAGGAGGAAATCGGCCTGGTTGGTCGATGTGAGAATGCCGGCGGCGAAAAGCTCATCGCGTAGGCGCGGCGTGGTGAAAATGATCTGTTCCGGCACATCCGGGAAATCGTCGTCCAACGTTGTCACGCCGCGCGTGCAGGGCCAGTGTCAGAACTCTTTAGAAATGTCCCCTTCTGGACATTTTCTCCTGAGTTCTTAAGGGGACATTTCTAAAGAGTTTTGACAGGTTCTACTCCATCCATGGTGCCTGATTGTTCTGAGCCGGACCCATGCAGTAGAGAGTAGGGCGGGCTTCCAGCCTGCCCCGTGCTGACAAGGGTTCCCGCAACAATGAACGCCCTGACACTCCCGACCCGTTTGGTTCCATGCCGGGAGCGTCTTGGGCAGGCAGGATGCACTGCCCTACTTTGCCGAGTCCGCTTCGCGGATCGTCCTGCAACTGCATGATCCCGGCTAAGTCGCCCCCGACCAAACGGCAGTGTCCTAATCATGCTCTTCATCTTTTTCTTAATCGGATTACGAAGAAGTTTAAGAGCCCAGATTAGGACACCGCCGGCCAACCTCCCCGCTTGCCCGCAGGCTCCGGGCCAACCCACACTCTTCCCATGAGCAAGTGCCTTGTCACCGGAGCCGCGGGTTTCATCGGCTGCCACCTCGTCGATGCCCTCATCGCCCGCGGACACACCGTGGTCGGGGTCGACAACCTCAAGCTCGGCCGGCGCGACAACAACGCCAAGGCCCTCGCCACCGGCCAGTTCAAGTTCCACGAGGCCGACGTCAACGACCTCGCCGCCATGCGCCGCGCTCTCGAAACCGAAGGCGGCGACGGAGCCTACGAGATGGCCTGGCACCTCGCGGCCAATTCCGACATCCGCGCCGGCGCCACCAATCCCGACGTGGACCTGCGCGACACGTTCATGACCACCTTCAACCTGCTGAAGGTGATGAAGGATTTCTCGATCAAGCGCATCGCCTTCGCCTCCACCTCCGCCATCTACGGCGAACACCCGGCCAAACTTTCGGAGGACATCGGACCGCTTTTCCCCATCTCCAACTACGGCGCGATGAAGCTCGCCTCCGAGGCCATCATCTCCACCGCGCTGCAGACGATCCTGACCCGCGCCTGGATCTTCCGTTTCCCCAACGTCGTCGGCAGCCGCTCCACCCACGGCGCGATCTACGACTTCGTGCAGAAGCTGAAACGCAACAAGGCCGAGCTCGAAGTCCTCGGCGACGGCACGCAGGAGAAGCCCTACTTCCACGTGGCCGACCTCGTGGAAGCCATGCTCTACATCGTCGACACGGCGACGGAGCATCTCGCGTTCTACAACATCGGCACCTCCGACTCGCTCACCACCGTCCGCTACATGGCCGACGCCGTGGTCAAACGCGTCTCCCCCGGTGCCAAGATCAACTACACCGGCGGCAGCCGGGGCTGGATCGGCGACGTGCCTCGTTTCCAATACTCCGTCGACAAGCTCAAGCGCCTCGGCTGGAGCCCGCGCCTCACCTCGAACGAAGCCGTCGACCGCTCGGTGAACGAAGTCGCGACCGAACAGGGGCTGTGAACAGGGATGAGGGATGAAGGATGAGGCATGAAACCATCGCCTGCGTCCTGACCCGTTCTCTTCATACTTCATAATTCATCCCCCATCCCTTTACCCATGTCCCATCAGTCCATCATCCTCGCCGGCGGCATGGGCACCCGGCTCCGCGCCCGGCTTGGCGATTTGCCCAAGCCGATGATCCCCTTCGCCGGCCGGCCATTGCTCGAATACCACATCGAGCTCTGCCGGAAGCACGGCTTCACCGACATCCTCATCTTCTCCTGCTACCGCGCGGACATCATCGACGCCCACTTCGGCGACGGCGCGAAGTTTGGAGTCCACATCCGCCACGTTGTGGAACGTGAACCCCTCGGCACGGCCGGCGCGGTCTTGGACGGCTTTGATCTATTGGCCGACCGGTTCGCCGTGCTCTACGGAGACACGATGCTGAACCTCGACCTGACGCGGCTCCGTCAGGCCCACGAAAAGGCAAACGCCGCCGCGTCGCTCGTGTTGCACCCGAACGACCACCCGCTCGATTCCGACCTCGTCGAAGTGGACAACAAAGACAACGTCACCGCCTTCCACAACCGCCCGCATCCCGCCGGAGTCTGGCGGCAGAATCTCGTCAACGCCGGGCTCTACATCCTCGAGAAGGGCGCGCTCGAACCGTTCCGGCATCTGGAATCCGGTATCAGGCATCAGGCATCGGGTCAGATTCCAGATGCCGGATTCCAGATGCCGGATACGCGACCTCGGACGCTGTTGGATTTCGGCAAGGACGTCTTCCCCGCGATGCTCCGCAACGGCGCGCGCCTGCTCGGCTACAACACACCTGAGTTCATCAAAGATATCGGAACCCCCGAGCGTTACGACAAGATCGCCGGACAGCTTGCCTCCGGCGTAATCGCCCGCAGCTCCCTCGATGTCCAACAACCCGCCGTCTTCCTCGATCGCGACGGAACGTTGGTGAAGGAAGTCAGCCGCGACGGATTGCGCACGGCGGAGGAACTGGAGCTTCTTCCCGGAGCCGCGGACGCGGTGCATGCGCTGAACCTCGCGGGCTACCGCACTGTCCTCGTCACCAACCAACCCGTCGTCGCCAAGGGCTTCACCTCCGACGGCGAACTCCGCCGCACGCACGACAAGATGGAGACCCTGCTGGGAATGGAGCACGCGTTCCTCGACCGCATCTACTTCTGCCCGCACCACCCGGAGAAAGGGTTCCCCGGCGAACGGCCCGAGCTGAAGATCGCCTGCGATTGCCGCAAGCCAAAGACCGGCATGGTCGAGCAGTCCGTCCGCGACCTGAACATCGACCTGACGCGTTCGTGGTTCATCGGCGACACCACGACCGACATCCAGACCGCCAAGAACGCCGGCATCCGCAGCATCCTCGTCAGCACGGGCTACGGCGGCGGCGATCAACGGCACGCGGTTTCGCCCGACTACTCGGCTCCGGATGTGAAAGCAGCCGTCGAACTAATCCTTGCCGAAGATTCCAAGGCCGCGCAGCAGCGCGGCCTCACCTAGCCTAGAATGGCAGGGCTGAGCTGCCGTTAAGCCCATTCAAGTCAGCCCGCCAACGCCTTCTCCACCGCCGCCAGCTTCGCCGTAAACTCCGCGTCACTCAGCACCGACACCGCTGCCGAATCGTCCACGTCGACGGCGGTTTCGATCCACGACTTGCAACCGCCATATGCGGGCAACATCGGCAGATCGATCCGTTGCGGCAGCCGCCGGATTCGCACCGCCATCACGTAGAGACTCTTGTCCCGGCCCCAATCGAACCGCTCGGCCACCAGCTCATCGCGCCAGAGGTGGAGGCCCTTCACCCGTTCCGCCTCCGCCAGAGTCTGGAGCTGGCGGACGAACACGACTTCCGCCGTGAATTCCAAGCGCAACGTCTCCGGGCCGGGCAGACCGGGCGCGATCACGTCATACCGCGCCTGCGCCGCCGGGACGACGGACTCGCGCTGCTGGTGGAACAATGTCGGAAACAGAAGAAACCGTTCGTGCTCCGGCTTGAAGCCGCCACGGCCCTCCGCGATCCCGCCCTTCCGCAGGATGAGGATCTGTTCCCCGCGCCCGAGCGCGTCGACCACGATGGCCCATTCTTTGAATGCCGTCCGCATCACGTAAAACTACGGAACCCACGGCAGCCATGGCAACGGAGCAGCCTCGTCTTACTGGGCAAAAGCTTTGACTGACCCCCGGCCTTGTTTAGCCTCACGGCGAATTCCACACGCTTTATGAGATTCGGCATCAATTCATTCCTCTTCACCTCCCCCTTCACCAACGCCAGCACCAAGCTCTTCAAGCAGTTCAAGACTTGGGGCTTCGAGACCATCGAGATCGCGATCGAAGATCCGTCCCACATCGATCCCGCGCACGTGAAGGCCGAGCTCGACAAGGCCAAGCTCGCCTGCGGTTCCGTCTGCGCCGCCATGGGACCCGGCCGCGACTTCCGCGGCACAGCCGAAGAACAGAAGACGGCCATGGACTACTGCAAGGCCCTCATCGACCAGATGGTCGTCCTCGGCTGCCCGACGTTGATCGGCCCGGTCTACAGCGTCGTGGGCAAGGCCGACGCCGTTGAAGCCTCCGCGCAGAAGATCGAATGGGCGCTCGTGGTGAAGAACCTGAAGGATCTCTCCGCCTATGCCGAAAAGCGCGGCGTGCAGATCGCCGTCGAGCCGCTCAACCGCTTCGAGACCGACTTCCTCAACACCTGCGACCAGGGCTTGAAGCTCATCAAGGCGGTCGGCAGCCCCGCGCTGAAGCTCCACCTCGACACCTTCCACATGAACATCGAGGAGAAGAACCAGGCCGCCGCCATCCTCAAGGCCGGCAAACACCTCGCCCACTTCCACGCCTGCGGCAGCGACCGCGGCACTCCCGGCAACGACCACATCGACTGGAAGCCCATCGCCAAGGCGCTGAAGAAGATCAAATACAAGGGCGACGTCGTCATCGAGAGCTTCACCACCGACGTGAAGGTCATCGCCCGCGCGGCCGCCATCTGGCGCAAGATGGAACCCACCCGCAATGAGATCGCGGTCAAGGGCCTCAAGTTCCTCAAGAAGGCCCTCAAGTAATCCCTTTCGCCGAAGCCTCCCGGCAGCCGCTCGCCGGGAGGCTGGTCCTGACAGCAATGCTACCAGAACCATTCCGATCCTTCGCCGCTTCCACTCTTCAGCAAAACCAACTTCCCAAGACCATGAAACCACTTCTCCGCCTCGCCCTGCTCTCCTCGCTCGCCATCGGCTCCGCCGCGCACGCGGCCGAGGACGGCTTCAAACCCCTCTTCAACGGCAAAGACCTCTCCGGCTGGACCGGCAACCCCAAGCTCTGGTCGGTAAAGGACGGTGTCATCCATGGCCAGACGACTCCGGAATACAAACTGAAGCACAACACCTTCCTCGTTTACACGAACGCCGAGTTCGCCAACTTCGAGCTGCGCTTCAGCTACAAGATCGTTCCCAACAACGACAAGACCTTCGGCAATTCCGGCGTGCAATATCGCTCCAAAGTCGTGCAGCAGGGCGAGCAGGGGCCGATCGTCGGTGGTTACCAGGCTGACTTCGAGGCCGCCAAGACCTACTCCGGCATCAACTACGAGGAGCGCGGCCGCGGCATCCTCGCCCAGCGCGGACAGATCACGATCGTGAAGGCCGATCCCGCCGATCCGAAGAAGACCAAGGTCGAAGTCGTCGGCAGCGTGGGCAAGACCGAGGAACTCCAGGCCAACATCAAGGCCGAAGACTGGAACGACTACACCGTCATCGCTCGCGACTACCAGTTGACCCACATCATCAACGGCCGCGTCACCTCCATCGTCTCCGACGAGCAGCCCGACAAGGGCGCCAAGTCCGGCATCCTCGCTCTCCAGATCCACGTCGGTGAACCGATGACCGTCGAGTTCCGCAACATCCGCGTCCGCGAGATCGGAACCGCCTCCGTCGCGAGCGCCCTCGACCAGATGCAGGGCAAATGGGTCGGCTCCGAGATCATCGCCAATGGCCGCCCGTCGAATGATCCCGCCGGCATCAAGCTCTCGATCAAAGGCGGCCGCTTCGAGGCCGTGACTCCCGACCATGAGATCAACGGCGCGCTCAAGATCAACGGCAAGGCCATGGACGTCATCATGGACGAGGGGGACATCAAGACCTTCTACGCCATCTACGAGGTCAGCGGCGACACCATGAAGGTCTGCTACAGCTCGGTGACTCGCCCGACCGAGTTCTCCGCGCCGGAAGACTCCAAGCGCATCCTCGCCGTCTACAAGCGCACCAAGTAATCCGACCCAAGACCCCCATGAAACTCCGCCTTCTCCTCGTCACAACGCTCGCCATGGGTGTCGCCGCCGTCCACGCGGCCGATCGCAAGCTCGTCATGATCGCCGGGCCCGTCAGCCATCCGCCGCTCATGCACGAGTTCCGCGCCGGCAGCATCCTTCTCCAGAAACGCCTCGAAGGAATCGCCGGCCTTAAGACCGTCCTCATCACGAACGGATGGCCGGTGAAGATGATCGACGGCAAGAAGGTGGACGACAACTCGGTCTTCGAAGGCGCGGACGCCGTCTTCATCTACTCCGACGGCGGCGGCGGACACCCCGGCGTCCAGGGCAACCGTCTCGAAGTCCTCGGCGGCCTGATGAAGAAGGGCGTCAGCCTCGGCCTCGCCCATTACGCCGTCGAAGTCGTCACCAACAAAGGCGGTGCGGAATGGAAGGACTGGGTCGGTGGCCACTACGAAAACCAGTTCTCCTGTAACCCCATCTGGGACGCCGACTACACCGCCTTCCCCGCCCACCCGGTCACACGCGGGGTGAAGCCCTTCAAGACGAAGGATGAATGGTATTTCAACATGCGCTTCCGCGACGGCAAAGCGGGCGTCACCGACATCCTCGTCGCCAAACCGTCCGACGCCACGCGCAACGGACCCTACGTTTATCCGGCGGGCCCGTATCCCCACATCCAGGCCGATAAAGGCCGGCCCGAAACGATGATGTGGGCCGTGGAACGTCCCGATGGCGGACGCGGTTTCGGCTTCACCGGCGGGCACTTCCACCTCAACTGGCAGAACGAACAGCAGCGCCGCCTCATGCTCAACGCGCTCGTCTGGCTCTCGAAGCTCGACGTGCCCAAGGGCGGCATCAACTCCGCGCCCGTCAGCGACGACGAAGCCTACTCCAACCTCGACGCCAAGAAGGGTTCACCGCCGCGCCCCGTCGCGACCAAGCCCGCCACGCCGCAGGTCGAATCCCCGACCAGCCCGGTGAACAAGACGAAGTAGCATTTGATCCATAGCCCCGCGAACGGCGTCCCGGTTTTCCGGGACGCCGTTTTCTTTGGCCAGCCCGCGTCATTGACCGTCTTCCGCCGCCCGCAGAAGCTCCGCGCATGATCCTCCGCCGCTTCCTCCACTTCACCGCCGTCCTCGCCGTGGGCGTCTTGCTCGCCGGATGCGTCTCCGGCCACCAGACCGTTTCCAGCAAACCCATCCGTGCACTGCTGATCACCGGCGGTTGCTGCCACAATTACGGATTCCAAGCGGCCCAGCTGACCAACGCCGTTTCCACCCACGCCCAGGTCCTCTGGCGCGTCGTCAACGAAGGCGGCAACGGCACCAAGGCCCAACTCCCGCTCTACGACGATCCGAACTGGGCCAAGGGCTACGACGTCGTCATCCACAACGAGTGCTTCGCCGACACCACCGACCCGGTCTACATCCGCAAGATCCTCGCCGCGCACAAGGCCGGCGTGCCCGCCGTCGTCATCCACTGCGCCATGCACACCTACCGCGCCACCGACATCGACGACTGGCGCGAATTCCTTGGCGTCACGAGCCGCCGCCACGACCACCAGAGCAAGTATCCCGTGAAGAAGCTCCAGCCCGTCCATCCGATCATGAAGAATGTCCCGGACGGTTGGACCACGCCTTCCGACGAGCTTTACGTCATCGAGAAGCTCTGGCCCAACGCCAAGGCCCTCGCCACCTCCGTGAGCGAAGCCGACGGCAAGGCCTATCCCGTGGCGTGGATCAACCAGTTCGGCCAAGCCCGCGTCTTCGGCACCACCTACGGCCACTCCGACGCGACCTTCGCCGATCCCGCCTTCCTCAACTACGTCAGCCGCGGCGTGCTCTGGGCGGCGGGACGGTTGGATGAGAAGTGACGGGAGGCGATGCCGGATAAGCGCGGCGTGAAACGTGAAACGTTTTGAAAGGTGGAGACGAACGAAACATCCGGAGTGAGACGGCGGTTCTGGAACCGGAAGAAGTTCGTTGTAGTCGTCGCATCGGTCGCGACGGTCATCCTACTGGCAGGTTTGATCGTTGGGTTCAGCGCGCCCAAAAACGAACTCCTCACTGAGATGCCGACGCAGCGGTCGCGGCTGCAGTTTCTCGGGCCGCTGCGCCAGCCCGTCAGTGCAGCTTGGCAGAGATTCCGCGCAGCGTGGATCAAACCGCCGCAGTTTGTTCCCTTCAGCTCATATCGCCTCGATGTGTCCGTAAGCCTTCCAAGTGATCTCGGACCGCCGCTCCTTACAAATAGCCTTGGCGTCTGTGTTTGGATTGTTGAGGGGGATAGCATTCAGGATATCCTCAGGAAACCCGGGCTCGTTAAATATCGGTGGCAATCTTTTCCGGCTTCGGAGCTCCCCCCGCCCCCGCCTACCCGCTACGGGGGACCCTACGATGAGCGGTTCGAGATTCAGGAACACAGCTTCGGCGGCTTGACGCTCAATTTTGTTGGAAGAATTCATCAAACAGTGTTCATCGGCGCCGCTCCAGGCACCACTGTTCCTCCGATGGATCATCCTTCACTTAGACCGTTCGGCGCTCACGTCTTAGTCCCAAAAGGCTCGGCCGTCCTGATTCTCGGACCGGTCACAGAGTTCAATCCCACGCTTAGATACTTCGGTCTCTTCGTCCCCGAGTGATCCTGACAGCCCACCGGCCGTTCCTTGCCGTCGGCTTTCGCAATCCACAACCAGCAACCCACGCCGGGACTTGGGCAATCGACGGGGAGCGCGTGGTGATCCCTTCCTGAACATGAGGCCGATTCATGAAAACAACCTCATTGACCCTCTCCGCCGCCGCGGTTCTGGCCGCCGGGCTTGCCTCCAACTCGAACGCCGCCGAGGCCCTCACCTGGAAGGACAAGGCCGTCTCGCCCGTCACGAATCCCCTCTTCTTCGAAGACCCGCACATCACCACCGAGGCCCGCGCCATTTTCGCCTACCACCGCATCGGCGACGACCTGCTCGATGGTCTTGGCCTAAACGGCATCTCCGAACTGACGAAGGATGAACAGCGCTCTCAGCTCGCCGCCTACGTCCTCCAGCTCCGCGAGAAAGCCGAAGCGGAGAAGAAGTAGCGGAAGCTCCGGCCTACTTTCGGACAAACCACCGGCCGGAGCGTGACTTCGCCGTCGACGGACGCTTTGCTGCGCGGCGAGATGAAGAGCATCTGGATCATCCTCCTCGGCTGCACTCTCGGCCTCACCGGCTGCATGACCTCCAACGCATCGCCCGACAAGAACGCCGTCTGGTTCAAGGCTTGGGACACCTTCCGCGACTTCCAGTTCTCCACCCTGCCCGAAGGCGGCGGACTCGTCTTCACCTCGCCGGAAACCGAAGCGCCCTTCGCCTGGGACGAGCTTGTCGTCTCATGGAACGTCGAGGCGCCCGCCGGAAGCGTCGTGCGAGTCGAGGCCCGGGCCATCGACGGCACCAACTCCACCCGCTTCTACAAGATCGCCGACTGGACGCCCGACAACGTGGCCGAACCCCGCCGCAGTCCGCGCCGCGAACAGGACGAAAACGCCATGCTCAGGACGGACACGCTGGTCCTGACGAAACCGGCGAGGAGCGCGCAGGTGCGGCTGACGTTGGTCAACAGCGTCACCGGCGGAGCCACCCTGAAATTCGTCGCCCTTTCCTTCCGTAAGGTCGGCGAGTTCGCCACCGATCCCGGCATCAGCGCGGACATGAAGGGCAAGTCGCTGGAAGTTCCCGAGAAATCGCAGGTCGCCTACGCCGGCGGCGAAGGCTGGTGCAGTCCCGCCTCCGTCTCGATGGTCTTGAACTACTGGTCGGCGAAACTCGACCGGCCCGACCTCGCGAAGGACGTGCCCGAAGTAGCCCGCGCCTGTTTCGACGAGAACTACAACGGCACGGGCAACTGGCCCTTCAACGCCGCCTACGCCGGGAGCTTTCCCGGAATGCGCGCGTGCATCACCCGCTTCGACGGCTTCGCCGATCTGGAAGCGTGGCTCCGCAAGGGGCTGCCCGTCGTCATTTCCGCCCCGGCGAATCTCCTGAACGACAATCCCAAGACCTCGTCCGCCGGCCACCTCGTCGTCTTCGCCGGCTTCACCGAAACGGGCGACGTCGTCATCAACGATCCATGGGCGCGTTTGGAAAAAGGCCAGCGCGTCCGCCGCGTCTACCCGCGCGACAACGTCCGCAAGGCCTGGGCGAAATCCGGCCAGACCGTCTACCTCATCTACCCCGTCGGCACCGAGCTGCCGCCCCGGGGCGAAGGCAAGTGGCGGTAAGCAGAACGCATCCGCTGGAAAACAAACGCCCGACCAAGTAGGCCGGGCGTTCCTCGTTTGGGGAGAGATCTTCGGATGAATCTTCAGGCCATGCCGGGCTTGGCTTTGCCGGGAGGCGGCATCGGAGTCGGCGCGGCCGGAGCGCTGAAACTCGCCCAGAAGCGCAACGGGATGACACCCACGAGGATGACCAGGAGCTGGCTCACGATGAACATCATGAGCCACATGAAGCCCGAGTCGGTGAACCCGTAGCTGTGCAGGCCGATGCCCAGCATGTTCGTGCCGAACCAAGACCAGGCGGTGATGATGTTGCCCGAGACGGCGAGCACGGCCAGGCCACGTTCCTTGACCAATCCGCCCCAGCGGGCGTGCAGGATGAGCGCGTTCCAGAGGACGATCATGAGCGCGCCGTTCTCCTTCGGTTCCCAGCCCCAGAAACGGCCCCATGACTGGTCGGCCCAGATGCCGCCGAGGACGGTGCCGACGAAGCTGAAGAGCGTGGCGAAGCAGAGGATCGCATACGTCATCCGCATGAGCGACTTGCGCGGACCTTCCGCCAGACCGCGGCTGAAGAATCCGCGGAAGATGAAGATGATCGCGAGGAACCCGGCCACGAAAGTCGCCGCGTAGCCGAGCGTCACGATGACGACGTGCGTGGCCAGCCAGAAGTTCGTGTCCAGCACGGCGCGCATCATCTCCATCGTGTCGCCGCCGAGGGAGAGGTTGTGCGCCACCACGAGCGTGACGAATCCGATGAAGGAGGCGACGACGATGCCGATGGCGTCCTTGTAGAAGCGCTCCAGGACAAGGCCAAGGATGACGGAACCCCACCCGATGAAGATGGCGGAGGAGTAGAGGTTGGTGACGGGAGGACGGCCTTCGAGGACCATGCGGAAGATCAGGCCGGCGGTGTGGATGACCAGCCCCAGCACGCTGAGCCAGAAGGCGGAGCGACGGGCCCATTCGGTGGGAACGATCCAGTAGAGCAGGCCCAGCAGCAGCGCGGTCACGTAGACGATGTTCGACTTGTAGAACGGTTCCATCTGGTTGAAGAACGCCTCCATCCGGCCCTTCTTCGTTTCCTTCACGAAATCCTTCCCGAGGAGGGACTGGTAGTCGGCGAGGGCGCTGTTGAACTTCTCGGCGTTGCCCGACCGGAAGTTGCTGGCCATCGCGGCATAGAATTTCACCGCCTCATGCAGCTTCTCGCCGCGCGCCATACCCATCAGCGTCGCACCCATGCCGGTCCAGTCATGCCCGGCGTGGCCGTCGTGGCTCTCGTGTCCGACATGGAGCGGCGGGACGGCGAGGACGGACGAGAGGTTCGCCATCATGTCGTAGTTGCCGAGATGACCGACCAGGGTGCTGAGCGCGGCCTCGTCGTAGTCCGTCTTTCCCGCCTGCTGGGCCAGGGCGGCGGCGCGGCCGGGTTCGATGGATTTGAGGAATGAGATCAGGTCTTCCAGCGGTTCACGGATCTGCGGCGAGGTCACGGATGCCTTGAGGTTGAGGTAGACCTTGGCGGCGTTGAGCAGCTTGAGGAGGCCTTGGTCGTAGGGCGTGCGGAGCGAGGACTCGATCCGGGAAGAGTTGGTGGCCTGCGAGTAGAACTTCTGCCAGCTCGGCTCAAGATCCTTCCAGGCGAAATGCTTCTCCTCGATGTTCAATCCGAGAAGACCCTTCACATCCGGATGGTCGATACGGAAGACGGGCCGGGCGTCGGCGGCCTCGGGCGTGAACATGACCTCCATCATCCACTGGAGCGCGGCGAGGTTGGTCTTGTAGGTGACCTCGCCTGCTCCATTGCGGAGCTCGTAGGCCAGTGCCTGTTTTTCGCGGATCTGGAGCAGCGAATTGCGCGCGACGGAATCCCACGGCTGGATGCGGCCGTTGAACAACACGGGCAGCTGCCCGAATTCGTTCGCCCTGATGCCGGCGTCGGTCCTGGGCCGGAGTGTGGAGACGAACCAGAGCCCGAAGACGGCGGCGAGGATCCAGTGGAGATGTTTGGTGAGCGCTTTCATGCGGCGGCGAGTTTTCTGCGGCGGAGGAATCCAAAGAGGTGGAAGCCGAACTGCCAACACAGGCCAACCCCGACCAGGACGCAGGCGACGTAGGGGGTGATCCAACCTGGATTCTTCACGACCTGGAAGGTGGAGGAGGCGCGGTCCATTTTCATCTGCCGGAGGGCGAACTCGTCGGCCGCCATCTGATACTGGAAGAACGTGTAGCCCGCCCAGCGGAGGGGGTTATTCATGTAGATGATGGTTTCACGAACCTCGGGGTTGTTGTTCATCTGCACCCGCACGCGGCTGGCGAAGTTCTTGGGGATCTCCGTGCCGCTATACTTTTCGTGGGTGGCCTTGAGCAGGCTGAGCTGGAAATCCTTGTAGTGCCGGGTGAATCGCAGCGAGAGGCGGTAATCCTTGCCGTCGACTTTCGCGACGTCGTCCGACCGGATGCCGGCGGCGATGAGCCAGCTTCCGAGGGATTTGCCGGCCTTGTCGGTCAGCTCGACGAGCGCGGCGGGCATGCTGCGGCTGTCCATGTCCTTGGCCGGGGGTTTCGGCAGGACGTAGGCGTTCTTGAGGAAGCCATCGGTCGCATTGGCCGGAACGGCGTCGCTGGAACCCGAGCGCAGCAGGTCGGCGTTGGCCCAGTATTCCTTCACCCGCACGTTGAACGGCAGGGCCGGGGAGCCGATGTCCTTCTTCTTCGCGAGGAGCGATTCCGGAATGGCCACGACCTGGTCTTCCTTCGGGTCGGAGGTGTCGATGATCGCGAGTTCGTTGGCGCGGAAGTCCTCGGAGTAGTTCTTCGTGTCGCCTTCGAAGAGCTGCATCTGGCTTTCGGTGGACATCATGTCCGTCGCCAGCTGGCCGACGAGCAGCAGGACGATCCCGGTGTGGATCATGATCAGTCCGGCCTTCTTCTTGGTGAGCTCGGTGCGTTTCGCCTGGGCGGCGACAAGGTTGATGGCGAGCAGCGATCCAAGGAGATACCCGCCAGGCAGAACGGGGATGCCGTTCCACAGGACGAAGAAGCTCTTGAAGAACTTGTCCTGCGCGTCGTAGAGGCCGTATTTGGCCTGGGCGATCGTGCCGACAAAGACCAGCAAGGTGGACAGCGACAGCAGGACGATCGTCAGCCGGAGCGAGGTGAGGATTGAAACGAGGCGCTTCATGTCAGCGGGGGTCTCCGGAGAATTTCACGAACGCAGCGCGTTCTTTTTCGACCGTGGGGGCGTCGCCGAGCAGCTTGAAATACCACGACTCGGAACCGCGCATGGCGATGGCCGCGACAAGGCGTTTGGAACCGTCGGCCGACTTGATGTCGACGATGGCGATCTTGCCCGAAGGCGAGTCGGCCTGCTGGACGAGATTGGGGAGGGCGGCCTCGTCCACTGGGCCGAGACCCACCTGGCCGCGCCAGCGGTTGACGTTGATCAAGAGCCCGCCGGCCTGCCCGGGGAAGATGCTGATGGCGACCTCGGCCTTGCCGCCGGCGGTGAACTTCGCCTGCTGCATGGGACCGGGCGCGATCTCGGACCAGCCCGAAGGAATCTTCCACGAGGACGAAGCGGGCGCGGGAGAGGCGGTCTCGGCCGGAATTTCCGTCTCAGCCTGGAAGCGCACGGACTTGAGGAAGACGACGAATTCGTCGCGCCGAGAGGCGACCAACGCGTCGTCGCCCTGCATCTTGAAGAACCAGTTCATCTCCACCCGTTCCAACATGGCCACGAGCATCCGCTCCGGCTTGGATTTGCCGGAAGGAGTTCCCGCAAAGTCGAACAGACGAGCGTCGCTGCCGGCGATGGAAACGGCCTCGCCGAGTTTGGCGGCATCTTCCTTGCTCACCTCGGGCAGTCCCATCTGGCCGCGCCAGCGGTTGATGTTCGAGTCGACGGAGCCAGCCTCGCCCGCGAGCGGGATGACGGAGACGTCCGCCACGGTCCCGTCGGCGCCCTTTACGCTGAAGCTGCCGAGGCGCATGCCGTCGGCGGGCTTGGCCTGCCATCTGTCGGGCATCTGCCAGCCTATCTTGGGGGTGGCGTTCCCGGAGGGCGCGTCCATGGCCGGATTGGACGCGAGCTGTTCCTTGGGAACACGGTAGACGCGGACTTCCTCCCGTTGGCAGCCGACGGCAAGGAGGCCGATCATGGCGGCGAATCCGCCGGAGGCGGCACGGAGCAATATGGTCTGTAAGTTGCGTGGCACGGGTCTGACAAGGTAGCGGGCGGTGGTTCGGCCGGGCAACTGAGATTACCCGGCCGGAGCGTAAGCGCAGAAGACAGACGCACCCCGCCTCCAAGGTGTTCAATCCCCGGCCAATGCCCCTGCTCCGGGGAGATCGGCCGCCGTGGGACAACGGAGGATCGGCATGAGGCGAAGGGTTCCGGTTAAGTGCATCTTCCGCGCTTCCGATGAACCGGCGACTGCGGACGAATTCCGCGGTGCGTTGCACGGGCGGGGAGGGATCTCTCCTCGCCGGGCTTTAGGGATTGAGAGAATGCTAGGCAATCTGACACCAGGTGAAGAGGCGCAGCTTCGTCAGACCATCGAGATGTTCGAGGTCATCACGAAGGAGCAGCCTCTCGACAACCAGTCGCTGGAGATACTGAAGGAAGCGTATCTGAAGCTGGGCCGCACCCAGGACGTGGTCGTGACGTCCAAACGGCTCGCGGCGGCCTATGTCCAGCTCGGGCAGCTCTCCTCGGCGCTCCTCGAATACGAGACCATCCTCCAGTCCCAGCCGGATGATCCCGAGGTCGTCGCCGCCATGGGGCAGATCTCCAAGAACGCGGCACTGGCCGGCGCGGGCCAAAACACGGCCGGCACGGCCGGCTCTTCCACTTCCGAAACGGGATTCGGGCGGAAGAAGCTGATCTCACCCGCCGCCCTCGCCAGCGTGGACGACGGCCGGGACTCGATGCAGCGCGTCTTCGTCGACGGCCGGCTGGCGTCCGCGACCGAATTCGGCGGCTGCTGGACCGCCTCGGCCGCCACGCCGCCCGAGCGGGTCTCCGATCCCTTCATCCAGCTCCTTTCCCAGCGCGGCGGAATCGGCGTCGACAAGTCGCTCCAGGCCATCTGCAACCAGGGCCGGACGCCGTTCATCAACCTCGACCGCTACGACGTGGACGTGGATCTGGCCAGGACCTTCCCCCGCGAGGTCTGCCGCCGGCTGTGCGTGCTCCCCATGGACAAGATGAGCAAGGCCCTCTTCGTCGCCACGGCGAACCCCTTCAACAAGCGCGCGGAGGAGGAACTCCGGCAATTCACCGCCTACCGCATCGTCTGGTATCTCGCGATGCCGAACGACCTGCACCGGCTCATCGAGAAGATCTACCGCTGAACCGACCATGGCCGTCGCCCCCGTAAAAACCTTCGGCGAAAAAATCGCTGACGCCCTCGTGGAGGACGGGCTTCTCACGGCCAAGCAGGTCGAGGAGCTCGTCGAAAAGCAGAAGAAGGAAGGCGTCCGGCTGATCAAGCTGGTCGTCGACAAGGCCTACGTCACCGAAGCCGACCTGACCGTCTGCCTCGGCCGCGTCCACAACGTCCCGCCGGTCAACCTGGCCCGCACCGGCATTCCCCCGGATGTCTTCGACCTCGTCCCGCGCGACCTCGCGAGCCGGCACAAGCTGATCGCCGTCTCCCGGATCGGCGGGCGGCTGTTCGTCGCCATGGCCGACCCGTTGAACGTCGTCGCCCTCGACGACGTCCGCCGCATCACCAAGCTGGAAGTCTCGCCGATGATCGCCCCGGAAAAGGCCATCGTCGACAAGATCAACAATATCGGCAGCCAGCAGTCGTCGATGGAGGAATTCCTCAAGGCCCAGGAAGGCGAGGACGCAGGCGACCTCCAGATCACGCAGGAGGAGGCCGAGAAGCTCGACATCGGCGCGCTGGCCACGATGGGCGAGGAGGCCCCGGTCATCAAGCTGGCCAACCTCATCCTCGTGAACGCCATCCGCGAACGCGCGAGCGACATCCACATCGAGCCCTTCGAGAAGATGGTCCGCCTCCGCTACCGCACCGACGGCGCCCTCGTCGACCAGCCTTCGCCGCCCAAGAGCCTCTACGTCGCGCTCATTTCCCGGCTCAAGATCATGAGCAACCTCGACATCGCCGAGCGCCGCCTCCCCCAGGACGGCCGCATGCGGGTCAAGGTCTCGGGCAAGGACATCGACCTCCGCGTCAGCCTCCTTCCCACCGTCCACGGCGAGAAGTGCGTGCTCCGCATCCTCGACAAGTCGAACCTCTCCGCGAGCATCGACAAACTGGGCATGGACCCCGCCACCCTCAAGCGCTTCAAGGCCGCCGTGGCGGCCCCGCACGGCCTCATCCTCGTCACAGGCCCCACCGGCTCCGGCAAGACCACGACGCTCTACTCCGCGCTCAACGAGCTCAATAGCCCGGAATACAACATCGTCACCGTCGAGGACCCGGTCGAATTCCAGATCCCCGGCATCAACCAGGTGCCCGTGAAGAAGGAGATCGGCCTCACCTTCGCCTCCTCCCTCCGCTCCATTCTCCGCCAAGACCCCGACATCGTCATGATCGGCGAGATCCGCGACACCGAGACGGCCGAGATCGCCGTCGAGGCCGCCCTCACCGGCCACCAGGTCCTCAGCACGATGCACTGCAACGACGCCCCGGGCGCCATCGCGCGTCTGGACGACATGGAGATCGAGCCGTTCCTCATCTCCTCCGCCGTCATCCTCAGCTGCGCCCAGCGCCTCATGCGCCGCATCTGCCCCACCTGCAAGGAACCGGTCCAGTATCCCGACAAGATGTATGAGGACCTCGATCTGGATGCGGCGCAGTGGAAGAACGTCCCGCTCTTCAAAGGCCGGGGCTGCGAACGCTGCAAGGGATCCGGCTACTCCGGCCGCTACGCCATCATCGAGGTCATGACCGTGACCGACGAGATCCGGAAGCTCGTCATCAAGCGCGCCAGCGCGTCCGAGATTGGCAAGATGGCCGTGGCCGAAGGCATGAGGACGCTCCGCATGGTCGCCCTCGACAAGGTCCGTGAGGGCACTTCCACCCTCGAACAGGTGCTGCTCCTCACCTCGAACCACTGAGCGGTCGAAACTTTCCCTCTGGCGGTCCCGTCTGGTCTCCTGCGCATACTCGGGCCCGGCGCGGCCCTTGCGGTCGAACAAGCCGCCGATTCCAGCGTCCATGGCATTGCCGCGCAAATGCCGCCCGACGGGGCATCGACCCGGACCGCCACATTGAAATCTTACCGCAAACATCTCGCGACAGGCACGGTGGCGCTGCTCTTCATCGCCGTCCCCGTCGTCTTGGCCGCGACCAACGCGGCTCCCGCCGCCTTGACCGGCCATGCCGCGCAGCCGTTCAAATGGAGGGCCTTCCTCGGGCCGTTCCACCATCTCGTTCTCCATTACCCGATCGGCTTCGTCACCCTGTCCTTCCTGCTGGAGATCCTCTACTGGCGCCGGCCGTCGCAGGAACTCCGCGGCATCACGCGGTTCGTCACCGTCCTCGGCGCCGCCAGCGCCATCGTGGCCGCGGCCCTCGGCCTCATGCGCGCGGCGGAAGGCGGCTATGATGAAAACACCCTCGGCCTGCACAAATGGTTCGGGATCAGCGTCGGGGCCTTGGCCATCATCGCCGGCGGCGTGGTCATCGGCGTCTGCCGCCATCCGGCCTCCAAGGCCTGGCTCTGGAGCTACCGCGGACTACTGGCCACCACGCTCGTGGCGCTCGGCATCGCGGGCCACCAGGGCGGCACCCTTTCCCACGGCTCGAACTACCTGACGAAGGATGCCCCGGCCTTCATCCGCGACATCTTCGAGGAAGGCCACGCCGACCCGGAAGCGTCCTCCAACGGCTTGACGCCCGGCGAGCTGCTCTATGCGGAGAAGGTGCAGCCCGTGCTGCAGAAGCAGTGCTACCAATGCCACGGCGCCGAGAAGAAGAAGGGGGACATGAGGCTTGATGTGTCCGACGGATGGGCCAAGGGCGGCGACAGCGGCAAACCCACCATCAAAGCCGGCGATCCGCTGGCCAGCGAGCTTGTCCGGCTGATCCTTCTGCCCAAGGAGCACGAAGACCTCATGCCGCCCGTGGGCAAGGGCCACCTCATGCCCGAAGAGATCCTCGACATCATCCACTGGATCCAAGTCGGCGCTCCCGTCCATAAACCGAACTGACCGGTCCACGAAGCCGGCGCTCCGCTTCACCGCCACGCCAGCGCCGCGATGATCGCCGCCACGATCAACCAAAAGCCGATCCATATGAGCGTCCTCTTGGAACCGGGCCGCTCCTTGCCCTCGAACTCGCGCTTGGTGAATTCCTCGTAGTCGAATTCCTCGGTATCGACCCCGATCCGCCCTGACGTATCCCCGTCCTCGTTCCAGCCGGTCTCCCAGTCGGAACCGCAGTTCGGGCAGGCCGACGCGTTCCGTGGAACCGGCTCGTCACAAACCGGGCAAAGCGGCGGCGGAGTTCTTCGAGATGCCATGCACCAAAGCCTACCTCGGGAACCGCCCTGATGGAATCCCGGGAATGAGCCGGGCAAAACTGTTCCTTGTCATATCGGGATAGCACGATATGAACAACACATGCAGCGGGTTCTACAACTGGCCAAGGCCCTGTCCGACGAGACCCGGTTCCGCGTCGTCCACGCCCTCCGGCAGGGCGAGCTCTGCGTCTGCGAGCTCTGCGACACCCTGGACGTCTCCCAGTCCACCCTGTCGACCCATCTCCAGATCATCCGCGATGCCGGACTCGTCACCGTGCGCCGCAAGGGCAAGTGGAACTACTACGCGCTGGATGCGGGCGTGGCCCGCCTGCTGCAACGGTTCTTCACCGAAGCCGACCCGGCATTCGGTTCCGACAAGACCCTCATGGCCGACTCCGCCAAACTGCAAAAGCGGCTGGCGCTCCGCACGGACGGGCAATGCTGCGTGGGCTTCACCTGCTGCCCGCCCAAGCCGGGGAAGAAACGATGATGCGCCGCCTCCTCAGCGAAGCCCTCGGGACCTTCGCCATGGTCTTCGCGGGAACCGGCGCCATCGTCGTGGACCAGCAGATCGGCGGCATCGGCCACATGGGCGTGGCCCTCGTCTTCGGCCTGGTCGTCATGGTTTTGATCTACGGCTTCGGCGACACCAGCGGCGCGCACTTCAATCCGGCCGTGACCACCGCGTTCGCGCTGGCCGGACGCTTTCGATGGGTGGACGTGCCGGGATACCTTGGCGCGCAGCTGGCCGGAGCTTTGGCCGCAAGTGCGGCGCTGAAGATGGCCTTCCCGGCCAATGCCGGGCTCGGATCCACGCTGCCCTCCGGCTCGATCCTCCAATCCCTGCTCTTCGAGTTCGGCCTGACCTTCTTCCTCATGCTCGTCATCCTCAACGTCTCCACCGGGGCGAAGGAAAAGGGCATCACCGCCGCCATCGCCATCGGAGGGATGATCGGGCTGGAGGCCCTGTTCGCCGGACCCGTCTGCGGCGCGTCGATGAACCCTTTCCGTTCCCTCGCTCCGGCGGTGATCTCCGGGCACCTCGAACATCTGTGGCTCTACCTCGTCGCCCCTGTCGCCGGGGCGGCCGCTGCCGTTCCCGTCGGCGCATTTCTCAACCGCCAGCCAACTCCGAAGACATGAAGTCGCTCCTTTTTTTTCACCCATGAAACTCTCCCGGCTCAAGACCAGCCTCGCGCTCCATCCCGAGAAACCCGTGCGCTTCGTCCTGCCCACCGGCACCGCCATCCCGCCACACGCCCATGTCACGGAGGTCGCCCGCATCTCCAAACACTTCGTCGACTGCGGCGGTGTCCGGCGCGAGGACTCCTTCTGCCGGATGCAGACCTGGCACGCCGACGACACGGCGCACCGTCTGACCTCCGGCAAGCTGCTCTCGATCTTGGAGAAGGCCGCCCCGCTCTTCGGCGAACTCGACCCCGAGGTGGACGTCGAACACGAGGCGCCGTTCCTCTCCGTCTTCCCGGTCGAAGCGACGACGGAGTCCGAGGCCGCCTTCGTCATCCGGTTGGGCATCCGCCACGCCGATTGCCTCGCGCAGGACCGGTGCGGCGTGCCGCCAACCAACTTCCAGGCCCTCAACTTCAAACCCATTTCCCGCAAGCCATGAACAACCCGCAGACCAAGCCGCTCATCCTCATCCTTTGCACCGGCAACTCGTGCCGAAGCCACTTGGCCGAAGGCATCCTGCGCGCGGCTTCGCACGGGCTCTTCGACGTGGCGAGCGCGGGATCGAAGCCCGCCGGCTACGTCCATCCACTCGGCATCGCCGCCATGTCCGAGATCGGCATCGACATCTCAGGCCACACCTCGAAGCACATGGACGCGTTCCTCGAACGCGACGTGGAGACCGTCATCACCGTCTGCGGCAACGCCGACCAGGCCTGCCCGATGTATCCCGGCCAGCTCAACCGGCACCACTGGGGCTTCGACGATCCGGCCCATGCCATCGGAACCGATGAGCAGAAGATGGCCGTCTTCCGCCGCGTCCGCGACGAGATCAAACGAGTCTTCGAGGCCTACGCCCACGGCCGCCGCGACCAGGCAAAACGGTAGCCCTGTCTGGCAAGCCTCGGCCGGAGAAGGGTGCTGGCCGCTCCTTGCTCCTTTCCTGCGGACATGCGCCGCCTGCCATCGGCATGGCGACGACGGCGTGCGTTGACGGGCCTCCTCGTGGCGGAGACGGATTCGGCGATCACATTGCGGATCGCGGGCGGAGACGAGACCACCGTGCAACGCGGCAACATCCGCTCGATGACCATGGGCGCGCACTCGCTCATGCCGCAGGAACCGGCGGATCTGATCGCGTTCTTCAGGAGATAGGACGCGCGTTCCCTGCCCTTGCCTCCCGCGCCTCCGCGTCCGACGCTCCACCCATGCGACTGCGTTGCATCGTCACTGCCGGACCCACCTGCGAACCGTTGGACGAAGTCCGGCGCCTGACCAATTTCTCCACCGGCCGGCTCGGCTCGCAACTGGCCGCGCATCTCGCATCGAAGGGCCACGATGTCGTGCTGCTCCGGGGCGAAGCCGCGACCCATTCGCTGCCGGTCGCCGGCACCGTGGTGGAAACTTTTTCCAGCACCGCCGACCTGGAAGCGGCCTTCATCCGGCTCGCCCAAACCGGTGCCGACGCGGTGTTCCATGCGGCTGCGGTGAGCGACTTCCGCTTCGGACGCGTCTTCGACGGCAGCCCGGAGGATGGCCTCACGGAGATTCTCTCGGGCAAGTTTTCCACCCGGAGCGGCCGCCTCTTCGCCGAGCTCGTGCCCACGCCCAAAATTCTTCCCCGGCTCCGCGGACTCTTTCCAAAAGCCTGTATCGTCGGCTGGAAATACGAGGTGGACGGAGGCCGCGAGGGGGTGCTTGCCAAGGCGCGCCAGCAACTGACTGACGGCGGCACGGATGCCTGCGTCGCCAACGGACCCGCCTACGGCGATGGCTTCGGCCTCGTCCTGCCGGATAATTCCGTGCGGCCAATGACGGCCAACGAGCTTCCCGCAATGTTGGCCGCGTTGGCCTGCGAGCGTGCGACAACCAGTTGAGCCCGCCTGCGGAGATCGCATAAGCACGGGAGGCTTACCAAATTCTTTGTCAGCCCGAACCGGCCGTCGTCTCTGCATGGGATGGCCACGACTTCAGGTAGTCGCCGCTCCCCCGGTCGAAGGCGACGTCGGCCCCGCCAGCAGCTTCGGCTGGCGTTCGGCCAGCGGGAACCACATCCGGAAGACCGTTCCCCTGCCCACGTTGCTCTCCAGCTCGATGCGGCCGCCGTGTTCGCGGACGATGCGCTGGACGATCATGAGGCCGAGGCCCGTTCCCTTCGTCTTCGTGGTGTAGAAAGGCTCGAAGATGCGGTTGATCTGTTCCGGCGGAATGCCGCCGCCAGAATCCGTCACGCTGACCCAGACGCCTTCGCTGGTCTGGCCGGTGGCCATCGTCAGCACGCCGTCCTTGCTCATGGCCTGCATCGCGTTCTTCACCAGATTGACCAATGCCTGCTTGATCTGCGCCACATCCAATGGCACCGGGGCCAGCTGGCGCGCGCACTTGTCCCGCACGGTGATCCCCCGGTTCTCCATCTCCGGGCGCAAAAGGTTCAGGGTGTCGAAGACCACGTCGTTGAGCGACGCGGGATGGAGATTGGGTTTTGTCGGCCGGATGGCCTGGAGGAACTGCGTGATGATGTAGTCGAGCCGGGTGATCTCGCCCTTGGCGACGTCGAGGTAGCCGTCGACCTTGTCGAGGATCTCCGCGGCCTCAATGGGGGAAGCCTGCTTTCGTCCCCGCAGGAGCGCTCCTTCTCCGACGCCGCCGTTCAACGCCTGCCGGAGCTTCTTCGATTCGCGGGTGATGAGCTGGAGGTGGATGTGGAGCGCGTTGAGCGGATTGCCGATCTCATGCGCCACGCTGGCCGCCAGCAGCGTCAGGGCCTGGATGCGCTCGCTTTCGATCGCCTCGAAGGTTTCCTGCCGGGCCTCCGTGGCGTCGTGCAGGATGAGCGCGAGCCCGGAACTTCCCTTCGAATCGCCATCGAGGGGCGCCGCGTAGAGCCGGACGAACCGAGGCTCCGGATAGGCGATCTCGAACTCATGCCGGACAACGCGCGGTCCGCCCTTGATGTCCAGTTTGCTGAGCCTCTTCCAATCCAGCTCCGGCAAAAACTTGGTGATCGGTTCCCCGTCCGCGCCGTCCGGAGGAAGGTTGAGGAGACGCACGGCACCCTCGTTGAAGTAGAGGATCCGTCCGGCTTCATCGACCACGAGGATGCCGTCCTCGATGGTGTTGAAGAGCATCTCCAGAAACGCCCTCTCTCGCGCCAGCCGCTCCAGCACGGTCTGCACGCCCTGCGGATCCAGCCGGCCGATCCGGCCGAGGACGCGGTCAAGGAAGCTGGTCTTGGGAGCCATGGTTCAATCCAAAAAAATGGAGATTGGAGAATTCAAAATGACAGGCGGAACGCCGACGCATCGGACAATTCTGCATTGGCCCGTTTGGCATTCTGAATTGGTTCAGAGCCATTTCCTGCGCTTGAACCACCAGTAGGTCAGCCCGGTGGAAACGGCGGTCACGCCCATCACCATGGCGTAGCCGTGCTTCCACTTCAGTTCGGGCATGTCCTCGAAGTTCATCCCATACCAAGTGCCCAGCATCATCATCGGCGTGGTGATGACCGTGATCAGCGTCAAGAGCTTCACTACTTCGCCCGTCTGGTTCGACGACATGTTGAGGTAGACCTGCAGGATGCCCGTCAGCGAATCCGTGTAGTTCTGCGCCAGCTCGGAGATGTGGAAGAGCCCGTCGTAGACGTTGCGGTAATACGGGACGAGATGGGCGCGGATCATCTTGAACTCGCCCCGGGCGAACCTCCCCAGCACCTCGCGCTGCGGGCCGATGATCTGCCGCAGATGGAGCACCTCCTTCTTCACCTGGAGGATCTTGTTCAACGTGTCCTTCGTCGGCGATGTCAGGGCGAGCTGCTCCAGTTCCGCGATCTCGATGGAGAGCTCCTCCAGGGCCGGCTTGTAGTTCTCCACGATCGCGTCCAGCAGGCTGTGGGCTACCCGGTCCGGCGCCCGGGCGATGTGCTGGGTGCTCTTCACACAACGCTCCTCCACCAGATGCACCGACCGCAGCGGCGTCTCGTGGAAGGTCACGAGGAAGCTTTTTCCGAGGAAGAAGTTCAGCTCGCTCGTCGCGAACACGCCGTCCTTGCGGCTGTAGTCCACCGCGTGCATCACCATGAAGAGATACGGCGCGAAGCGGTCGTCCTCCTTCGGCGAATACTCCTCCACCTTGGGCGACGGGCTCACCATCACGCAGTCCTCGACGGACAGCGGATGGAAGTGGAAGACGTCCTCCAGGATGAACTTGGATTCTTCCGCCGTGGCATTCTCCAGGTCGACCCAGAGGAACAGGTTGGTGTCCGCCAGCAGCGTCGGCATGAGGAACATGTCGATGTCCCGCATGTGCAGACGACCCTGGGTGGTGAAGGCGAACGAACGAACCATGCGGGGATGATTGGCCCGTCGCAGGGCGGGCGGTCAAGACGGCGGGAACCGCAATGTTCTAAAGGCCGGCGCTGCGTCCGAAGTGTTGCCGCACGTCAGCCAAAGGATTTGGGGAGGAGGACCACGCCGTTCGAGCAACGCCACGAAATCGGTGATCAGCCGACGGGCGATCCTCGGCGAAAGACGGGCATCAGGCCAGATGACGCGAGGCATGGAGTTGGAAGCAACTGGTTACGCCCCGGACAGCATCACCGGGTGATCGATCCGCCGCCGCGCGTAGGCGATGCAGGCCCGGACGTCCGCCGACTCAAGATCCGGGAGTTCCTCCACGATCTCGCGCTCGTCCATTCCAACTCCGAGCAGATCCAGCACGTCGCTGACGCGTATCCGCATTCCCCGGATGCAGGGCCTGCCCCCGCACTGCTTCGGATTCACCGTGATGCGATCCAGCAGCTTTTCCATGGAAGCAGCGTCGTTGATCCAGCCATTCGCTATCACCGATCCCGCTTCAGCAGATACTCCGCGAGCGCTTCCAGCGCGACCGCCTTGCCCTTGAAGACGGACAGAGCCCCGAACGCCCGGGCGGTCAGCTGTTGCGCGATCTTCTTCGACTTCTCCAAGCCCACGATGCTCGGGTAGGTCGCCTTCTGCGCCTGCGTGTCCTTGCCGGCGGTCTTGCCGAGCTGCTCGCTCGTCTGGGTGATGTCGAGGATGTCGTCGATGATCTGGAAGGCCAGCCCCACGCAATGGCCGAACTCGGTCAACGCCTCCAACTGGGCCGCCGTGCAGTTCGCGCTCATACCGCCCAGCCGCACGGAGCAGCAGAGCAATGCGGAGGTCTTCCGCTCGTGGATGTATTCCAGCTCCTTCTTAGAAAGCGGTTTCCCTTCGCCTTCCAAGTCCGCGACCTGCCCGGCGATGAGCTGGAGCGAACCGGATGCTTTGGCGATCTCCATCACTACCGTCCGCATGTCGTAGCGTTTCCATGTGCGGCATTGCGCCGCGATCTCGAAGGCCTGGGTCAACAGCGCGTCGCCCGCCAGCACGGCGATGCCTTCGCCAAAGACCTTGTGATTTGTCAGCTTTCCGCGGCGGTAATCGTCGTTGTCCATCGCCGGCAGGTCGTCGTGGATCAGCGAATAGGTGTGGATGCACTCCACCGCGCAGGCCAACGGCATGGCATCGGAGATGTCGCCACCGCAGGCCTCGGCCGCCGCAAGCGTGAGCGCGGGCCTCATGCGTTTGCCGCCGGCGAAGAGCGAGTAGCGCATCGCCTTGTGGATGGTGGCGGGCTTGGCCTTTTCCGACGGGAGAAAGCGGTCCAACGCCGCGTTCACCTGCTCGGTGCGTTCGGCGACGTAGTCTTGGAGATCAAAGCTCCGGTTGGCGTTGCGGGCTCCGGCGCGGGTGGCGGTGGACGACATCGCCGAGGTTTCTAGGGTTCAGCGAAAAGCCCGGCAAGGCGAGAAGACGAATCATTCCAAGCGGAGCGCCGATTCATGCATCCAGTCCGTCATCCTCCCCATGATGACGCTCGTAGTATCTCTGCCGTTCTTCAGGAGACATCCGTTCGATGGCCTGGGTTTCCCTCCACTGCTTGGCTTCAGCCAACATCGTGAACGAGACATCCCTCACTTTTGACGAAACCATGTCGCGCATCTTCTGAATCGGCAGGCGGAAGAATTCCTTCCGGAAGTTGACCTTGTTGATCCGGAGATCATCGAACTCGGTATGGAGCTGGTGTTCCAATTCTGGCGCATCCTGACTGTAGATCATCGCGTGGACATCGAACTCAAAAGGAACCGAGGCGTCGCCAAGCTCTTTGATGCGATCCTGAGGAACTACCCGTCGAGTCATGCCTATCTTGAACACATCTTCGCCGAAGGAACCGGGGTTCGAGATGACGTAGACGTGTCCGGCACGGGTTTGTTGAGCCATGGAAATGGCTCGCTGACCCTTGGCCACTGCTTCCGCGAGTTGCTGATTCAGCCTTGAGATCTGTTCTTCAAAGCGTGCCCTCTCTTCTGCTGTTGCTTGGTCAGCCGACTGTTGCACCTTTTCAAGGGCCCTCTTGATCGCTTCCTGCTCTATCGGCGCTTCCTGGATTGCTCGTTCGTATTCGCGACGAGCTTTCTCCTCCTCTCTCATGCGCTCCTTGATCAAGCGCTGTTCTTCACGCTCTTTCTGCCGGAGCTCATGAGCCACGACCGCCCACTTCAATTCTGCAAGCCGTGCATCCAGATACGCCGGCAAGACACGGGCATCTCGAAACGCTTTTCCGTTCAGGTTGACCAAGCTGAAGGCATCGCGGATTTCTTGTTCAAGGGTTCCGTAGTTGTCGTGCTTCGTCCTGGAAAGGATGGCGTCCACACGTCCGTTGAAGGCATCGACCACGAAGCGAACAGCCGTTTCTCGGCAGCTTCGATTGCTCGGAGTGTAGCTTTCCATCCCATTGGCGTGCCGAAAACTGGCTTGGGTTTTTGGGAGGAACAACGCGAAACCGCTGTTTCTTCAAGGGGGCCTGCTTGCCAAGCAGATCGCAGCCTAAAGGGAAGAGTTGGTGCGGACGAGAGGACTTGAACCTCCACTCCTTACGGAACCAGATCCTAAGTCTGGCGCGTCTGCCATTTCGCCACGTCCGCAACCCTGATTATGAATGCTTACAGCTGCAACTAGAGCCTTTCGTTGCTGCTGCTGCTACGGTTTTTGCTGCAGTGCTGCCCTCTGGAACGCACTGAAACGCTTAGCAAACCCAGCAAACGACAAGGCAGTTCTTACTCGAAGGTTCTAGATAACCGCAAGCACCCCGTTCGCGGACTTTGGCGGCGCAACGGGGTGTTCTACGCCAGGATGACAGTCGAGGACCCCGACGGCCGAAAGAAACTGGTTTGGGGTTCCTCGCTGTTTTCGGTGGGTAACCATGCCCGTCTTGCGGCTCCGAGTTGCTCTGGACTGCTCGACCGCGTTCTCCCTCTCCCGCTGGGAGAGGGAGAACGGCCAGTCAACCACGGGCGCGAACGGCCCCACCAACCCACTGAAAACAGCGAGGAACCAAATCGGTTTACCGCCCGTGACAATGGGACGAAGCCGTGCGTCTCACGGCCCACACAGATTCTACGAGAACGCCTCCGACTATTCGTGTTTGTCGGCGGGCGTCCGTGGTCCACAGTGTCGCCGTAGACACATGCAACTCTCCGACGAACAGAAACAGAAGGTGGCCGCCTGGTTGGCCGACGGCATCTCGATCTCCGACATCCAGAAGAAGCTGGGCACCGACTTCGGCGTCTCGATGACCTACATGGAGGTCCGCTTCCTCATCGGCGACCTCAAGCTCCAGATCGTGGACAAACCGGTCGAGCACACGCCGATCCTTGGTGCCAAACCCGCCGCGCCCGCGCCCGGTCCAACCCCCATGCCGCCCGAGGCCGCCGCCGATCCCGGTGCTTTGCCCGAAGAAGCCATGCCGCCGATGACGGGCAACGTGAAGGTCTCCGTGGATGCCATCACAAAGCCCGGCGCGCTCGTCAGCGGCCAGGTGACCTTCAGCGATGGCAACACGGCCGCGTGGCATCTCGACCAGGCTGGGCGGCTCGGCCTGGTCACGAAGGTCGCCGGTTACCGCCCGCCGCAGCCGGAAATCGTCGAATTCCAGGCCGTGCTCCAGGACGAGCTGGCCAAGCTCGGCTACTGAGCCTTTCCAAACCGGGCACCCGGCGAATTGCCGCCGCAACAGGGCAGCTCGTGCAGGCTGGAAGCCCGCCCTAAAGCGAACCGCACAAATCCGGCCAGTCTGACCATTCCAGGAAAAACAAAACGCCCGGCCTTGCAGCCGGGCGTTTGAATTTCTAGCGGGACTTTCTCCGGGCCGTTCAGGCGGCCGGGGCGGCGGCGACGTCCTCGTATTTCGCGTTCTGCGCGAGGAGGTCGAGGACCTTCTCGTGGAGGACCTGTTCGGCGACCTGGTTGATGCCGCCGTTTTCCTGGAGATCCTTGGCCAGCTTCTCGGGGGTCGTCTGATACTGCGCGGCCATGGCCTGGATGCGCTGGACCATCTCGATCTGCTCGACCTTCACGCCTTCCTTCTCGGCGATCCGGCCGAAGATGAAGGAGGCCTTCACGCGCTCGCGGGCGGTGATGGTCGCGCCCTGGAAAATGTCGTTCTTCTGCGCTTCGATCGTCTCCTTGGGCACTCCGCGGCGCTGGTTCTCGTTGACGATGTTGTAGACGAGGTTGCGAGTCTCCTGGTTGACCAGGCCGTCGGGCAGCTCGCACTGCACGGAGTCGAGCATGTGCTTGATGAGCTGGTCGCGGATACCGCGCTTCTGGCGGCCGTTGCGGTCGTTCTGGAGCTCGAGGCGGACGGCGTCGCGCAGCTTGTCGACGGTCTCGGTGCCGAGGGTCTTGGCGAACTCGTCGGTCAACTCGGGCAGGATCTTCTCCTTCACCTCGACGACTTCGACCTCGTAGGTGCCCTTCTTGCCGGAGAGCAGGGGCTGGACGAATTCCGCGGGAAACTCGAGCTCGATGGTCTTCTTGTCCCCGGCCGAGGCGCCCTGGAGCTGGTTGCCGAATCCAGGGATGAAGCCTTCGCCGTCGGCGGAGACCCAGAAGTTCTTCTGCTCGGTCAATCCCTTCGAGGCCGGCGCGATCTCGGTGATGGGCTTGCCCTCGACGGTGCCGGTGTAGTTCACGACGACGAGATCGGACGGAAGTGCGGCGCGGGCCACGGTGTTGAACTGCGAGGCGCGGTCGCGGAGACGGTCGATCGCGCCGGCGATCTCGGCATCGCTCACGTCGGTCGATTCGCGCTTCACGGCGATGCCCTTGTATTCCGGCAGCTCGAAGTCGGGCGCGGTCTCGATGGTGGCGGCGAACTGGAGCGTCTGGCCCTTGCCGAACTGGATCTCCTCGATGTCGGGATAGCCCACGACGTTGAGCTTCTGGTCCTTGACGGCCTGGCGGTAGGAATCGCCGATGAGCTTCTTCTTCACCTCTTCCTGGATCTGCGTCTCGAAACGCTTAGTCACCATGGCGAGGGGCGCCTTGCCTGCGCGGAAGCCGGGGAGGCCGGCCTCCTTCTGGAAATTCTTGGCGACATCGTCGAACGACTTGTCGACGGCCTGGGCGTCGACATCGACGCGCATGAGCTTCTTGCAGGGGGCCAGCGTTTCTACGGTTACATTCACAATCAGACCTTTCAGTTGAACAATACCAAACAAGGCGGCCGGAGAATCCGGGCAGCCCACAACGAGTCGCGGAGGCTAGGTTTCGGTGAATTCACCGTCAAGCATGCCGTCCTGTTGTGTCTCGACTCTTTGAAAATGTCCCCTTTTGGCGGCGGTGGCACCTCACCAATCCACCCATCGCGATGAAACTCATGGATCGGCCCGGGGCGGGTTGATGCGCCGGAGTTCGCCGCGCACAAGCTGGCCGGAGGGGCTGATCTCGTTGATCGACCAGGCGCCGAGCGGGTTAGCCTTGGGCAGGAGCGCGGCGGTGGTTTCGTCTTTGTCGGTGATGGACCAGTTGCACCAACTGAGCCGGTTCTGGTCCATGAAGTCCCACCAACGGCGGGTCTCCACTTCGTCGAGCTTGCCGGCCCCGTTGGCTTCGCCGGTGCCCCATTCGGTCACGAAGATGGCAGCGCCATTGGCCAGCGCGGTCCGGGTCTTCTGGCGGAGGGATTCGCGATGGGTGCCGGCGTAGAAGTGGAGCGTGTAGGCGAGGTTGGTTCCCTTCACCGGATCGCGCGCCGCCTTGTCCACTTCCTGCGACCAGCTCTGCGTGCCGAGGACGATGAGGTTGTCGGGATCGATGGCGCGGATCCTGGCCACGACGGCTTCGTGGTAGGGCTTGATGACCGTGCTCCAGTCGTGGTCCTTCAACGGCTCGTTCCACGGTTCGTAGACGATGTTCGGCAGCTTGCCGTAGGTGCGGGCGATGTCCTCGAAGAACGCGATGGCCTGGGCCTGGTGCTGATGGGCGGCGTGGTCGTGCCAGTCGACAATGACATACATCCCTCGATCGATGGCCGCCTGGATGACGGCCTTGGCCTTGGCGGTTTCCTTCTCCGGATTTCCCAGCACGCCGTCCCGCGTTGCGCCGACGGCCACACGGACGACGGAGCAGTTCCAGTCGTCGCGCAGCCAATGGACGACGTTGCTGTTGTAGAACTGCCCCTGCCACTGACTCCAGAAGAACGACATGCCATGGAGCACGGCGGGCAGGCCGGAACGGCCCACGATGCGGCCGCCCTGCACGCGGAGCGCGCCATGCACTTCGACCGGTGTCGGGGCGGATTCAACGTCCGATGCAACCATCAGTGTCCCGATCAACAGGGCGAGGGCGCAGAGCGTCTTCATGGCGTGAGTTTATCAGTTCCGTCCGGTTTCAAGACCGGCGCACTCGGACTGGCCGGGACCTTGAACGAATCAAGTGCGTCGGGCTTGGCGGGATCGAAGGGTGCGACATCCGCGGCGAGAAACTTCGCCAGATCCAGCTTCGCCGTCTTGATGCCTTCGACGATGCACTTGGCGAGCTGGTAGCTGCCGTAGTTGTTGTGGTGCGTGTTGTCGCCGGGCGCGAAGGCCTTCTTAGAATAGTCCTTCCCATTCGCCTCCAGCGCTTCGTAGAGGGGTTTGCTCATGGCGTGGAGATCGATCAACGGGACGGCTTCCTCGCGCGCCACTTGCCGGACGGCTTCCGGATAGTCGCCCAGGTTGCTGACGATGCGGCCGTCGGCGTTGAAGTTCCGGCGCTGCACGGAGGTGACGAGCACGGGTTTGCCGCCATGTTTCCGCAGCTCCGAGACGTAGTGCTTCAAATCGGTCTTGTAGCTGGTGAAGGCGCCGATGCCTTCGCCCTTTTCCTTCTGGTCGTTGTGGCCAAACTGGATGAAGGCGAAGTCGCCCGGGCGGATGACGCTAAGGACTTTCTCCAGCCGGCGGGCGCGGAGGGAACTGCGCAGGGACTCGCCGGACTCGGCGTAGTTGGCCACGGCCAGGCCGGGCTTGAAGAAACGCGGCAGCATCTGGCCCCAGCTGTTGAACGGCTCGCGCGGCTGGTCCGTGACGGTGGAATCACCGAGAAGAAAAAGCGTCACCGCATTGGTCGCCGACGTGATTGTGAGCGACTGGACGGCAGGACGCGCGCCGCTGAACTCCAGCGTCAGCCGTTCGTCCCAATGAAGGTAGGTGTTCTCACGCGTCTTGAGCCGGACCGGATCGCCGCCGGCGATGGCCGGCGTGCGGATGTTGACCGTGAAACTCCGCGTCACCGACGCGCCTTTGGCCACGGGCACGTTCTCCAGCATGAGCCGCCGCGACTCGGCTTTCACCGTGGTCGTCGAGTCCGCCGCCGGATCCCCGAACTGGACGGCCACGTCATAGTTGCCCTCGGGCAATGCGACGGAGAACAGGAACGGCTTCGGGTTACTGCTGAAATTAGTCGAGCCGTCCACAGATCCCGACGTCTCGGGCTCGAAGCCGAACCCGGCCACATCGGAATAGACCGCGTCCGACGGGGCAGCGGTCGCCGCACCTCCGGGCATCAGACGAAAACTGAAGGTCTTGGGTCCGTCGACGGCATGGCAAAGCGGGGCCAAGGCGAGGAATATTGAACTGATGAGCAGGGGTCTCATGAAAATAGGGCGCGATGGCCGCCCGAAGGTGGCGTTGCCCATGTCGGGAGACGAGCCGCAAATCCGGAGACCGGGGCATTGTGCCGAAGGGACCTGCTTGGTAGATCCCTTGCGCCAGCCATGAAGACTCTTTCCCGCCGCTCCTTCCTCCGCCGCAGCGCTGTTGCCACGGCGGCGACGGCCGTTTCGTTTCCTTACGTCCGCGCGGCGGAGGCGCCGATGCTGGGGCAGGGTGAATTCCGTTACCGCGTCGTGCCCGGTTGGGGCGATCTCGGTGAGGGAACTCCGGTCAACGATTGCCATGGTCTCGCGATCGACCACGACGGCCACGTCCTGCTGCTGACGAATGAGACGAAGAACAACGTCATCGTCTACGACCGCAAGGGCCGGCTTGTTCACAAATGGGGCACCGCCTTTCCCGGCGCGCACGGCCTCTCGCTCGTGACGGAGGGGGGCCGCGAGGTCCTCTTCATCACCGACCTGAACCGCCACCTCGTCGTGAAGGCCACGCTCGACGGCACCATTCTCAACGAGTGGCCGCTGCCGAAGGACACCGGGAAGTATCCGAAAGAAGCCGACTACAAACCTTCGTGGACGCTGCATCTGCCGGACGGCGGCTTCTTCGTCCTCGATGGCTACGGACGCGACTACATCCTGCACTATGGCCCGGACGGGAAGTTCCTCCGCATCTTCGGCGGCGCCGAGGGCGGCATCGTGCATTGGGGGCCGCACGGCGGCATGATCGACCGCCTCGCCGCCGGCGACGACACGCTGCTCATCGCCATGAGCGACCAACAGCATCTCCTGCGCCTCTCCATCGACGGGAAGAAGATTGGCCAAGTCGACCTGCCCGGCGGAAACCCGCGCCAGATCCGCAGGGTGAAGGACCATTACTTCGTCGCGCATCTCGGCGACAGCTGGCCCAAGGACCGCGAGTGCCGCGGCTTCGTCTCCGTGCTCGACCGTTCTCTCCGCGTCGTCTCGAACATCGCCGGCACCGCGCCGAGCCATGACGACTCGGGAAAGCTCCGGCCCATGGCGCATCAGGAGGAAGTCTTCCGCCATCCGCACGACCTCATCGTCGATTCCGATGGCAGCCTCTATGTCGCCCAGTTCGCCTCGGGCAAAACGTATCCCGTGAAACTGGAACGCGTCTGAAGCACGCAGGCAGCGCGCTCTTGACTGGACATTCCGTTGAGGAAGGATCCGCGCACCTTCTTCACACTCCATCCCAACATGAAGACATTGCCCCAATCCCTCGCCGGCCTCGCGCTCGTGTCGCTGGCCGCCATCTCCTTCGCCGCCGCGCCCGCCGCCAAGCAGCCGGAACCCACCGTGATCACGCCCGGCACCGCCGGTTCGCCGCCGTCCGATGCGATCGTGCTCTTCGACGGCAAGGACCTCTCCGGCTGGAAGAGCGAGGACGGCAGCGAGCCTAAATGGAAGATCGAGAACGGCTACGCCGAAGTCGCCGTCAAAGGCATCCTGACCAAGCAGGAGTTCGGCGCGATCCAGCTGCACATCGAATGGGCCACGCCCGCCGAAGTGAAGGGCGAAGGCCAGGGCCGCGGCAACAGCGGCATCTACTTCCAGGGCCGCTACGAGATCCAGGTGCTCGACTCCTACAACAACAAGACCTACCCGAACGGCCAGGCCTCCGCGTTCTACCTGAACAGCGCGCCGCTCGTGAACGCCAGCCGCAAGCCCGGCGAATGGCAGACCTACGACATCGTCTTCCACCCGCCCAAGCCCGACGCCGACGGCAAGGTCGCCCCCGGCTCGTTCACCGTGCTCCACAACGGCGTGCTCACCCAGGACCACATCCCGGTGAAGGGCGATGCCACCACCTCCGCCAAGTTTACCGGCGCCACGCCCACCGGACCGTTGATGCTCCAGAACCACGGCAGCCCGGTCCGCTACCGCAACATCTGGGTCCGCAAGCTGGATTGATCCGGAGAATGCAGTTGGATCTCCAGTTTTCAGCCGACCAAAAGCCAGCGCCTGCGGGCGAGATGCTGATTGCCGGGGCGCGGGCCGTGGCAGTGACATTCATCCGCAGCATCAGGGCGCGCCGCTACATCCTGCGTCTTCGCCAGGACGGCACGGCCCGCGTGACCGTGCCGCGTGGAGGATCGTTCTCCGAAGGCCGCCGCTTCGCCGAACGTCAGACAGCGTGGCTCGAACGCCAAGCCGTCCGTCTCGCCGCGCGGCCCGTGCATCCGACGGACTGGCGAGTCGGGGGGTCGATCTTCTTCCGGGGCGGACAGGTGTTGCTCGAAGCGGACCCATCCGGCCGGGCCGTCCTCTTTGCCGGCCTGTCCGTCCGCGTGTCCGATGCGACCGGCGACCTACGTCCGGCCATCGAGAAAAACCTCCGCAAGCGGGCCGCCGCAGGACTCCCGCCGCGCGTCCTCGAACTCGCCGCGCTCCATGCGGTGGCCGTCGGTCGTGTGAGCGTGCGGAACCAGCGTTCCCGCTGGGGTTCGTGTTCCCGCAGTGGAACCATCTCCCTCAACTGGCGGCTCATCCAGACGCCGGACTCCGTGCGCGACTACATCATCCTGCACGAGCTCATGCACGTCCGGCAGATGAACCACTCCGCCCGTTTCTGGCGCGAAGTCGCCTCCGTCTGCCCCGGCTATGAGGATGCCGAACGCTGGATCAAACTGCACTCCGCACTCCTGCGGTGAACCAGCCGGTGGGTTCTATTGCCCGCGCACGAGCGGGAGGATCTCGGACATGTTGATGTTGCGGCTGCGTTCCTGGATGGCGGGGAGGTAGCGGCTCTGGAGCGTCTTGGCCTCGCCGAGCAGGCCGTCGAACATCCCCTTGAGCTGCGCGCCGGAAAGGGTCCGGCCACTGGCGTAGTAGCGTTTGGCCATCTGACCGAGAGCGTAGGTCGTGGCAAAAGAGAAGGCGGAGCTGGTCATCTGTCCCACCACGGCCCGTCCCAAGCTGCCGGCGAACTTGCCGGCGACTCCCTTCAGCAGCTTCGACGCGAAGCCCTCGACGACCTGCGAGGTGAGCCCGACGCCGACGGCGGCGAGGAGTTCCTTGATGTGGCCGCGGTCGAGCTCGTAGCCGTGACGTTTGCCGACGGCGTAGACCATCTTCATCTGGAGCGGGATGATGGCCATGGTGGCGAGGGAATTGGGCAGAAGCTCCAGCGCGCCGTTCAGGATGGAGTAGTTCAGCACGGTCTGGTCGATCTCGACCTCGGCCACGGCGGAGGACGTGTTGGCAGGGATGGGCGGCGGCGTGGCGGCGGCAAGGGGAAGGGCCGCGAGATCGTCGGCCAGGCGGCGGGGCCCCGCGACGGCCGTTTCCTCCAGGCCAAGGGCGCGACGGAGCCCGTCGAGAAAGCGGTCTTCGGCCGGGTTGCGGGCGTCGTCGGCCTCGCAGACGCAGACGGCCATCTCATAGGCGAGGCGGCGGGAATCCTCCGAGGCCAGCTCCTTGACCGTGGTCTCGACGGTGACCCGTCGCATGAGCACGTCCTGGTAAAGCTGGGTGAGGTTGAAGTCCGGCGCGGAAAACCCGTCGGCGATGCGTTTGATCTCGCTGCGTTCGACGTCGGCCCCGCCCCCATCGGCGAAGGCGGCGAGAAGGCAGACGGTGAGCACGGCGCGTTGTTCCTGGTTGGTCATGGCGCAAAAGCCTACGCGGAGGCCGGAGTTTGACCATGGCTAGGACGGTTGAATTCCCCTCCGAGTTTCTAACGCCACGCTGTCCAACTGAAGAGCAGTTCACACGCGCGTAACCTTTCCGCCATTTGTTCGCCTCCAAGGGTGGCAATCCTTTTCAACCGGGAGCGGCAGGGAATTTGAAATCGGGCAGGGTGCCGTGGGCAGGGAACAGGGGTTGGGACTTTGGAGAAGGTTACCGGGTGGCCACGCGAGTGGCCGCCCAACCCGGCCCGCTCCCAAACTTTTCGCCGACTAGCACGCCGGGGAGGACCCCATGTTGGGATCGTGATCGGCCCCGGTCCGCAGGGCGGATCGCCGGGAGGTCTTCAGCCTTCGTTTGAAGCCGAGGCGTCGGGCGCTGGTTTCCTCCTCGCTGTAGAGCCGCTTCACGAGGCCCATGAAGCCGGACTGCAGTTCCGCGACGGTCATGTTCTTGGGCCGGTAGTTGATGTCGAAGAGCGTGCATAGATCCCACGCGCGGTCTCGCAGGATGCGTCCCTCGGCCTTTAGGCGGCGATAGAGCGGCGTGCCGGGGAAGGCGGTCAGGAAGGTGGTCTGCACTTCGTAGAGGCCCGACGCGCGCACGAAGTTGAACACGTCGTCGAAGACTTCCGGCGTGTCGCCATCGAGCCCGAGGATGAAACAGCCGTTGACGGTGATGCCGCGGGACTGGATCCGGCCGATGGCCGCGGCATATTTGTCGTGCTGGCGGATCTTCCAATTGGAGTTCATCTCCACGCCTTCGAGGCTGGCGCGCCGGGGGCTTTCCAAGCCGATCAACACCTGCTGGCAGCCCGCGTCGCGCATGAGGCCGAGCAGTTCGTCGTCCTCGGCCACGCGCACGTCCGCCTCGGTGAACCAGCGGAGGTTCTCCTTCGCGAGTTCGCGGAGCAGGGCCTTGTAGTGTTCGCGGTGGACGAAGCTGTTGTCGTCGGCGAACTCGATGAAGGGCTTCGCCCAGATGCGTTTGATGGCGTGGATCTCCGCGATGACCTTCTCGACGGGCTTCAGCTTGTAGCGCGGCGTAAGCAGGATGGAGCTCGCGCAGAACTCGCACTTGTGAGGGCAGCCGCGGCTCGTCTGCACGGTGATGCGGTTGTATTTCTCCGGGGCGAGCAGGTCGAAGCGCGGCATCGGGGCTGTGTTAAGATCGAACAGTCCCGGGGTCGAAGACCGGTAGAACGGTTGCAGGTCGCCGCGGTCGAAGTCCGCCAGCACCTGCGCCCAAAGGGGTTCGCCCTCGCCCACGATCGCGCTGGTGCAGTGCTCCCGGGCCTCCTCCGGCAACGACGTGACGTGCAGGCCGCCCATGACCACCGGAATGCCGAGGGCGCGGTAGTGGTCGGCGACCTTGTAGGCGTCGTAGATCTGCGCGGAGAGCGAGGTCAGGGCGACGAGGTCAAAGTGGGTCGGCAAGCTGGGCAAGGTCTTGAGATCGGCGATCTCGTGATACTCGATCTCGAAGTGGTCCGGCGTGAGGCCGGCCAACGTCAGCAGCGAAAGGCTGGGAAGCGAGGCGATGACTTTGCTGCGCTCGACGAAGCCAGGCAGGGTGAGACCGGCGGCGATGAGTTCCGGGTTCTGCACCCGCACGCCGCTCATGGCGATGAAGCCGATGCGTTTCTTCATAGTGGGAGGAGTTTCCAGAGGGTGATGGCGGCGCCGACGAGGAGGCTCAGCACCGGCACGGCGAAGGCGTTTCTCCAGACGGGACCCAGGAGCATGAGCGCGCAGCAAAGTGGCATGGTGACCGCTCCGACGATGAACAGCCACGATGCGGCGACAAGTGCCGGACCGAATTGCGGCAGGGACCGTGCGACGAAGTAGAACATGAGGTTCACCATCCCTAGGCCGAAGAACGAGATGTGCCCGAGCCGGATCATACGCCGTGGAAAGCTGGCGTAACCGCCCAGCCAGTCGGGTTGGTGGAACTTCAATCCCATGAGCGCGCCGGAGGCGAATCCCAGCAGCAGGCCGACCCACGCCGAGACCAGATTGATGTGCGGGGAGAGTTCTTTCATGCCCGGCACCGTATCCATCCCCGCATCGGCAGCGTTAATCGATAAAAGGCCCACTGCCATTGAGCGGATCAATGGTCGCGGACATGAACCGCCCGGCGGTTTCGCCGATGATGAGGGAGTTCCTCCCGACACAGAGCACCTCCCTTGGGGGCCTACGCGAATCTTCCCATTGCTGGCACGGGCGGGCGTCTGCCAAGATGACCGTCCGATGGACAAACGGGTTTACCCTCTAGCGACGAAGGTCATTGAACTGGCCGGCACGGAACGTCCGGCCGACGCCGTGCTCCGCGTCGTCATCCGCGACGCCGGCCATGTGGGCAAGGAGACGGCGCGCGCACTCAGCAGGATGGTCTTCGGCTACTACCGCTGGCGCGGCTTCCTCGCGCCGGGCCGGACGCTGGAATTCAACCTGCACGAATCGGAGGACCTCGCGCGACGGTTCACCGAACAGCCCTCCAGCTTCTCCGACGACGACCTGCAGCGGGCCGTGCCGGAGTGGGTCTTCTCCGAGATGGACGTGCGGACGCCCTGGCTGCGGTCCATGCAGGCCGAGCCGACCCTCTGGCTGCGCGCACGGATCGGAACCGCGGCCAGGGTCTCCCGCGAAATCCGCGGCTCGGTCCACGCTCCCCATGAACTCGCGCCCGAGGCGCTGCACTACGCCGGGCCGCTCGACCTGTTCAAATCCCCTGCCTTTCAGAAGGGCCTCTTCGAGATCCAGGACATCGCCTCCCAGGCGGTGGGAATCCTCTGCGCGCCCCGCCATGGCGACCGCTGGTGGGACACCTGCGCCGGTGAAGGCGGCAAGACGATGCACCTCTGCGACCTGATGGAGACCAAGGGCATCGTCTGGGCCACCGACCGCGTGGAATGGCGGCTCAAACATCTCCGCATCCGCGCCCGGCGCGCGCAGATCTTCAATTTCCGCGTGGCCCTCTGGGACGGCGGCGCCACCCCGCCGGCCGAAGGACGCTGCAACGGCATCCTGATCGACGCGCCGTGCTCGGGCATCGGCACATGGCAGCGCAACCCGCACGCGCGGTGGACCACCACGCCGAATGACATCCAGGAACTGGCCGCCGTGCAGCTCTCCATGCTCAACAACGTGGTGGATGCGGTGAAGCCCGGCGGGCGCATCGTCTACTCGGTCTGCACGCTTTCCCGCGCCGAGACCACGGCCGTCGCCGACGCCTTCACGGCGGCGCATCCCGACTTCGAGCCGCTCGCGCTCGGGAACGGCCCCGGAGCATCGCCGCAGCGCTGGATCTGGCCGCAGGACCTCGGCGGCAACGGCATGTTCATCGCCGCCTGGAAAAAGAAGAAGGCTGCCGGAACCTCATAGGCTCTCGCTGGCCCCGAGTAACCAAGAGCGGCTCAGCAAAAGCCCCAATCCCATCAGCGCCGCCCCGGCAAAGGCCGGGACCAGGTGCCACAGATCCACGTAGCCGACGTGGAAGTGGACGCCCAATACCGCCGCGTAGAAAGCGGCACCACCGGCCAGCTTGCTCCACCAGAGCCATTCTTCTGCTTTGCGAAAGCCCCACAGAAGCGAAAGCAGCCAAGCCAGTCCCAACGCGATGAGCATTCCGCCGAAGGTCGCCCGGTCGTGGGCCACCAGCGGCAGCAGCTTGGGATTGGATGCCGTCATTCCTTCCAGCGAAGTCCCGAGGAAATTGAGATCCGTCCACACGAGCACGACCGTCACACCGATTCCGGCAATCGACAGGCCGGCCACCATGAGGGCGATGGCGTGCAGGATGAGAAGGAACTGGCCCCATTGACTGCGGAGCCACGCGGCATCCGTCGTCCGGTCCAACGCCTTTGGCGGAGCCGGAACGGTTTCCTTTCCGAAGATCGCCAAGGCAAAGAGCTGCGAAAGAATGGCCGTTACGAAGGCGTGGAATGGATCGAGGTAACCAAAGCCGAGAAACAGGAAGAAGCTGGCGAACCCGCTGCCCGCCGAACTGATGACCGCGATCCGTGCCCAATGTCGTCCGCGCCGGATTCCGTTCCACGCCAGACCCACATAGGTCAGGCCGATGGCGATCATGCTGCCCGCCAGGCAGACGCGATCGTGGGCGAGGAAGGGCAGTAACAGTGGATTGTGCGACTCGATCTCCGGCCGGCTCCAGCCGCAGAACTCTTCGTCATACGGCAGCACCACTCGGGTGGAGGCGATGGCCAGCGCGAGGACGCTTCCGATGAGCATGGCCGTCCCGAGAAGCAGCGCCCAGAACCAGCTTTGTTCGACCATGCGCGGCGGTGGGCCGGGGACGACTGGCGCCTGGGGTCGGGCAGCTTCGACCAGTTCGTTGATGCGCTTGGGCAATCCGGGTCCGGTGAAAACAAACCCGGAATCGATCAGGCAGACATCGGCTCCTGCTCCGACCAGCTCCTCGGCGTCGACCGGTTCATGGACGCCACCGGAAGTCAGGATGGCCCACGCTTCCCCAAGATCCGAACGCACCGCGCGGGCGGCCGTGCCCAGCGCGGGCAACGAATGACGGTCGAAAGTTCCTCCAGCCTCGCTCGCGACGGTCGTCGAGATGATGCAGCCTGCGGCGCCATTTGCTCGGGCTTCCCGGGAGAGATCGACCGCCACCTCCGGCGCGACCACGACGAACCAGGTGGAAATCCCGGCGGCTCGCATCTGTGCCCCAAGCTCCGCGAGAAAACCTCCCGCCGACCCGGCATCACCCGGCAATTCGATGGCGAAGGCCCAAGCACTGTCGGACAAGTCAACGCACGTCCGTTGGATTTCCGACACCGCTCGGATCACATCGCCGCCCGACGGACAGGCTACGCGGACGAGCAGCTTCACGGACTCGGTTGGAAGAATCTTTAGCCGGGCTTTCAGTTCGGCGGCGGATAGGCCTGCGTGTCCGGGGCTCGCCACTATTGTTCGACCGCTGCGATCACCCCGAAGCTGTCGTGTCGGACTGGATGTCGGAGACGAAATTGGCCCGACCTCGATCACGGAGAACCCAAACCGCGACCAGGCACCAATCGCCGTGGCCCCGGGATCAACCAGGCTTCCCAGACCAATCGGCCCCGCCAGTTCCACTCCGGCGACCGTTCGCTTCAGGCCATCCTCCGGCCGCATGTGCCCGAGAAAGTCGATCAATCTTCCGCCCAGGCCGCACGGCAGCGCCGCGACGGACGCCATGAACGACAGGACGAATCTCCGCGCCGGCTCCGGCGGCAGTCGCAGGAGGATCGGCTGGGAGACAGTCCTGTAGAACCAGTCCGGCACGCGCGGACCCTATCGGTCCGGTCAACGGATGAGAAGCAGCGTCGCTCCTTCGGGCCGCTTGACGCAGGGCGGGTGTTCACTAAGCGTGCGTTCCAGCATGTTTCGCGGTCTCAGCCATTTCGCAGCTACGGGCGCGGTCCTCATCGGGACCGCGTTCGCGTCTTCGGCGCGGGCTGACGACTCCGCCTGGGACAATCTCGGGCCGCTCTGGAGCCGGCTCCGGCTGACACTCGACCTGGGCGAACGGGAGGAGGGCTTCTTCCCGTTCTGGTATTCGCAGGAGTCGGACGGCGTCTCGACCTACGGAGTGCCGCCGTTGTTCACGCGGATGGCCGATCCCGAGATCGAGCGCGACAGCATCCACGTCCTCTATCCCCTCTTCACGCACATCAAGTCCGGCACGGAATGGCGCTCGCAGCTGGGGCAGCTCCTGAGTCTCGCCGGCGACGCCCAGCAGAACGGCGACATCGACGAACGGCGCACGGTGTTCCCATTCTACTTCAGCCAGAAGTCCAAGTCCGGCACGAACGACTACCTCGCCGTCCTTCCATTCTACGGACACACCACGGGCCGGTTGCTGCGCGACGAGGTTGAATGGGCCGCATGGCCCTTGTGGATACGCAGCCGCAAGAAGGACGTCGTGACGGACAACTACGTCTATCCTTTCTTCCATCTGCGGAAGGGCAACGAACTCCGGGGCTGGCAATTCTGGCCGGTCGTCGGCCACGAGACGAAGGGCCTCACCTGGCGGACCAACTCGATCGACGAGGCCGAGCCCATCGGCGGGCACGACAAGCTGTTCGTCGGCTGGCCGTTCTTCTTCAACACCCGCTTCGGTCTCGGCACGGGCAACGAAGGCCGCTTCCAGAGTCTCCTGCCGCTGTATTCGTTCATGCGTTCGCCGCTGCGGGATTCGACCAGCTACGGCTGGCCGCTCGGCGTGACGATCACGGACGACCGGGAGAAGAAGTTCCATGAAGTAGGCGCACCGTGGCCGCTCGTCGTCTTTTCCCGGGGCGAGGGCAAGCACATGAACCGCGTCTGGCCGATCTTCAGCAGGGGCACCAACGCCACGCAGCACAGCGAGTTCTACGCGTGGCCGATCTGGATGCGGCGGAGCTACAAGGCCGAGACCTTCGAGAAGGAACGTTCCCGCGTCCTCCTCTTCCTCTACAGCGACACGGTGCAGAAGAACGAGGGCGAGATCATCAAGCGCCGGACCGATCTCTGGCCGCTCTTCACCTCCACGCGGCGCGAGGACGGTTCCACCCGCCTGCAGGTGCTCGCCCCCATCGAGCCGTTCATCCCGGCCAACGACGGCATTCCGCGCAACTGGTCACCGCTCTGGTCGGTCTGGCGATCCGAGCAGAATGCCAGGACGGGCGCCTCCAGCGAGTCGCTGCTCTGGAACCTCTACCGGCACGAGAGAGCGCCCGGGACGAGAAAAGCGTCTTTCCTCTTCGGCCTGTTCCAATATGAATCTCGTCCGGAAGGCCGCCGTGTGCGGCTCTTCTACATTCCTTTCGGCAAGGCGAAGACCACCGGCAATGAGCCAAAGTAGAAGAACCATTTCATCCGCGAAGTTCGCCAAGAAACGCGAAGGTGCTCCAGATGCTTGCGGAACCTTGCTTTCGATCTTCGCGTCTCTTCGCGGCCTTCACGGATAAACGACCATGCTCCGGCACATCGGCGAACTCATCCTCCTGTTTGTGGCGACGCTGAAGGCGCTGCCGGGAAACCTGTGGAACCAGCGCACCAAGGTGGTCGAGCAGCTCTTCGAGATCGGCAACGCCAGCCTGCTCATGGTCTGCATCCTGTCGCTCTTCATCGGCGGAGTCGTGGCGCTCAACACCGGCCCGGTGCTGGTGGAACGCGGGCTCGGCTCGGCCATCGGCGGGCTCGTCGGCATCTCGGTCTGCAAGGAGCTCGCGCCCGTGATGATGGCCATCCTCATCGCCGGACGCATCGGCTCGGCCATGGCGGCCGAGATCGGATCGATGCAGGCCTACCAGGAGATCGACGCGTTGCGGACGATGAACATCAACCCGGTCAACTACCTCGTGCTCCCCAGGCTCGTGGCGATCACGCTCGCGCTGCCTGCGCTTGTCATCCTCTCCATCCTCATAGGCTGGTTGGGTGGCGCGCTCGTGGCCGCGAACAATATCCAGATCGGCATCTCCTTCGCGGCCTTCTTTTCCAACCTGCGGAACGTCGTGGGACTCGGGGACGTGGTGGACGGCATGGTCAAGACCCTGGCGTTCGCCGTGGTCATCGGGACGGTGAGCTGCCAGCAGGGGCTGGCCACGCGCGGCGGCCCACGCGGGATCGGGCGTTCGGTCACGAAGGCGGTGGTGAACTCGATCGTGCTGATACTGATCCTCGACTACTTCCTCACCCGCCTGCTGATGAACTTCGGAAAATGATTTCCTGATGTCCTCCGCCACCTCCACTTCCGGCGTCCGGGTAGAAGTCCAGGGGCTGCGCAAGGCCTACGGCGCCCAGTCCGTGCTCAAGGGCATCGGCTTCGCGGTCGAGCCCGGCGAGATCTTCGTCATCATGGGCCCGAGCGGGAGCGGCAAGAGCGTGCTCCTCCGGCACATCATCGGCCTCGAGCCGGCCGATGCGGGTGAGATCCTGATCGAGGGCCGGCCCGTCGGCGGGGAAGGCGTGATGGACCGTCATCGAATGGCCATGGTCTTCCAGTCCGGCGCCCTGTTGAACTCCCTGACCGTCGGCGAGAACGTCGGCCTCTACCTCAGCGAACACCGGCTCAAGACGCGCGACGAGATCCGCACCATCGTGACGGAGAAGCTGGAGCTCGTCGGGCTCAAGGGCGTGGAGGAGAAGTTCCCCTCCGAACTCTCCGGCGGCATGCGCAAGCGCGTCGCCATCGCCCGCGCCCTCGTCATCGAGCCCGAGCTGGTGCTCTACGACGAACCCACGAGCGAGCTCGATCCCATCAGCTCCGTCACCATCGGCGAGGAGATCCTCGCGCTCCGCGACCGCATGGGCGCCACGTCGATCGTGGTGTCGCACGACCGCGACCTCGCCTTCGGCATCGCCGACCGCATGGCGATCCTCCGCGAGGGCGAGATCGTCTTCATCGGCACGCCCGAGGAGGTTCTCCGCCACGGCGACCCCTTCATCCAACAGTTGGTGAACCCCGAACGGCTCGTCCGCCGCCAGCCCGCCCGTCCGCAGACCTGAAACGCTTTCCCACCATGAAAAACACCCTGGAAACCCGCCTCGGCCTGTTCTTCGCCCTCGCGCTCATCGCCGCCTTCATCATCCTCGAGATGCTGGGCGGGACCTCCTTCTTCAAGGGCGGCTACAAGCTCAACGCGCTCTTCAACAACATCCAGGAGCTGAAGGTCGGCGACCCGGTGAAGATGGCCGGCGTCGAGATCGGCCGCGTCGAATCCGTGGGCCTCACCAACAGCCAGGTGCGCGTCACTTTCCGCGTCTTCAGCAAGAACACCGCCGTGCGCACCGACAGCAAGGCCACGGTCAAGTTCACCGGGCTCATGGGACAGAACTTCGTCGCCATCGACTTCGGCACGTCCGCCGGAGTCCTCGCCGCCGAAGGGGCCTTCCTCCAGACCGCCGAGCAGCCCGACCTCAGCCAGATCATGGCCCGGCTCGACAACGTCGCGACCGGCGTGGAGAACCTCACCAAGAGCTTCACCGGCGACAAGATCGACAACCTGCTCGGGCCCTTCACCGATTTCCTCAAGCAGAACCAGCTCCCGCTCACCGCCACCATCGGCAACCTGAAGACCATCTCCGACAACATCGCCCAAGGTAAGGGCACCGTCGGCCTGCTCGTCAACGACCCCGCGCTCTACAACACGACCCTCACCACCGTGAGCAATCTCCAGGGCACGATGCAGTCCCTGTCCGACGACCTGAAGCTCACCCTCGGCCAAGCCAAGGGCATCTTCGCCGACATCGAGAAGGGCCAGGGCACGGTGGGCAAGCTGCTCAAGGACGAGACCCTCTACAACGAGACCTCCCTCGCGATGACGACCCTTCGGGAGATCATGCAGAAGATCAACCGGGGCGAGGGCACCGTGGGCAAGCTCGTCAACGACGAGAGCCTGCTCAAGAACATCAAGCTCTCCCTCCAGAAGCTCGACAAGGCCACCGAAGGCCTCGAGGACACCGGCCCGCTCCAAGTCATCAGCACCGCCGTCGGGTCGCTATTCTGAGCCGGACTCATGCAGCAGAGAGTAGGGCGGGCTTCCAGCCTGCCCCGTGGTGACAAGGGTTCCCGGATTGCCCGGCATCCTGATCCGCCCGCACTGTTTGATTTCAGGCCGGCAGCGCCCTGGGCAGGCAAGATGCGCTGCCCTACCTTCCCGAGGCCGCTTCGCGGCTCGTCCTTCCACTGCATGATCCCGGCTGAGCCATGGATTTCTCCGGGGAAGGGAAACGGAGAATGCCGATACTACTTCTCTGCTCACACCAAGTCGTCGCAGGCTTACCAGAGAAACGATCTCTGCTCCGCCACCTGCTGGCCGCCTTGCCAAATTGTCACGCGCCAGGCGAGGAGTTCGCCGAACTTCTTGAAGGCCTCCCCTTCGAGCTTCACCGACTTCCACTTGCTGAAGAGGCCCGTCGGCTGGGCGGTTTCCTTCAGGGTCACGGTATCAGTTCCGGTCGGGGAGGAGCCGCGCAGTTCCACGCGGATCTCGGCTTCGCCGGACTTCTTCGGCGCCTTCCACTGGATCTCCAGCTTCAACGCGGACCGCAGGGCCGGGTTCCTCTTGAGCTGGGACTGGTAGGCGTCGCGGTCGAAGAGGCTGGGCGAAAGAGCGTGCCGGCCCTTCAGATCAAGATGGAGCGGCAGCACCTTCAAGATCTTCACCTCCGCCGCATGGACGGAGGCGATTCCCATGAGGAGGAAGGCAAGGACGAGCCGCTTGATCATGGCCGGACGCTAGGCACCGGCTGCGGAACGTCCAAGCTCATTTCCCCTCGGGCGGAGCTGCGGTGGCGGGCTTGTTCTCCGGCTCGGGCAGCAGTTTCTTCAACGTGTCGAAGGGCGTCAGGATCTTCATGAGGAAGCCGGGGATGTAGGCCGCCTTCTGCACCGGCTCCTTCAACGTGCCGGTGATCTCATACTCGAAGAGCCGCGTGAACGGGGACAGGGCGAGGCTCAGGAGCGGTCCCAGGAGCGGCGTGTCGCGCAGGAGCACGGCATCGACGCGCGCATTGACGCGCTGCTCGAAGTCGACCGTGCCCCGGTAGTTCAGGCGCAGCGCGGCGGCGCGCAGTTCCATGTCGTCGGTGAAGGCCACGTTGTTCGTGAGGATGAAGGTGGTCGTGGCGCTGCGGGCGTGGTCCTTGCCGGCTCCCGGCGAGATGGTGTCGAGCACCGGCGAGAGGATGCCGAAGATCGGATACTCCCAGATGAAACCGTTGGTCAGCCGGGCCCAGCCGTAGCCGTTCCAGCCGGTCGGACGCCATTCGGAGCCGTCGGTGACGGTGAGGTTCCCGGTGAGCAGGCCTTCAAGCCTGTTGGTCACCGCCAGGCCGAGCATGAACCTGTGCAGATCGATGTCGGCGAAATCCAGGGCGAAGCGGAAGTCCGTCTGCCCGAGGTCGGCGAACTCGAAGAAGGCCGAACCGGCGATCGTGCCATCACCGTAGCCGCGCCCGGCCATGTTCGTGAGGATGAGCGAGCGTCCCAGCCAGCGGGCTTCGCCGACGAGCTGGTCGACGGCGTAGCGGTTCCATTCGAAGCGCCCCGCGTCGGCCACAAAGCGGAGGTCGACCTCGTCGACGTCGCTGGTGTTCAGCCAGCCGCTGACCTTCGCCTTGGGCACGTCCAGGAAACGGTAGGGCTCCATCGTCTTCCACGTCCTCGGGCCGATGGCGCGGAGGAAGGGCTCGAGCTCGAACTGCGCCGTGCCGTTGCTGATCGTGAGGATCGACGTGCCCAGGTCGAAGCCCACCCATTCGCCGCGCGCCCAGTTCGTGCCCCGCTCGACCCGCACGTCGCGCGCCTGGATGAAGCCGTTGGTGAAAGCCACCGTCGCCTCCACGCGATCGACCCACTGGGTGCGGAAGGACGCGTTGCTGATGACCAGATGCGCGGCCGCGACCGTCTTTTCGGGCTCGTCCTTGAAGTAATGCAGGTCCGCCTCGATCACCGGCATCGTGCGGAACTCGAAGAGATCGAACACGCGGGTCGCATTGGTCGGAAAGAGCGGCCGGAGAATCTGCGGATCGATGGTGCTGACAAACTTGAAGGTCTGCCGACTTCCCTGGTCGGTGCTGGTGAACTCCAGGTCCACCGCGCCTTCCGGCCGCTTCAGGCGCACGTTCGGCAGGTGCCAGAGCAGGTTGGTGTAGTTGAAGGAGCCCACCGCGGAATCCACCGGCAGTCCCCGGTAACTTCCGTTCGTGACCGAAAAAATCCCCGCCAGCCGGAGGCTGGGCTGCACCTCGCCGCGCCAATCGGGCGCGCTGTTCGTCCAGGCCGGAAGCCGGACGCCGCCGGACGCCGAGGCCTCCGGCGGCGCGCCCCAGGTGAACTGCGTCAGCCATCTCTGGCTCGCGGGCGGCAGGAGCGGCAGCGCCTCGTGCAGGTCGAACTTCGCTTCGGCCGTCCACTCGACCACACGCGTCGCGACATCGATGGCCGCGCGTCCGCTCAGGGGCCCGGAGGCGAGTTCGAGATCGAAGGCGCTCACGCCCAGGGACGGCGCCTTCCATCCGGCGGTGATGCGGGCCGAGGGGATCGTGAGCTCGGGCGTTGCGATGTTGGTCAACGCCGCCGAGAAATTGAGCCGATGCGGCAGGACATTCGTCCACAAGCCGAGGGTGAGATGGTTGGTGACGGCGGCCCATTCGTTCGTTTCAGGCAGGCGGTCGAAGTGGACGCTGCCGGAACCGAGCGTGAACCACTTCGTCTCCAGCCCGACCACGTCCATGTGGCCGCTGGCCCGGGGCGGCACGGCGTTCCGGGTGTCGAGCAGCGCGTCCATCCGGATGTTGAAGGCGCGCGCCGTGGCCCAGCGGGAACTGGCGTTCGTGGCGCGCACGTCGAGGCGGGCTTCCCAGAGGCGCATGTCCTGCCCGGCGGGCTTGACATGGCCTTTCACGGAAACCCCGTCGCCTTCGCCCCATGGCGTCCAGGCCCGGTCGGCAGAGACGGCGAGATCGACCCCGGACTCGGTCACGTCCGTGAAGAGGTCTCGGATGGAGGACGTGACGACGAGGTTGCTGGCGAGGCCCCACGGCGTGTCGATGGTGGGCACGGTGAGCTTCACCAGGCCCGCGACGCCTTCCGGATCGGCGGCGTCCCCCGTGACGCTGATGTGGACGTGGGAGGAGGAATCGAGGTTGAACCGGTCGATCCATTCGGCGAGGCGGTTGACCTGGTTCGTCATCGAGAACGGACCGGCCGGCTTCACCCTCACATCGGCCGGGCGCGCGATCAGGTTGGTCAGGGCCCAGGTGTTCGTGATGCCGACGAAGAAGGAGAATGAACCCTGCCGCAGCCGGCCCTTGAAGCGGTCGAGCATGACGGAGTTCGTGTCCGGGAAGGAGATCTTCAACTGGACTTCGCTGACATCCACCGGGCGGATATGGGCCTCCGAGGGCACCAGCCGCATGGCGGCGTCGCGGACTGAGATGGATTCGATCCGCCATTCGCCGCGGGCGAGCGACTTCTGGTCGAGGTCCACCGTGGCCTCGGCCGCGGTGATCGTGCCGGGGACGCCCCTCCATCCGATGGTGAGCAGGTCCACCTGGACGCCCTGGAGCCAGCGGAAGCGCGCCCGTTCGAAGTCGAGGTCGATGCCCTGCACGCGCAGGCCCGACTTGATGCGTTCCTTGGCGAACTCCGGGATGCCTATCTCCGTCACGTAGATGACCGCGCAGATGAGCGCGAGGATCGCCAGCCAGACGGCGATCCGGCACCAACGGAAGACCACGCGGCATCGCCGCAGCCACGGACGTCCGCTGGGCTTCGGCTTCATGTCACGGAGTCTCCGTTCCGGCCTTGAAGATCGTGAGGTATTCCCGGACCGCGTTGACATAGGTGTCGACCGGGAACTCGAACACCGTCCGCGCCCCGTCGATCTTCGTGGCCGCATAGGGATGCAGCTGGCGCGATTGTCCGCCGAACTCGATCTCCAGACTCTCGGCCTTCCCGTCCCTCATGAGACCCAGGGTCAGCTTGAAGTCCACCTTCTTGAATCCGTAGGCATCCGCCACATCGCCGCGCGCGGTCCAGTAGACGGCCTGCAGCGAACCGAGGCGCGTCAACGCCTCCTCCACGCCGAAGGGGTTCACGAAGCCCTGCGAGCCCGGCGCGACGATCCATTCCCCGGCGGCATTGCGGACGAGCATTTTTTTGCGGCCCGCCTGCTGGATCGTGACCGAGGCGACGTTCGTCGGATCGAAGTGCCAGATCCTGCGATCGCCGATCTGCCAGGACTGGCGCGGAAGCCGGATGAAGATCTCGGGCGACAACTCGCTGACGGAGGTTTCATCCGTGCGCCGGACGAAAAGCCGGCCGCCGTCGCCCGCGCCGATCTGGAACGCGACCGCCTCGTTCGTCCCGCCGCGCCGCGCCTCGAAGCGGTATTCCGCGAGCGGCTTGTCGAGGCCGTAGGGCTTCAGGTCCGTCACCAGCGCCTTCTCCTCGACGGTCGGCGCCTCCGTGACGACGTAGAGCAGCACCTCGAGCAGCAGGCTGTCGGCTGCGAAATACTTCGGGGCCGTGACCGCCCAGACATTCGTGCCGCGCCGTTCGATGGCGAAGGCCTCCTCGCCCAGCACGTCGATCTTCGTGATGTTGGTCGCGGGGAGATCCACCAGACGCGGGTTCCGGAGTTCCGTCGGGGAAACAAGCCACGCCTCCACGGCCGCCTTGGGGACGAGGAACACGGAAGGCTCGCCCAAACGACGCGCGAAGACCATCGGCGGGAGGTTGGTCGGGCCCGATCCGACTTGCAGGCCGCGCGTGTAGTTGGTCCCTTCGCCGAAGAGGATTTCCAGGGCGGGGGTTTGCAGGCCGTAGGGCTCGAAGTCCTTCACCCCGTCCGCCACGAAGCCGGTGACGAGGTTGGTGCGGAGCTGGTCGAAGCCCGCATCGACCCGCCGGTTGTCGGCGCGCGCGTCGAACGGCCAGACGATGCGCCACAGCGAATTGGTGCCCGCCCGGTTCAGGTCGAAGCCGCGCAGGGCGGCCCGCACACGCATGGATTTCTGCGCGAAGATCTCCGCGGGCAGGATGTCCTGGCTGCGCCAGATCTTTTCCGACTGCGGGATGAACCGGAGCAGGTCGGCCGTCACCAGATGGATGCCGGCGCCTCCGGTCTGGCCCACGTAGACCTGGTCGCCGGCGATCGTGTTGGTGCCGATCAGAAGCTGCACCTGCCGGTCGCCGGGAAGATGGATCGTCAGCGTGACACGGGGACTGCGGAGCCCGAATTCCTCCATGGCCCCCGGCCGTGCGAGCAGTTCCTCGGGCCGGATGTGCGAATCCCAGCGGAGCTGTTGCAATGCGCCGAGGAAGAGCCCCACGCGGACGGGGTCGGCGACATGGGCGACGGGACGGACCAGCTTCCAGCCGCCCGCCGTGCGTTCGGCCTGGATGGGCAGCTGGCCGGAATGACGCACCTCCACCGACGACACCTCGGCCGGCGTGAACCCGGGAAGAAGTTCCGTGACGGGAACCTTCAGCTTCTCCATCCGGACCGGGCGTTCGACGAAGACGATGAACCCCGCGAGCATCGCGGCCGCGAAGAACAGCGTCCATGTCTTGCTGGCGGTCATGAATCGAAGATCACCGGCGGCGACGGAGCCAGACGAGTCCGCCGAAAAGGAGGACCGCTCCGGGAAAACCGAGGATCATGATGAGGCCGAGGTTCCGGACCTGCACGGCGGAGGCGGTGATCTTGTAATCCTTCAACGTCTTGGGCGGGATCTCCAACATGGCCTGCGGACGGTCGAGCAGCCAGTTCACGGCAAACCCCGCGAAGAAGCGGTTGCCGGCCGAATCGAGGATCTGGTTGTTGAAGCAGAGCGAATCGCCGATGACGATGAGGCGCGTCGTTCCACGGTCGGCCCTCACGCCGGTGATCGCGCCCTTCTCGACCGCGACCATCAGCGGGAACTCGCCCTTGTTCAGCTTCGGCGTCGGTGTGCCGTTCACCATCGTCGTGATCTGCTCGACCGCCTCCTTGCTGGTGACGCCGAGGACTTCGACCTTCGGCCCGCTGGCGACGTCGCCCGAACCGAGCAGACGGCCGACGGGCCGGGGCAGAACGAGCCGCACGTCCATGTCGGAACCGACCATCGACCGGGTCACTGGATGGTCATGGTTCAGCCGGGTTGCCGGGATGAGGAGGTCGTTCTCGGACGCGGCGAAATCACGGTCGAGCACGATGCTGGGGCGGATGCCGACGTTCCAGTTGGTCAGGTAATTCTCGAGACCCGTGTTGAGCATGATCCCGTTCCGTTGGCCGGCGGCGTAGGGAAGATTCGGGGCAAGGATGAGCGCGCGTCCGCCATTGCGGAGATAGGCGTCGAGCTTGGCGAGTTCGTTGGTCGTGAAGGCCGAACGGGCGGGTCCGGCGATGACGAGGAGCGAGGCGTCCGCAAGGTCGTTCGTGTCCGACAGGCTCACCTTGTCCCAGGCGATGTTGTATTGCTCCCGGAGCATGGCGGCGAACTTCCCGTAGTCCATGTCGGCCGAGACGCCCTCGGGATTGTGCTCGCCGTGCCCGGTGACGAAATAGGCCTTCTGCTGCCGGGCGTAGGTCACGGCGAAGATGGCGGAGCTGAAGAGGACCTCGCCCTTGAAGGTGGTGCGCCGGAACTCGAACGCAGGCTGTCCGTTCTCGCCGGTGATCGGGATCGGCTGGCTGTAGTCGGACAACTGGTTGGCGAAGACGACCCAGCGGCGGCCCTCGCTGGAGAAGAGGATGAAGTTCTTGTTCGCGAGAGTGCCGAGCTGGTTGGTGGCGAGGATCTGCGAAACGCTGCCCGGCGCGCGGCTCGGGTCGATGCTGCGGACGTGGATGCGCGGGTTGAGGTTCGCATACTGGCGCAGCAACGACTGGCTCCAGCCATGCAGCTCCTGCTCCTTTTCGACCTCGAAACACACGAAGACCTCGACCTCGTTGGTCACGCCCTGCAGCAGCCGCGTGGTCTGCGGCGACAGGTCGAACCGGCCGTTCTTGGAGAGTTCCCAGCGCCGATACCAGCCGGAGGCGAGGTAGTTCACCATGACCACGATGGCCACGAGCGAGACGATGCCGACCACCGAATTGAAGGCGCGGCTCCAGCGGCGGCCGGCGGAGAAACTGGCGGGAGATGGCTTGGGCTCGGACATCAGTTCATTTCCAGCGGCGGCTTTCGAGGACGCGGTGGGTGAGGAAGAGGAGGAGCGCCGTCGTGCTGAGGTAGAAGACGGCCTGCCGCGTGTCGATGATGCCCCGCGCGAATTCCTGGAGGTGGTCGGTCACGGCGATCCGCTGGAAGACCACACTAACCAGTCCGCCCGCCGCGGAGAACTGGTCGGCCAGCAGGCTCACGACGAAAAGCGACACCCCGAAGGCGAAGCTGATCATCGCGGCGACGATCTGGTTCCGCGTCATCGAGGACGCCAGACAGCCGAAGGAGATGAACAGGCAGCCCAGAAGGAAGAGGCCGATGAACGTTCCCGCCATGGTCGTGAGGTCGAGCGCCGACGGGTCGTTCACGAAATGCCGCACCAGGAGGGCGCATCCGACAAACGGCACCCACATGATCATGTAGAACAGGAGGGCGGCGGAGAACTTCGCCATGACCACCTGCAGCTCCGTGACCGGCGCGGTCATCAGCGTCTCGAAGGTCCCGGAATCCTTCTCCAGGGCGAACAGGCGCATCGTGATCACCGGCGCGGTCGTCAGGAAGATGAGCCAGAAGAACTGCGTGGCGAAGAAGAGCTCCACCAGCGGCATCGGCGTGGTGCCGTTGCGCAGGCTCTGCACGAGGCTGAAGAAGCACAGCCCCATCTCGCCGATGGCCAGGGCGATGACGAGGTATCCGATGAACGAGACGAAGTAGGAACCCAGCTCGCGGCGGAGCAGGACGAAGTAGGTGCGCATCAGTTCCGGTCCTCCCCGCTTTCCGGGCGCGTCACACGGACGTAGATGTCCTCCAGCGTCAGGCGCGAACGGGTCAGTTCGCGGAGCCGCCAGTTGCGGGCCCGCGCCATGTCGTAGATCTGCACGCGCACGTCGGCGCCATCGGTGGCGGTCACGGAACAACGCATGTAGTCGCCTTCGGCCGGGGACAGGTCGCAGTCGCTCAACTCGGGAATATCCCCGAAGGCCTCGCGAAGCTCCGCCTCGGTCGCCGCGATCTCGGCGACCACCTGGTGCGCCCCGCTCATGGCGCGGCCGAGGTTCTCCGGCGTGTCGGCCGCGAGGATGCGGCCGTGCCGCATGATGAGCACGCGACTGCAGGTCATCTCCACTTCGGGCAGAATGTGCGTCGAGATGAGGACGGTGTGTTTGCCGCCGAGGTTCTTGATCAGCTGCCGCACGCTGCGGAGCTGGTCGGGATCGAGGCCGATGGTCGGCTCGTCGAGGATGACCAGCTCCGGTTCATGGACGAGCGCATCGGCCAGCCCGACGCGTTGCCGGAAACCTTTCGAGAGCTGGCCGACGATGCGCTTGGCAACCCCCGTCAACGAACACTGTTCGAGCACCGTGTCCACGCGGTCGCGCGACTTCGCGACCCCCAGGCCCTTCAGCCGGGCGCGGAACTTGAGATACTCCCGCACCCGCATCTCGGGATGGAGCGGGTTGTTCTCCGGCATGTAGCCGATGCGCCGCCGCACCTCCATCGACTGGGTGAAAACGTCGTAGCCCGCGACGCGCGCCGTGCCCGAGGTGGCGGGCAGATAGCAGGAGAGGATCCGCATCGTCGTGCTCTTGCCCGCGCCGTTGGGTCCGAGGAACCCGACGATCTCGCCCCGGCCCACCTGGAAGGTGAGCCCGGCGATGGCGGTCCGACCAGGATACTTCTTGGTCAGGTCGGCCACTTCGATCATCGGATCATTGCCCATGAGTTTAAGACGGAAGACTAGTTGCCCCTGCGAAGACCCGGCCAACAAAAACTCGTTCCGTCCGGAAATCAATCGACCATCGGAAAGGCGTCTCCGTTCATCCTTCGTCCCGCTTGGTCTCGCGCGCCTTCTCCCGTAGCTTGCGCCCATGCGCATCATCGGCGGCACAGCCGGCGGAAGAATCCTGAAAGTCCCGGACGGCCTCGGTGTCAGGCCGACGCCGGATCTCGTGCGCCAGGCCATCTTCAACAGCCTCGTCGACCGGCCGGTCGATGCTCGCGTGCTCGAACTCTTCGGCGGCACGGGCGCGCTGAGCCTTGAATGCCTTTCGCGCGGCTCGGCCAGCGCGTTGATCGTGGAGAAGTCGGCCAAACACGCCGAGTTCATCCGCCGCAACGCCGCCTTCGCAGGCTTGGCGGACCGGCTCCATCTCCGGATTCAGGACGCCTTCACCGCCATGGCGCAACTCGCGGAACAGGGCGAACGCTTCGAGCTCGTCCTCGCGGATCCGCCCTACGGCGACAAAAACGTCGGCAAGCGTTCCCAGTCCTTCGCCCAACGCATGCTGGACGATGTGAACCTGCCCCGCCTCGTCGCTCCCGGCGGTCTCGTGCTCATCGGCCACACGAAACGCGACACGCTCGAGATCCCGGCCCACTGGGACGAACGCAAGACGATGAAGCACGGCGATACGATGTTCCGCTTCCTGCGACCCAAGCCCCCTTCGCCTCCACCCGATGAAAATCCTCAAGCTCCCCGATAGACTCGCGGACATGCGCGCTGTCCGGAAAGATCGTCGCCAGCAAGCGCGGAAGCTTGGGCGACAGATTCTCATCCAAGAGCCGCTTCATGAGGAACGACGTTCAACCTGCGGTCGCGGTCGGCGGCGAACGCGAAGCACGCCTGGATGTCGTCTGGGGTCAGGTCGGGGAAATCGTCCAGCACCTCGGGAACGGTCATTCCGCCGCCGAGATAATCGAACACGTCGGCCACGGTGATGCGCGTGCTGCGGATGGTGGGCTTGCCTCTGCGGATCAGCGGGTCGATCACGATGCGCTCCCTGCAATTCATGGAGGCAGGCTAGGTTTGTGGCCCTTTCCGGCCAAGGAACGCTCTAGAGCAAAGCCGGCTGGACCAGCCAGACCCGGCACGACGCGACCTATGTAGAACTGCCCAACGGCCGGAAGTTCGTCCTCGTGGCCTACACCGAGAACCACGCCAACGAACGCAAGATCCTCGCGACGATTGCCGGAGAAGTGCGCGAGGCGTTTGCGAAGTAGTGCTCCCGGACCGATATGAGTGACACTCATCTAGTCCTAAATAATCACAGCGCTCGATAACACCGAGACCCAAGCCCAGCGATGGCGGCTACTCAGCGACGCCCGAATTGCCGAGCAGAGTCACGGGGCCGCCATCGGGTGGAGCGTTTTGTTCGCCACCTTTTTCACCCCAGAAGTGCTTGAGCGCTTCATCAACGGTCCGACGATCCGACGGAGAGGACTCTGCTTTCAGCTTCATATAAGCCACAATCGCAGCCGCCTCCAGATTTGTGAACATCGCAAACTTGAAGCGTGCCTGGTCGAACCAAGTCCTCTCCCCATACCGCCGCAGCAACGGTGTCCACAGATGGAGTTTCAAAGTGAGGCATAGAGGGTGGTGAGGCGGGGCACAGCGGCGGCTTCCGTGAGGTTTTCCTGCAGCGCATGCCGTAACCACCGGATGAACTT